>JAVEQP010000130.1:6184-8144 GCA_034007585.1 Lentimicrobium sp. | reverse complement strand
GAGACGGGGGGACAAGGGGACGAGGAGACAAGGGGACAAGGAGACTGGGGGGGCCTGGGGACGAGGATAGAAATGGCGTGATGGAGTGTTGGAGAGATGGAGAGACAAAGAGACTGATTGATGGGGAGATGAATAATAGGAGCTGGGAAAACAAGAAAAATGATAGTTGAACAAACGAATGTAAGTTAGAAGAGCCTTCTCCTTTAGGAGAAGGTGCCGAAGGCGGATGAGGCGTTAATGGGACGGGGAGACAAGGGGACTGGGAGACAAAGAGAGTACACCTCTAATACTCAACAACTCAACGAATCAACAAATCAACAAATCAACAAATCAAAGTATTGAACTATGATAAAAATATTAGTCGTTGACGACGAAAAGGACATACAGCCGCTGTTTGAGCAACGGTTTCGTAAAGAGATTAGAGGGGGTGAGGTAAGTTTCGAGTTTGCCTTTTCGGGAGAGGAGGCGCTGCAATACATCGAAAAATACCTGCACGAAGCGGTGCTTATTCTGTCCGATATCAATATGCCCGGCATGAGCGGGCTGGAGTTGCTCCGCCGTATTAAAGCCAAACATCACAATCCACCACCCCTGGTCATGATGATTTCGGCCTACGGAGATGCTGAAAATTACAAAACAGCCATGGATCTCGGGGCTGATGGCTTCATCTCAAAACCTGTTGATTTTGCGGCACTTAAAGAAAAAATAAAAACCTTATTCTGATGGCAAAGATATTGGTAGTGGACGATGAGCCGGATTTGGAGATACTGATCAGGCAAAAGTTCCGCAAAAAAATAAGAGAAGGTGAATACGATTTTGTGTTTGCCAACAATGGTCGTCATGCCCTGGAACAGTTGGCGCAACATCCCGATGTGGAAGTGGTACTCAGCGACATCAACATGCCCGAAATGGATGGCCTTACCCTGTTATCCAGGCTAAACGATCAACATGCCCTGCTTAAGTCGGTGATTGTTTCGGCTTACGGCGATATGGAGAACATACGCACGGCCATGAACCGCGGTGCTTTCGATTTTGTGACCAAGCCGGTTAACTTCCTGGATCTGGAACTCACCATCGAAAAAACCCTCGCCCACGTAAACCAGCTTCGACAAACGCTTAAGGCAGTGAAGGAAAACAATATCCTGAAAATGTACGTGGACGAAACCGTGTTACATTTTATGGACAGCCGGGAGTATGAAACTTCGCTGATGGTGAGCGAAACGCTTGAAGCAAGCATTGCTTTTATTGATATCTGCGGCTTCACCTCCATCAGCGAAAATGAAACACCCGACAACGTGGTGAAGCTGCTGAACAGCTATTTTGATGTGATGGTAAAGGAAATCATCCACCACGAAGGTTATGTTGACAAATTTATCGGCGATGCCATTATGGCCGTCTTTCGCGGCGACTACCACCTCGACCGTGCCATTGACGCCTGCCTTGCGGTACATTCCGAGATTGCGAAGCTTCCGGCCACTACCGAAAATGTTACCTATAAACCCAATGTCTCCATTGGCATCAACTGTGGTGAGGTGGTTTCGGGCAATATCGGCTCCGCCAGCCTTCGCCGCCTCGATTACACCGTGATCGGTGACGTGGTCAACACTTCTCAGCGCCTGCAATCGGCAGCCAAACCAGGGCAGATTATCATTTGTGATACTGCTTATGAACAAATAAAGGATTCCTTCAAATGTGTCAAAGTAGGCGAAATCACCCTGAAAAACAAGCAAAAACCCGTGGTGGTGTATGAGGTGATTAGTTAAGGAGGTTTTGTTAATTGGTAAAAAACCCGGCATGCGCTTGCAGTAATAAAGTCTTTAGCTATATTCCTGAAATGCGGCCAAAATACACGTGATCAGGCAAAGCCTGAAAAGATAAAACAGCAGAGGCAGAGCCTCTGCCAAACCTCATTAAGTTAATATGTGTTTGTTAGTGTTTGTTAGTGTTTGTTAGTGTTTGT
>JAVEQP010000130.1:0-6084 GCA_034007585.1 Lentimicrobium sp. | reverse complement strand
GTGTTTGTTAGTGTTTGTTAGTGTTTGTTAGTGTTTGTCTGAGGCTCTGCCTCAGACACTTTTTATCACTGCAGGCTCTTTGCCTGAAGATGCATCTGCCTCAGAGGATTCATTCACAAATGTCTCAAAGTAGGCGAAATCACCCTAAAAAACAAACAAAATCCGGTGGTGTTGGTTGAGGTGGTTAGTTAATGTTTTCAAGCGCCTTCACCGCCAGCCAGGCCATTAAACCTGCACCGGTTTCGAGGCTGCTTTCATCCACATCAAATCGCGGCGTGTGCAAATTGTGCACAATACCTTTTGCCTCATTGCGAACGCCCAGACGATAAAAGCAAACAGGAAGCTGTTGTGAATAATAGGCAAAATCTTCGGCTGTCATGCGCAAATCGAGATTAACCACATTTTCAGCGCCCAGGTATTCAACGGCCGCAAGCCGGGCTTTTTCGGTAACTTCGGCATCATTTACCAAAAAAGGATAACCCTTGTCAATAAATACTTCACAACTTCCACCCATACCTTCGGCAATGGATTGGGCCATACGGGTTATTTTCACGTGGGCTTCGGCACGCCATTTTTCGTCGAAAGTGCGCAGGGTGCCATCAAGTTTAACTTCATTGGGGATGATGTTGGTCTGCCCATCGGCCATAAAGCGTCCGAAGGAAAGTACAGCCGGCAATTGTGGCGGTGCATTGCGGCTTACAATCTGCTGAAGCGCAACAAGAATGTGTGCGGCAATCAGTACCGGGTCCACATTCAGCTCAGGGGTGGCACCGTGACCTCCCCGGCCTTTCACCGTAAGGTAAACCTCATCGGCAGAAGCCATATATTTTCCCGGTCTAAAGCCTACCTTGCCGGCCTCAAGGGTGGGCAACACATGCTGTCCGAACATTTTTTCCGGCCTCGGGTTATCGAGCACCCCTTCAGCAATCATCATGGATGCTCCTCCAGGAAATTGTTCCTCCGAAGGTTGGAAAATTAGTTTGATGCTGCCCTCGAATTCGCCTTTCAGTTCATTCAATATCGCTGCAGCCCCCAGCAGACTGGTCATATGCACATCGTGGCCGCAGGCATGCATCACTCCCGGATTCTCAGAGCGATATCCTGTCTCGTTTTCCTCAGTAATGGGTAGTGCATCCATATCGGCACGCAGCGCTATGGAGCGCGAACCTGAATTTTTGCCTTTAATCAGGCCCACCACTCCATGTTTGGCCATGCCGATTTCAAATGGAATGTCCATTTCTATCAGCCTAAGCTGAATAAAATTGGAAGTGTGCGCTTCCTGCATTGAAAGTTCAGGATGCCGGTGCAGGTGGCGCCTGATGTCAATCAGCTCAGGGAGCAAGGCCGCAGCCTGTTGTTTAATGCGATTTAGCAAATCCATAGCGCATGATTCATTTTTGATTCATTTGTTGGTGCTTTATGTAAAAAGATTCTTCGTGTCGTCATTCTAGCCAGAAATAATACTTCCGAATTAAGGAGGAGGTGGTCAAACGACCTGGATCTCCCAAATTTTTGCGTAAAAAAACACACAAGCCTGTCCTGATAAACAGCCCATGATAAGAGTTGTTGATGATGACAGAACAAAATGAAATGAAGATTCTCATTCTTGAATGAATAGTTTATTCAGATTTTAGTATCAATTACGCATTAAAAAATCAATTCGTTGCGTCTTTGCGCGCGCCCGCCGTAGGCTGGTCTTTGCGTGAGAAAATTAAACGAACTGTTGATGTTATTGATTATTCAATAAAAGGATTGTGTTGCCGCTCAAAGCCAATGCTTGTTTTTGGGCCATGGCCGGGATAAACGGTATAATCATCCTCAAGGGTAAACAGTTTTTCGCGTATACTTTCCATCAGTGTGTCAAAATCTCCCGTAGGCAGATCGGTGCGGCCAATGCTTGTCTGAAAGAGCACATCGCCGGCAATCACGAACTTTTGGGGATGATTTACCAGGCAGACGCTGCCATCGGCATGGCCGGGCGTATAGCGTACTTCAAGTGTGGATTGGCCAAAAGTGATTTCATCGCCGTCTTCCACAAAATGAACCGGTCGCTTAATCTCATCCAACTCAAGGTTAAACACCGAGCCAAATTCGCGGGCAGTTTCCCAGAACATTTTGCCGGCCTTGTGTCCGGTAGGTTCCAGATTATACCGTTCGAACACAAAATGGTTGCCCAGCACATGATCCACATGAAAGTGCGTATTCACCAGTGCAACCGGTTTTAGCTGGTTTTCGTCAATATAGGAGGACAGTTCATTCTTCTCCCGGGCATCATTGCAGCCCGGATCAATAATTATACACTCCCCTGTGCCGTCGCTCAACACAAACGAATTTACCTGAAAGGAATTAAAGACAAACGATTTTATGGTAATCATGGTTGGTATTTTGGAAATTGAGAATATGCAAATATAGGTTGATTTGTTGAGGTGTTGATGTGTTGAGGTGTTGATGTGCGGATGTGTTGATTTGTTGATTCGTTGATTTGTTGAGTCGTTGAGATCAGAGATCAGAGAACAGTAATCTGTGAGCAGTAGAAGTCAGCAAAATTACCAATAAAAAATAATTCGTGTTAATTCGCGTTTACCCCGTATTTTCGGGGTAATTAGTGATAAAATTTTAGTAGTAATTTACGTAATTCGAGGTTAATATTTTGGCGAAATTTGGCGTAAATGAAGTTCACGAAATAGCCGATACATCAACTCCCGATTTTTTATGTTATTTTTACATCCCATTTTGGTATGATGTTGAAGTCTCTGTTTGGAAACCGGTTGTTTGTGCGTGCCACTTTTTTTGTGGTGATGCTGGTTTCGTGCGTGGGAGTTTCCAACTCGAAAGCCCAGTTTTACAACGGATCCCAGATGACTTTTGGGAAAAGCCGGGTACAGTATGGCGACTTTTTGTGGACTTACTATCGCTTCAACGACTTCGATACTTACTTTTACCTGAATGGCAAAGAATTAGCCATTTATACTGCCCGCTATGCCCGTAAAGTGCTCCCTGAAATGGAACTGTTGCTTGAATCGCGGGTAAGCGACAAAATTGAATTTATTATCTTCAACTCCCTCACCGACCTAAAACAAAGCAACATTGGGCTGAGCAGTGATCAGCAATACAACATCGGAGGCATCACCCACATCATTGAAAATAAGGTATTTATATATTTCGATGGCAGTTATCCCAACTTTGAAAAACAGATACGGGCCGGACTTGCCCGCGCCCTGATAGATCAGTCCATTTATGGTGGTTCTGTGGGCCGGCAAATTACCAATGCTACTTTGATGAGTGCGCCTCCCTGGTATATTGACGGACTGGTTTCCTACATCAGTGAAGAGTGGAATACCACCATTGACAACGCGGTGAGGGATGGCATTTTGAGTGGTCGTTACCGCAAATTCAATCACCTTACGGGTGAAGATGCCGTGTATGCCGGCCACAGCGTCTGGAAATACATTGCCGACAAATACGGCAAGCAGGCCATTCCCAACATCATGTACCTTACCCGGGTGAGTCGCAATGTGGAAACGGGCTTTTTGTATGTGCTCAACATCTCCTTTAGAAATCTGATAAAGGAATGGTACGCGGCCAATCAGCAACAATATGTGAACAGTGATGAAGGCCGTGAACAGCCAAAGTTTACACCGCTGGTAAAAAAACCTAAAAAAACGGTTATCTTTGATCAGGTTAACCTGGATCCTTCCGGTAAATATACCGCATGGGTCACCAATAATTCGGGGCAGATAAAAGTATGGCTTTACAACAATCAACTCAATAAGTCGAAGGTCATCTTCAGGCAGGGTCACCGTCTGGATGAAAAAAACGATCTTTCCTACCCGCGTATCGCCTTTCACCCTTCCCGGGAAACTATGGGCCTGATTACTGAGTTGAAGGGAGAAATTCGCTTTTATCAGATCGACCTCAGCACCCGCAAGAAAACCTGGCAGTTCATCTACGGCTTTCAAAAAATTGTTGATTTCTCCTATTCCCACGATGGGCGCGACCTCGTGATGTCGGCCATACGCAAGGGACAATCGGACATTTACGTGTTTAATGTGGCTTCTGCTGCCGCGCAACAAATTACCAATGACATCTATGATGATTTGTCACCTGTTTTTATCAATAACTCTAAACAAATCGTTTTCAGCTCTAATCGCATCAGCGATACATTGGTGGAAAACCCGAAGCTGGAAAAGCCGGGACTGCCCAAAACGCATGATCTCTTTTTATATGATTATGCCGGCAAGAAAGATATTCTACGCCGCATCACCAATACGCCCCTCGCCGATGAAACCGATCCGCGGGAGTACGCCAAAGGGCAAATCAGCTTTCTGAGTGATGAAAATGGTATTTTCAACCGGTATGTAGCGGGTTTTGACAGTGTAATTACGCATGTGGACACCTCGGCTCACTACCGCTTTTTTACCCGCGACAAGATGCTGACCGATTATCCGCGCAACATAACCTCACATGCCGTATCACCGAAAAGCGGGCGCCAGGCTGAAATCATCCACAAAGGATTGACTTATCAGGTGAACACAGGCGAAAAAACACCACCCACTCAACTTACTGACATAGATGCAGCACCCACACCTTATATGCAACAGCGCTTATTGAGCGAAAGTATCTCGAAACAGGCGGAGCGTGAAGAAAAGGAGGCTCCGCCACAACGCCCCCGAAAACGATTCAGAAATGTGTATCAGAATGAGTCTCCCGATTCCGCCGACAGCCTGATAGACCTGAACGAATACCGCATAAGAACTGCTACTGAAACACCCAAATCGGATTTTGAAGACGGTTTTATCATTCCCAAACAGCGAAATTATAACGTTGAATATAAAATCAATGAGCTGGTAAGTCAGTTGGATTTTAACTTCCTGAGTTCTTCTTACCAGCCTTTTTCAGGAGGCAGAGGGCCGATTTTTCTTACGCCCGGGCTAAATGCGTTCCTCAAGGTGGGTTTATCTGATCTGTTGGAAGATTATCGCATGATTGCCGGGGTACGCCTTGATTTTAATCTGGTGAACAATGAATATATTTTCAGCATCGCCAACCTGAAACACCGATTAGACCGTGAAATTTATTTCCACCGTCAATCCATTGAGCAAATCAGCCTATATTCCATTGTAAGATATCGAATCCACGAGCTGCACTACATATTGAAATATCCTTTTAATCCCCTGCTCAGCCTCAAGGGTACCCTTACAGCGCGCAAGGACAGGGCAGTGTTTATGTCCACCGATCAATTCAATTTGCGTCAGCCCGATGTAAACCGGTACTGGTTATCCGGAAAGGCAGAACTGACCTACGATGCAACGAGGTCGCTGGGATTAAATATTTTGGATGGCATGCGCTATAAGTTATTCGGAGAATATTACTATCGCCTGCCCGATGAAGACAATGATGCATCTAACATGATTGTGCTGGGTCTTGACATCAGGCATTACTTACCCATAGTGCGCAACTTTATCTGGGCTAACCGTTTCGCCGCCAGCACTTCAGTTGGTAAAAGCCGGTTGATCTATTACCTTGGGGGCGTGGATACCTGGCTTGCGCCGAAGTTTACCAACGAGGCTCCCATAGATTATAGTCAGAACTACGCTTATCAAACCCTTGCTACCAACATGCGCGGCTTCTACCAAAATGTGCGCAATGGAAACAGTTTTGCTGTCATCAATTCCGAATTACGGTTCCCGGTATTTAATTTCATTGCAAAACGGCCACTGAAATCCGATTTTCTAAATAATTTTCAGCTTATTGCCTTTGGTGATGTGGGTACAGCCTGGACCGGCCCTTCTCCCTATTCTGAAGAGAATGCCCTGTTTACCCGAATCATTCGGCAGGGACCACTGCTTATCACGGTAAAGGAACAGCGCGAACCACTGGTCGGAGGCATGGGATTTGGTGTCCGCTCCCGCCTGCTCGGCTATTTTATCCGTGCCGATTACGCCTGGGGCATAGAGGACCTGGTGATAAAAAAACCTGTCTTTTACATCTCACTCAGCCTGGATTTTTAACCAAGCCTTTTTGACAGGATTAACAAGATTAACAAGATTTTTTCCAGGAGTGTATGGTATTTTTTTAGCCCTG
>JAVEQP010000028.1:0-39406 GCA_034007585.1 Lentimicrobium sp. | reverse complement strand
ACAATAGCTTTTTCTATGTGACTTTCTATGTGATCTACTGTGTCTATGTGTTTAACCTTTTTGAACCACATAGGCACATAGGGCACAATAGCTTTTTTGAACCACATAGGCACATAGAACACAATAGTTTTTTCTATGTGACTTTCTATGTGATCTACTGTGTCTATGTGTTTAACCTTTTTGAACCATATAGGCACATAGAACACAATAGCTTTTTTGAACCACATAGGCACATAGAACACAATAGCTTTTTCTATGTGACTTTCTATGTGATCTACTGTGTCTATGTGTTTAACCTTTTTGAACCACATAGGCACATAGGGCACAATAGCTTTTTTGAACCACATAGGCACATAGAACACAATAGTTTTTTCTATGTGACTTTCTATGTGATCTACTGTGTCTATGTGTTTAACCTTTTTGAACCATATAGGCAAAACTTGTCCCGGCTACTTTGGCGGGAATATGGACATGTCCTAGTCTTATTTGATCCGGAGGGAACTTATAGTATGGGGGAAGACCTAAACAAGTATCAGCACAAGTCCGGTTTCTATAAACTTTCTGATGAGAGCATGCAGAAAATTGACACTAAAAGAAAAGAATTTGGGCTCGAATCTATCGAAAATTTCAGGAGAAAAATTATTTTCAGTGATAAGGATAAACGTTTCTATTTTAAATATTATGGCAGCAAGACAGGGTTTACAATGCCCATTTTAGAAGATTATGAATACTCAGCGAAGAATCTTGTGGAATACTGATTGTTTTCGGGCGGGAACAAGAAATAATATTTCATTGTTCAAGGGTATTTTGATATCCGGCAAAAAAAAGCAGGTTCAAATCCTTTCAGGTTGTAACTTCCCGGGATTCTACTCCCCAGGTTCAGGTAAAACAGACGAAGAAATTGAAACGACTATTCGCCAGGTCATAGACAAGGCTTTGGTTTCCGAACAAGTAATTGACATTTTTGATGCAGCAGGAATAAAGAAACCTGATATTTCAATTCTTTCAGAAGAATTTTTAATGGAACTGAAAGGAATGGAACATAAAAACGTTGCATTGGAAGTTTTGAAAAAACTTTTAAATGATGAGATAAAATCAAGAGCTAAAAAGAATCTTGTAAAGAGTAGGTCGTTCCTGGAAATGCTTGAAAATTCTATCAAGAAATATCACAATAAAATTCTGACTGCTGCTGAAGTAATTGAAGAACTCATAAATCTGAGCAAAGACATTGTTGAGATGGACAATGAAGCAAAGCACATGGGTTTAACAGACTTTGAATATGCTTTTTACACAGCAGTTTCGAATAACGACAGTGCAAGTGAACTTATGCAACAAGACAAATTGAGAGAACTTGCTGTAGTGCTGACAGAAACAATAAGACAAAATGCATCTATTGACTGGACCATTAAAGAAAGCGTAAAAGCTAAACTGAAAGTTGCCGTAAAAAGACTTTTAAGGAAGTATGGTTATCCACCTGACATGCAAAAATTGGCGACAGAAACAGTATTGAAGCAAGCTGAACTGATCGCAAATGAATTAACGGCATAGAAAAGCCAATTGATTGATCGGCTGAATCAATTGCAGATATATTTTACATAGGGCCTGCTGAAAAACTCATAACCCTTTAATATTACGGTGTCGTCCAGAAAGACGAAACCTCCCAAAATCACTTAACATGCATTTTATATTATCTCGCAAAAGACAAACAAGATTATTTTCCCGTGAAGTTATGCTTTTTCAGGAATTGATTCCCGTATAGTTATGACTTCGTAGGAATTTATTCCCGAAAAGTTATGCTTTTACGGGAATATGTACTATATTTGCAAAACCAAATAGAATAATTTTTATGATTAACAGGATTATAGAACCGGAAATAGCAAAAAGATTCTTTTCAAAAAAGGCCATAATTGTAACAGGTCCCAGGCAGTCGGGTAAAACGACCCTTATTTTGAAATTAATTGAGCCTTATAAGAGAGAAACGCTTATTGTAAATGGTGATGATCCGGTAACTGAACAGTTATTTGGCCGGCCAAATACGGAACAACTCCGGCAAATCATCGGAAAAAATAAAATTCTTTTTATTGACGAAGCACAACGAATCCCAAACATCGGGTTAACCTCTAAGCTTATTGTTGATAATTTCAAGGAAGTGCAATTGATTTTAAGCGGATCATCATCCTTTGAATTGATGAACCGAACCCAGGAACCTCTTACCGGAAGAAAATGGACTTTCTCGTTGTGGCCGGTTAACTGGCAGGAATGGCAGGAATATACAGGGTATTTGAAAGCAGAGCAAGACCTCGAAAACCGTCTGATATTTGGTCTATACCCGGAAGTACTGATGAACTTAAGTGATCAGCAAGCGATTCTTCAGGAACTGACCGACAGTTACCTCTACAAAGATATTCTGATATACGGCAACATTCAAAAGCCGGACATGATACAAAAATTAGTGCAGGCGTTGGCGTGGCAAATCGGCAGCGAAGTTTCCTATGCTGAACTTTCTCAAATGGTTGGCCTGGATGCCAAAACAGTAAGCAATTACATTGATGTGCTTGAAAAAGCATTTATATTGTTCCGCCTTCCGGCATTCAGCAGGAACCTTAGAAATGAGATAAAGACAAACCGGAAAATTTATTTCTACGACAACGGGGTGCGCAATGCTGTTGTAGGTCAATTTCTTCCTCTACAATCCCGTCAGGATACGGGCGCTTTATGGGAAAATTTTCTGATAAGCGAAAGAAGGAAGCAAATTTTTTATCAGAGATCCGCAACCTTACAATACTTCTGGCGCACCAAACAGCAGCAAGAAATAGACTATGTTGAAACAAGAGATGGTAAAGTTAGAGGCTACGAGTTCAAATGGAATCCTAAACGAAGCAGTTCATTCCCGAAAACTTTCACCGAAGCTTATGATTCAATCAATAAAGGCATAAACCGCGAGAATTTCAGAGAGTTTGTAATGCCGGACGAAGATTAGCCATTATAGCCTGGTATAACAGAAGCCATAGTTTAATTTCCGAATGGTTGCTAACCAAGTGGTTAGTAACCTTGCGGTTAGTTATAGTCCTTTTGTGTTTGGCTGAAAAGCAGTGGGTAAAAGTTTCACCGACCGTGAAACAGAAACTTCTATAAATTCGGTGAAAATATTCATCTGGCAAAAATATCGTTATCTGACTGGATACTGTTTATTACGCAACAATTTGAAAAAACAGGCAAAACCATTAGCGATGAGTTGGCGCAAAAGATTGCATCCACAGTGAAATGTCATTCTTATTATGTGCAGCAGTTGTCACATCTTGTTTGGCAGCGCACAAGTGAATCTGTTGATGAAAATATATTAGCCTCTGCACTCAACGATCTTTTAGATTAGAATAATATGCTCTATCAGCGCGAAACCGAAAGGCTGAGCGAAACCCAGCTTAATTTTATGAAAGCACTGGCATCAGGGGTTACGGATGGATTTAGCAATAAAGAGATCATACAGAAATACAAATTAGGCACGTCGGCCAATGTGAGTAAAATGAAGAAAGCACTTGTTGACAAGGAATTTATAGAAGTGACCGGAAAATCGGCCTCATTCCTTGATCCGGCGTTTGAATTGTGGTTTATTCGTGAACTTTTGTAAATAGCTCAAGAGTGCATAGAGTAATGAAAGAATTGACAGAATTGAAGATAATTTACATACGCTGATTGTAAGAATTGATGAAATTGATTTTCAAAAGAATCAAGCTTGCCCTCCAGGTAAGGTTTTTGATGCTTATGTGTTTATGGCAGACCTGGTAAAATCTGCCAAAAAAATCAATTATTCTGATAAAGCCGGCACTTCAAAAAAGCTATCCATAATCCTTGCAGCCTAAAACATGTTGACAGCACAGGTTTAGGTTAATTTGAAAACCCTATATCACATAGTGAACGCCTCAATCTCACTTATACCTTTGCGGTTCAGTACGATGCGGTAACGCTTATATTCCGATTGTTCCTCATTCTTAAACTGAAGGATCAGGTTTATATAATAGATTTTTTCTCCTTTAACGATTACCAGATTGCCATCTTCCCCGGGAATAAAAAGCGGTACCACAGGGTTGTCCATTTTCTGAATGAAATTCGACACATTAAACCGGATGATATCGTTCATGCCATTGGTTGGATATTGACTGCATTCGTCCAGACTCTTACGGTTGAGGCGTACCAGCCGGCGATACAATATAATTTTCTCGCGATTGTTCCGGTTGTCCGCCTCCAGAATGTCCGAACGGTTGCGTATGGCATTCACTTCGGGAGGTGCCTGGTCTTGCGTAATAAAATCCATGCTCTCTTTACTCCATCCTATATTGTGATCGCTCAGGGTGATATCGGTGCGATGATCAAAAAACCGACGACCCAGACGGTGTGCGAAATAATAGCGTGTAAGCTCTTTTATTCTGTCTTTAAGCATATAACTCACCACCAGGGCTACAAAAAAAGGCATGGTAAAGTTTCCGAACTTCTGCTGAAAAGAGAAAGCTATGGCTGTGGCGAAAATCATTGACAAGCCGGCTGCAATGCTCAGGTAAACCTGTTCAAGCCAGATTCCGTCACGTCGTTTGCTGGTGGTAAGAAAGAGCTCACTTTCAACATATTTTTTCAGCAGGCTTAACCGGAAAACCAGATCGCGGTTGCGATCAGGACTATCCTTATCAACCACCGGATAGCCTTTAGACTTTTTATAATTAACTTCAGCCGTAATTCGTTCCATCAGCTTTGCGCTGGTGTTTTCAGTGAATTCCGACTGTTGTTGCAGACCCGCCAATAGTTTAAATGTATGTTGCTCAATAAGGTTGCTTAGAAATTCATCACCAAAAGTGTAATAATTCATCATCTCTTTACTGACGGAGGATACATTAATGATGCGGCGCAATTGCCGGTAGTTTTCAGCAAGCGAGGTCACATTTTCTATATAAATATCTGTCAGGTAACCGATGTCATCGTTGGTAGCATTGGCAATAATATGATTGATTTCATCGCGCAAAGCACTTTTCGCAATGGAAACGAACATGCGAATGTGGTATTCATAATCTGAAGCCCGCGTCCGTGTTGGCTCAGAAGCCAGGGCTTCAAACGATTTTTCAACCAATGCAAAGGGTGCTTTGTTACGAACGGCAATATCGCGCAAGAGGTATGCGGGAGTAATCAACCGGATGTTGGATTTAAGGTCACGATAAAAGTCCGACTTATCGTAGGTATGACGGTTAATGTCGAGGCTATGGGGAATAAAAATCCAGGTATTTACTGAGAAATCGCTTATTTCCTGCTTTTTTCGGGCATTAAAACCAAGCTTAATTTCAACCGAGAATTTATCGTGTATTTCTATTAAATCATCAATCATAGGGCCATTATCAAAAAGTTAAAGCGTTTAAAATAAACCAAAAACGCCATTGGGAGTGATGCCCGGTATTCTGAACCAGGTTTCACCCGCAGCAATATTCAGCAGCCAGGCAATAATCATAACGGTAAAACCATATTTAAAAGTATCGGTCAAACTGTATTGATAGGTTTCATGAAGTAAAGCAGCCATTTATTATTTAAACAACAAAACAGACAAACGGTATTTGATAAAAGCAATTTGGGCGTAAGAAGATTATAAATCCAGCATTTTCTGCGATGACTTACCATTTAGAATAGGGATGCTTCATCAGTCTTGCATTGTAATATTTTGGAATACCCGTAACCTCTTGTCCAAGCCAGGAAGGCCTTTCAAAAGATTCTTCTTCTGAACCGAGTTCAATTTCAGCTATGATTAGTCCGTCATTTTCACCAAAAAATTCATCCACTTCAAACGTATGTGGGCCGGCTTTCACCAGAAAGCGTGTTTTATCAATTATCCCCGGTTCACAAATTTTAAGCAGTTCTTTTACCTCCTCTACCGGAATTTCCTTTTCCCATTCGAAGCGGCTGGCACCGGATGCGCTGCCTGCACCCTTAATGGTAATGAACCCTTTATCGCCTTTAATCCGCACCCTCACCGTACGTTTAGGTACCGATGACAGATAACCCTGGATAATTTGGATTTTCGTGTGAGCAAAAGGTTTAAAATCGCCCGTTACCAGAAACTTTCTTTCTATTTCCTGCGCCATTTTATTGGTTTTTGTTTTTATACTTTATTCTTGAGCCCCCTCCGAATAGTACTTTTTCGCCACCAAGGCTCAAAGGCTCAAAGAATCACTAAGTTTAAATACCTGATTATCATTTCTTTGTGAATCTTAGTTTCTTAGTGTCTTTGTAGCATTCTCTTGTTTTTACTTATTCGGAGTGGCCTCATTCTTTGATATTAAAATGGGGCGAGGAACTTAGGATGGGGACGTCTCAACATACCAAAGCTTCTGTTTTACAATTAGAAATTAACTTCAAATCTTACTGTAACCATGCTGTAATCCTCGCCTACCTTGCCCCTGGTATCCTCAACCTCTTTGGGATCTTTGGTCAGTTCACCGGCTTTGTTATAGCCTACAAACAGTTCACCGTTTCCATTGGCATAGCGGTCATGGGTTATGTATGCGTAGTTAAACATAATCTTCACATTACTGTTCATATGGTAATTAATGCCAAAAGTATAGCTCTGGCCGGCACCGCCCAGGATAGTGCCATTGCCACTGCTGTTCAAACTCAGATAATCATACCGAAAAGCCAGTTCAATGTCTCCCCACTCCTTTCCACGGTCAGGCTGCGTAAACTTTGCCTGACTTCTGTTGTAATTGTAGTTTCCGCCAAAAAGCAGTATACTTCCAAAGGCATACCAGCCATCGAATTGCTCTTTAGGCAACGCATTTTTCTTATGTACTTTCGTTACTACATATTCTGATTGGAAGCGGAAATTTTTGTGGTATGCTGCAAGTTCAAATCCACCAAGTCCAACATGGTCAACATCAGGAATGATATCGGTATCCATGTATTTTTTGCGATTAATCGAACTGAGTGAACGAGAGCTGTAACGCTCCGTTCCATGGATTTCGGCATCTGATTTCGGGGTGCGGTATGATCCGGCAATACCCAAATGTAAGCCGCTGCTCATGTCATTAAAAAAAGGCATAACTACCCATCTCCCTGTTATGGAGACGCCTTCGTCATATCCATATTCTTTGTTATTGTCGATAGAAAAGGTGCGTTCTTCCAGCCCGCTAATATCCTGAAAATGAATGCCGCCCATGCCGAAAAACCAGTTCTTATGGTAATGAACAGCTAATCCGAGGTGGCGCGAAGGTGCAAATGTTGAAATTACATTTGCCCGCTCAATAAAAGTGAGATATCGTGAGGAAATGATTGATTCGATGGAGAAGCCTTCCTTAAAATTACCCACCTGCAGACCCCAATGGTTGTTTGGTGAAAATTCCAGGTAAGCATCTTTTAATTTTAGCTCCGAATTTGAGATGTCCATATGAATTTCAGCATACCATTTTTCGGCGAACTGACTTTTTAAGGCAAAACGTGCTCGCCTGATTGATACTCCATTGCCGATGGGATTGTAAGTATTGCCTATAAACATTGCCCCATCTGCCTGTAAGCGGGCATCAAACCAAATTTTATATTCCTGGTCTTTGCTTTCGAGGACCAACAGGCCATTTCGTTCTTCGGCCTGAAGCACTTTCCGGTTCTCCTTTTTCTCAGATTGATTGTTATGCGCGGTGGTATCCACTTCTTGCGAAAAAGCAGGGTTCATTGCAAACAGTAACAATATCGGGATGAACAATAAATTTAAAGATCGTATTATTCTCATAATAGATATGTATTCGTGGTTTTATAAGCTGATAAAGCGAAGTTCAACCGGTTAGAATATAGACCTGCCGGTTAGCAGGTTATCCTTTCACCCGGGGCTAAACTTTAAGCTAATGTGGGGAAAACGCGGTAAAAATAAAAAAATAAATGAAGCCTTTGGGTAAGAGTTCAATAATTATAAAAATGGCATCATTTTATATTCCAGAGGCTATTTAAGGCTAACAAACAGAGATATAGCCATTTTAATTAACTAAAAAAAATGTCCTGAATAAAGCGTTTTCAGCTCCCTAAAGCAAGGGGCAGAGTAAAGCTAAACTGGCTGCCCTGTCCTGGTTCACTAATCACCGATATTTTTCCGTTATTTTTTTCAACGAATTCTTTAGCAAGAATCAGCCCCAGACCGGTGCCCTTTTCATTGGCTGTTCCTTTAATTGAATTGACTTTTTGATCCAGATTAAATAAAGCCTTCAGGGTATCCTCTTCCATCCCGGTGCCATGATCAGTAACCGTAATGCTCACCATTCTTTCTGAAGCAGTTATATCCAGTTCGATGGTACTCTTGTTATATGAATATTTGATGGCATTTGAAAACAGGTTTCTAAGCACTGTTTTAATCATATTTATATCAGCCGACACAATAAAATCATCGGCTGACCGAATAAGGAAATCGACTTCCTTGGCCTGGGCCTGTGGCCAGCTTAACGATAAGGTTTCCCTTATCAGGGTCATAATCAGAAAGCTTTCAGGGAAATATTTGGTATACTTTAATTGAGTTTTGGCCCATATAAGCAGATTGTCGAGTAACTGGAAGGTATTTTCAGTTGAAATGAGCACCTGTTTAATCATTAGTTTACGCTCGGCATCATCAAAATCATCATATTCATCATCCAGCAATCGTGAAAAACCTAAGATGGCTGTAAACGGACTACGTAAATCATGCGCAATAATGGAGAAAAACTTATCCTTTGCAGCATTGGCTTCCAGCAATTCCCTTTCAGCAAGTAAACGTTCCTGTTCAATCTGTTTGCGGGAATTAATATTGCGCGAAACGGCAATCAGGCTTCCGGTAGGTAAATTATCCTGACTGACCTGTGGCTGAATGATAATTTCAAACCAGATAACGTGATTGGAAGTATCCAATAATCTGATTTCAAAACTAAATGCGTCTTTAGATTGGCTAAAATGGTCCATTACCTGCTTTATAATCTCATAATCTCCTGTATAAACCAGTTCATAGGCATTGGCACCTGTCATTTCGGAGGTATCGTAACCCAGGATATTGCTTACCGAAGGTGAAATATATTCGATGATACCTGTAGTTTGATTGTGTAATGAAATGATATCGGTAGAGTTTTCAGTCAACAATCTGAACATCTCTTCGCTCTTATGCAGTGCCACGCGCGAGGCTTCAATAGCAGTGATATCGCGCCCTACAAGTTGATATTCGCTCAATACGTCCCTGGTATCGAAAAGGGCACGAATGGTCCACTGAACGATGGCTTTTTCACCATTTGTTTTTTCGATGGCCTGCTCAAAATTCAACACCGGATTTCCTGGTTTTACCAAATTGAGCAATCGCTTTATTTTTGCATAATCCAGCGGTTTAAGCAAGCTGCTGAAAGATTGATTGATCAGTTCAGCATAAGGCACATGAAAGAAGCGGGAAAAAGCCTGATTAAAAAAGCTGATTTTGCCTGAAGGCTTCATGCGGCAGATAATTTCAGTCTGGTCTTCAATTATTGCTTTTAAGAATTCCTGACGGTCAAACAATCGATCGTGGAAAAACTTTTCATCGGTGATATCAATTATAACACCAAGTACTTTTTCAATTCCGCTTTCATCCATCAGGTATTGCCCTGATTTACGTACCCAGGTGATTACATTTTTTTTCAGGATTCTGAATTCAAACTCAAACCAGCCATATTGGTTGAGTATACGCTCCCACATCAGACTAACCCGCTCCAGATCAGATGGATAAACTTGTGTTATCCATTTTTCAGGAGAAATATCCCCTGAAAAGGGCAGGCCAAAGATTTCAAAGCATTTTTTACTCCATTCCAGATGGTTGGTTTTCGGCAGCCATTCCCAGGCTCCGGCATTGAGCGCTGTAAGGGCCGTTTCAATCCGTTGCTCTGTTTTACGCACTTCAGCCGAGGCTGCATTTAATTGTTCCAGTTGAAGCTGTAAAGCCTGGTTGCTCCGCTCCAGCTCCCGGGTACGTTCATTAAACAGCGCAATAAGTTCATCAGTAGGTCTGTCGGGAGGTGCGTTATCACTTTCTGTTATATCCCTGGTTATAACAACAAGTATATCCGGCGAGGCTTCTGCACAATGGTGAATGAGCGATTTATGAATATTTATTAAATGTTCATTGCCCATTGCATCAAGGAAAATATGCTCATAATTAACCGGTTTACCCTCGCTCATTAAAATACCATCGTAATAAACATCTGCCGAAGAGTGCAATGAATGTGAAAGTTCATTAAGCGGCTTGTTGAGCAAAGAGGAAACATCCTTGATTTTCAACATGCGCGCAAATAATTCATTGCAGTTGATAAGGATATTGTCGATAGATTTAATATAGGCCGGTAGTGGAATAAAATCAATAAAATTCTCCTGAGCTGCTAAAGGATTTATTGTTGAGGTCTTTCCTGAGCTCTCCGTTCTGGTATGCATTTCGTCGGACATAGCACATGCTTTAAAATAAGTAAATACTCTAAATATCAATAAGTAACACGATTAAATTTTTAAAACCTATACAACACTATTGGCTGTAGATATTCTAAAAATCAGAACTATTCAATTGTATAATGGCAGGATGGTAAGCGTTACGAGCTATTCGTTTCTGAATAGAATTAGGTTCATAATATCGGGTTAAAAATACGAAATAAATCTGGAATTGGTACATACTAAGTGTCTTTATTTAAGAAAAATTTAATATTATAGCATTTGGAGTGCCTTAAATCCACCGCAAGTGGCATAAAGATATCACCTATTACCTTTGATGGCAGGGCTTTGCAGAAATATACACCTACTGCTTTTTGTTTATGTTTTGGAGCCTGAATGCAGTATTTTTATTCAGACGAAAAAAACATTTGAATGGTTGCCAACAATTGATACCTTTGTTTCTAAAGAAAGACCTCATCCCCAAACGGGATAATAGCCGAACTTTTTTACTCTTTTTAAAAAGTTAAGCATCATTGGGGCCCAAATCAAACCAGGTCAAATCAGTTTATGATGAAGAAATACCTGACTTTTTTACTTATCATTCATGCGGTCCTTGGATTGGCACAACAGCCTCAGCCGCATTTGATTACTGACCAGAAGTATCGTGAAAAGGTTCATGCCAGGTTTCTGGAACAACGCGAGTTGGCTTCGGGGCGGGATTCGGTGTTATTCAGTATTATGAATGCCGATTTGACAATAGAAGAATCCGGGGCGCTGGAATTTCTTTATGCCTATATGCCTCTGAGCGATTTATCTATGTATGATGGCAGTTATTACCTGGGGCAGGTAAAATCAGCGCTTGAAGCTCGCTCCTTTTTCAAATGGGGAAAAACCATTCCCGAAGCTGTTTTTCTGCATTTTGTTTTGCCTTACCGGGTGAACAATGAATATACTGACACCGCGCGTCAGGTTTTCCTGGCAGAAATAAAAGATCGCATCAAAGACATGAATATGGCTGAAGCTGCACTTGAAGTCAATCACTGGTGCCATGAAAAGGTAATTTATAAAGGGACAGATATTCGCACCTCAGGACCACTGACCACGGTAAGAACTGCCTTTGGACGCTGTGGCGAGGAGTCAACCTTTACGGTAGCAGCCATGCGGGCTGTAGGCATTCCGGCAAGGCAGGTTTATACACCACGCTGGGCGCATACGGATGACAATCACGCCTGGGTTGAGGTGTGGGTTGATGGAAAATGGAGCTATCTGGGCGCCTGTGAACCGGAACCGGAATTGAATGTGGGCTGGTTTTCTGAACCGGTGAAGCGTGCCATGATGACCCACACTTTTGTATTTGGCGAGTATCGTGGGAATGAGGAAGCGATAGAACGTAGCGACCATTATGCTCGTCTTAATCTTCTGAAGAATTATACCAATACCAGATCCCTGGCGGTTAAAGTAATGGATAGCCGCGCAAAACCCATAGAAGGAGCCAAAGTGGAGTTTGGATTGTATAATTACGCTGAATTTTATCCCATCGCCATACAATTTACTGATAAAAATGGTTGCTGTGCCATTACTACCGGTTATGGGGACTTGCTGATTCATGCTCAGATGGGAGGGAAGTCTGCTTCTATGCTCGCCCGGGCCAATTTAACCGATACACTTTCATTGACTATCGCTGATGAAACCCTCTTCTTTCCTGCGGGGCAATATTTACTTACGCCACCACCACGACAGGGAATAGCTACTCCTGACCAGGATAAACTGGCCGCCAACAACCTGCGGTTACTTGAGGAAGACTCCATAAGAAATGTATATGTTGCAACATTTATTGATTCTTTATCTGCTGCCCGTTTACTCAAAAAAGACGAGGATTTGAATATAAATAAATTATGGAATTACCTCTCGCTGAGCCGCGGCAACTGGGAGGAGATACTCACTTTTATTCAGGAGCTTTCCCCGGGGCAAAGGGAACATGGAGTTCAGATTCTTGAACAAATCACGGAAAAAGATTTGCACGATATTCAGGCTTCTACATTGAGGGACCACCTTCTGGCACAGACGCTTTATCCTGCGGTTTCAGGAGATAGCTCATCCAAAATTTATCTTCCCTACATTCTGTCGCCCCGCATTGGGCGTGAATTTATTACACCCTGGCGAAGTTTCATACAACGATATTTTATCCCAGAACAAATAGAAAAATTCCGTTCAAATCCGGTAAACATACGCAATTGGATTGCCGGCAGCATCCAACTGGATACCATCCATAATTATTACGGCGTACCATTATCCATAGAAGGCATGTTGCAACTGGGCAGGGCGGATAGTTACTCCCGCGATTTGTTGTTTGTTGCCATTGGCCGTAGTTTTGGAATTCCGGCAAGGTTGGAGACCGCAACTCAACGACCTCAGTTTTTGATGAACGGGGAATGGAATGATGTATTATTCAGCATGCCATCAGATAAACAACCCTTACGTGGTGCACTTACGCTGAATAATTTATCGAAAGACCCTGACTTTATCCCCGGCTATTATACGCATTATACGATTGCGCGCTATGACCAGGGCAGTTTTGTAACGTTGGATTATGAAACAGACCCACGATTGTTGAGTCTCCCGGTAACCTTGCCCGTTGATACCGGTTTTTACCGTTTGATTACCGGAAACCGCGGAAGTGAAGGGGAAGTAATGTGTGACATTAGTTATTTTAAGGTAGAAGCAAATAAAACTGCCGAAGCAGGCATACGTCTGGCATCTGCTACTGAAAAAGCCGGCCCGGTTGGGAGCGTGGATCTTAATGCCGGATTTATTGAATGGGGATCTGATAAACCTTTAAAGCTTAATAATTATTGGGGTGAAAGTGGGCTTATTGTTGCCATTATAGATCCTGCCAAAGAGCCTACCAAACATCTGATGGAAGACCTCAGGACAGTAAAAAATGCGCTGGATCAATGGGGAGGCCGGTTAATTTTTACCGTGGCCAACGATAAGCTTTCATCTGATTTTAATCCCAAAATTTACAAAGACCTTCCTGTCAAAATTATTTTCGGTCATGATATAAAGGGTGAAATCGCTGCTGCCGTTAGCAAGGTTTGTGGTTTTGCCGGAGCGCCACAGTGGCCTGTGATAGCACTTATCAATAGTAAAGGTGAAATAGTCTGGTATTCTGAAGGTTACAGCATAGGCCTTGGCGATCAACTGGTAAAGCAGATTAAAAAAATGTAGGCTCATTTTTTGCTGGCTGAGCTCAACACAAAATAGCCCAGTATCCCGGCTACCAGAGAAGCCAGCAAAATTCCCATTTTTGCTTCTTCCACATAAAGTTTGTTCTTGAACGCAAGTTCAGAAATAAACAATGACATGGTGAAGCCAATGCCTGCCAGCAATCCTGTACCCATCAGATGCCGGAGCGTAAATCCGGGTGGAAGTGATGCAATCCTTAGCCGGGTGAGCAAGGTAACCGATCCAACTACCCCTATAAATTTTCCGATCAACAATCCGAAGAATACCCCCATGGTTACCGTGCTTGTAAGGTGAGCTAAACTTTCGGCAGAAAGCACAATTCCAGCATTGGCCAGCGCAAAAACCGGCATAATAATGAATGCCACCAACGGATGCATGGAATGTTCGAGCTGTTGCAGCGGGGTAATGGCATGTTTGGATATGTAACGGATTTTTTCGAGAATATGAAGTTGTTCAAGGGTTACCGTAGGAGAATTATTGGGATCCGCGTTATGGAAAAGGGTCATCAGGGTATTGAGTTTTCGCTCAAACGCCAGCTCATTATACTTCACGTTGGCCGGAATAGTGAATGCAGCCAATACCGCGGCAATGGTAGCATGCACCCCCGACATCAGAAAGGCCAGCCACAAGCCTCCAATGCCGATTATCCCGTAAAATAAGGTATTGCGAACCCCAATAAGGTTCGCTCCAATGAGTACCACCATAAATCCGGCTCCGGTGAGCAAACTGATCATATTGATGTCACTGGTATAAAAAAAGGCAATTACCAGCACCGCCCCCAGGTCGTCGGCAATAGCCAGCACGGTAAGAAAAATCTTCAGCGAGACCGGCACCCGATCACCCAGCAGATACAATATGCCCAAGGCAAAAGCAATATCGGTAGCCATGGGTATTCCCCAGCCACTGTGTACTTCGCCGGAAGGGTTAAAAATCAGATAGATGGCGGCAGGCACCAACATACCTCCAATGGCTGCTGCAACAGGTAAAATCGCATTGCGCGGATTGCTGAGTTCTCCGCTAATGATCTCTCTTTTAAGCTCCAGGCCCACCACAAAAAAGAATACCGCCATCAGGCCATCATTTATCCAGTGATGCAAATCTTTTGACAATTGCCAGTCGGCAAAGCCAATAGATAGTTTTGTTTCCCAGAATCCGTGAAAAGTATCAGCAAAGGGAGAATTGGAGAGTACAATGGCCATAAATGCAGCCGAAAACAATACAATACCACTGGTGGTGCTGTTATTTACAAATCGCCCAATCGGGTCAATAATCCATCGTTCAACCGGCTCTTTTTTCCGGAAAATATTTTTCATAAGCTATTCTGTACAGTTATTTACTGTTCAAAATTAATTAACACCGAATAAAGACATGAGTTTTATATATGTTCAAAAAAAGCATTAAAATTAAAGAAATATTTCTTTTAGTCTGGGGGACGGGAGGTACTTCGACAGGCTCAGTGACCAACGTGGGACAATATGACCAATCTTATGCATGCAGGGATGACAAACCTGCCTGCCACAGAGAAACGTAAAAGGGGTGATGGGTGAGTTTACGGTTGCGGGTTGAAGATTTGAAAATTTGAGTGGTGAGGAGTGAGCTATTCACAACCCATTACTTCCTAAAAGTGCTACTGAACGGTAAGATTCACTTTGTTAATCTTGCCTTCTGATAAAATATATTTGTTGCCATATATATCTTCACCTTCAAATTCAAATGTGCCGGAAATCATCCCCTTTACTTCATCATATTCGGTAATGATGATTTTTCCTTCCGGGTGATTAACAAAAAATGTGGAGAATGAATTGCTGTCATTGGCAACCGAACCAACATTGGTCTCATTAAAAAGATACGTCCCCTTACCTGATCCACTAAACATAAGCGCAATTTGTTCTGAAAGAGCATTGCCAGCAGCAGAAATTTGAGTAATTCCATTCATGTATTTGACCGCAACAACGGTTTTCGCAGTCCATAGGGAACCATCAATTTTGGCCGAAAAGCTACTCTCAACGGGTTCAGTTTTATCCTTTTTGCAACTCATGGATGTCATAAGGATAGCAATCATTAGCATGCAAAAGCTTAATTTTATCATTTTAAGGGGATTAGAATTTATAAAGCGATGAATAGAATATGATACAATAATAGGAAATGTTTTATTCATCCAGGATATGATTTTTGATCAATTTTTTATCATTCAAAATCCTTTTGAACGCGAAATTTAGAGGATACTAAAAAATCAGGGGCTTGTCAGAGTCAATGGCTCTTTCTTAACTCGCATTTAAGTAAGCATCTTTAATTTCACACCTTTGTCATAGCCATTAGTTTACTAGGCATTACTATAATTTTAAGCATTTGGGGTTCGGTAGGTCATCGTAAAATCAGCGAATACTGTGCTTTATCGTTTACGCCTGAGATGCCTGAATTCCATTCATGGATAAGTTTTCTGCGCGATCATGCCTCTGATCCTGATTACTGCAGAGACGTTGATTCCACGGAGGGACGAAAGCATTACATTGATTTGGACAATTATACGGAATTTGTAAGCGAAGGACATATTTCCCCTTCATTTGAAAGGCCAATTAAGCTGCATGGACAGGATTTTGTTTACGGCAATGGAGTATTGCCCTGGGCAAACAAAGCGGCTTTCGATTCTTTGAAAGCATGTTTGCAAAGGGATGACTTGTGGAATGTCCGGCGTTTTTGCTGCTGACCTTGGCCATTACGTGGCCGATGGGCACATGCCGCTTCATCTCACCCGAAATTATAAAGGACAGTTTACAGACAATACAGGCATACGTTCCCGCTATGAATGTGGTATGATTAAAACCTATATCTCCCAAATCCATTATGCGGGAAAACCTGCCAAAGAGGTTGCCAATGCGGATGCCTATATTTTCGAATATATCTATACCAACGCACGATTCTATGATTCCGTGCTCAGGACAGACGATCTCGCAAAAAGCGCCGACGAAAATCTCAATTCAGCCACGTATCGTGAAGTTTTGTGGAACAATAGTCGCAACTTTAGCGTGCAGCTTTTTGACCATGCCTCACCTGCGCTGGCTTCATTAATGTTCACCGCAAGGATAGATTCGGACAAACCGGCGCTTTTTGGACCATCTCTGAAATGCTCACCGGCCATTTGAAATTTAGTGCCTGAAGAAAGTTTCCGCCGAGTTTCAGGTTCTTCATGGCAAATATCCCATGTCCTGATCGAACTAACCTAAACACAACTTTATGTGCGTAATTAAGACGGAGTATTGGTTGAAGTGCTGGTTGAAGGCACTTTCTCTCAGAGAAATTACCCCTGCGATATGGAACACCACCGATGTACCTGAAGGAGAATATTATCTGATACTCAATACCGGAAAAATCATACAAATACAAAAAGTCATCCACGGGAGCCGTTAAGCGTTCTCAGTGGGAAACTAACTCAGCTTCGGTTTGAGTGGCAAACCAGATTACCTAAAAATTCAATAGCTGCATTTTTGGAACACTTTTTGCAAACTCCCTGCAAAGTTGTTTCATAAATGAAAACAAAAGCCGCCCTTACCTTTCTGATAATGTTTGCACTTGCTATTTCGGGCGGGACACAACTCCTGGGCCAGGAGCTGAGAAGCATTGATAATACGGCTTTCCAAACAGGAGAAAAGCTCACTTTCAGGGTGTATTATCAATCACTGCTTACCGGGAAAGTTACTGCCGGAGAAGCCAAACTCCAGATTAAAAATAAACTATACTCCCATAACGATCGTAAGGCCTATCATGTTTTGGCCACCGGAGAATCTAAAGGAGCGTTTAATCTCTTTTTTAAAGTAAACGATCGGTTTGAATCTTTTATAGATACGGAAGCCTTAATACCCTGGAAATTTACCCGGCGCACGCGTGAAGGCGGATTTAAAAAAGATGATGAAGTAAATTTCAGGCAAAGTCATGGTTTGGCAGTAAGCCGCAGGGCGATAAAACGAATTCCACCCAATACTCAGGACATTGTTTCGGTATTTTATTATGCCCGTACACTTGACATTACTGGTATGGAGCCCAATGAATCCTTTCCCCTGGCCTTTTTCCTGGACGACTCACTCTATGTCTCGAAAATTGTATTTCTGGGGCGAGAGGTCATAAAGACAGAATTGGGGAGCATCAGTTGCCTGAAGTTTAAGCCTATGGTTATTAAAGGAGACGTTTTTAGCGAACCCTATCCCATGGTTCTCTGGATTTCTGATGATAAAAACCGTCTGCCTATCCTGGTACAATCTGCCGTAGTTGTAGGCTCAGTTAAGATGGAACTGGTTGATTTTGAAGGACTAAGAAATCCAATGCATGCTTTGATCAAAGAAAAACAGAACAAACAGAATTAAACTTCGGCTTCAGCTATTGGATGACCTCAAAATTTTTAATATATTTACTCTTCTTTATACGTTACTTTTTCAAAAATATTACCTTATGAAAGGCATGCTAAGAATTGTGCTTGGGATTACCTTGCTGATGCAACTTCCGTTATATGCGCAAATCAACCAACATTCAAAAACAGAACTCAAAACAATGGCAGCATCCAATTATCCCCATTACTGGAGAAAAGCAGATTCACTAAATAAAGCGGGCCTGCCCAGCCAGGCGCTCGAAGTGATCAATGGAATTGCTAAAAAGACACTTGCTGAAGACAATATGCCTCTCTATTTAAAGGCTGTGCTTTACCAGGTGATGTTAAAAAGCCAGTTTGAATCTGATTATCTCATTCATTTCATCACGGAAACAGAAGAAAACCTCGCCAACAGACCGGAGCCCGCCAGGCAAATCATGCATTCCGCATTGGCTGAATTATACTGGAAGTATTACGATGAAAACCAGCATTTGATTTATGATCGTACCCGGTTGCCTGAAGGTAGTGAAGAAAACAGGCAACTCTGGGATGCCTCACAATTTATCAGGACTATTGTAGCTCATTTTACTGCTTCATTAGCTAACGATGATTTACTCAAGAGTACTGATTTGAAAAATTATGATGTTATCCTGGAAACCGGGGAGAATTCAAAAATGTATAGACCAACACTATATGATTTTCTGGCCAACAGAGCGATTGAATTTTACAATTCACGTCAGGCAGCAATTACCATTCCCATATTGCCTTTCCAATTAAATACTTCTGAATATTTTGGTGATGCGGCAACCTTTGCCAAGGTTAAATTGAATAGCAACGACACCCTTTCTTTTGTTTATGAGGGGACCCGGATTTATCAACAGTTGCTGGCATGGCGGTTTTCAAGGCCGGATACCCTGGCATTTATTGATGCAGAATTGCACCGGCTGGACTTTGTGAAACAACATAGCTCTCTGCCCGGGGCTGATTCACTTTATCTCAATGCTCTGCTCAGGTTAGAGAAAACTTACGGAAAGTATCCGGCGGCTGCCGATATAATGTTTGCGATAGCTTCCTTTTATGCTGAGAATCTATCCGTTGAAACTTATCCGGTCTTTTCGGAAGAGATGACTCACAACGGAATCAAAGACCTGGTGAAAGCGCATATCTGGTGCGAAAAAGTCATTAAAGCATTCCCTCTATCAACGGGTGCACAGAATTGCCTGATATTGAAACAGCAGATAGAGTCAACCTCCATTGATTTTCAATTGCCTGAAGCAGTGCTGTCCGGTAAGGCTTTTCCATTATTTCTTGAATTTAAAAATGCAGATACTGCCTGGCTTAAAATTCTAAGAGCAAACCCTGATGAACCAGTCATCACGCCCGCTGGACTGAATTCACCAGAAAGTCTGGCTACCCTTAACCTGCTAAAGCCCGCATTTAAATGGTCCGTTGATTTACCCCAAATATCTGATTTTAGATCACACCGTGTCGATTTGATCATGCCGGAACTGGAGAATGGCTTTTATACCTTGCTTATTGCAGACAATGAGCAGTTTAAGGCATCAGGAAACAACCTTACCATACAGCAGTTCTGGGTGAGCAATCTGAGCCTGATTTCACACCGTGAAAGTGATGGTTCCGGAAGCTTTTATGTGCTTGACCGAAATACAGGTCAGGGTGTAAAAGACGTGAAAGTAGTGACTTTTACCATGGATTATGATTATCGACAACGTACAAACATTCGGCAAAATCAGGAAACATACCGGACATCGGCAGATGGGTCGTTTAACATTAAGGCACCCGCAGACAATCGAGGAAGAAACTTATCGTTTGACCTGCAAAAAGGAGAGGATCGCTACGTAATGAATAACGCTTTCGGATTGTATGCTTCCCGTAACGTAAACCCTCGTCCGCAGACCAAAACATGGTTCTTTACCGACCGATCGTTGTACCGGCCAGGACAAGTGATCTATTTTAAAGGCCTGGTGGTTTACGCTGAAGATCAAAAATATACACCCGATATCAACAAAGAAACAGCAGTTACTCTATATGATGTAAACGGGACCAAAATCGCCACACGTAATTTTACAACCAATGAGTTTGGATCTTTTAATGGTGAATTCACCCTTCCGCAGAGCATGCCTGGAGGAACAGTACGTATTGCGGATCAGTATGGGAATCAATATGTAAATGTTGAAGAATACAAGCGTCCGCAGTTTGAGGTTAAGCTCGAAAGGCCTGAAGGATCATATAAGCTGGGTCAAAACATACAGGTTAAGGGTCAGGTAGATTCATACAGTGGCGTTCCATTGCAGGGGGCTACCGTGAGCTACCGTATTGTGAGAAATGTTTGGTTTCCTTATCCCATGCGGTATTATCGCAGGCCTTATAACCGGCCCGAAGCAGAAATTGCCAATGGCATACTCACGACGGATACCGATGGAAGTTTCAATATTAAATTTGTTGCCAATTCAGATAGCCCTGGGTCACAAAATCCTTATACCGTTTTTAATTTCAGCATTTATGCGACTGTAACTGACATCAATGGTGAAACACATTCCTCGGAAACTGCCTTAAACGTAAGTAATCGCGCACTCATACTAAAGGTTAAAGTGGATGAGGTGGTAAGTACCGCTGATTTTCCCGATCTGGAAATTGGCGCCACCAATCTATCCGGACTTCCGATTTCCACACAGGTAAAAGTTGAAATCGCCCGCCTTAAACCTGATAATACCCTGGTGCATGAGCGGAATACTGCTATTCCCGACACCTCGCTTTATACACGTGAAGAGTGGCACAGCAAACTTCCCCACGAACCTTATGGGAATGAAATGGCTGCCGACACCCTGGTTCAATCTATCATCCTTACGGAAACTATAAATACGCAAACCGATTCAATAATACCTGCTGCCCGGTTGAAACGTATGGAACCCGGTAAATACCGTATCCGGTTAAAGGCTGTGGATGTCTTTGGCGAGTTGGTTGAACTGGAAAAAACGTTCATTCTGGTGGATCAGACTTCGTCCCGCTTGCCGGAAGAAACCTTTAGCTTTTTCCATGTGTCGCAGCAGCAAGCCTTTCCGGGTGAAACCATCACACTCACCATAGGCAGTAGTGTTAAAAATGCAAACATGCTCTATCGAATTGATTATGCGGAAGGAAATATCTCTAGTAACTGGATTAAGTTATCGGGAAAACAACAAAACATTCAAATTCCTATACTGGAAAATTATCGGGGAAACATTGCCATAAGTTCACTGATGGTTACCGGCAATCATATTTACACGCATCAGGCATTGATCGAGGTTCCTTATAAAGGTACGAAGCTGAGTTTTGAATTTGAGACCTTCCGAAATGAGTTG
Source organism: Lentimicrobium sp. (assembly GCA_034007585.1). Lineage (GTDB taxonomy): Bacteria > Bacteroidota > Bacteroidia > Bacteroidales > Lentimicrobiaceae > Lentimicrobium. Next base: position 18,019 of record JAVEQP010000028.1, on the reverse strand, counting down.
TTGCCCGGAGCTTCAGAGGAATGGCGGATTAAGATACTTGACCCTACGGGAAAGCCTGCCGCTGCAGAATTCCTTGCAACAATGTATGACGCTTCACTTGATGCCATCTCTCCTCATCAGTGGAATTTTAACCTTTACAAGCCTGTATATCATGCTTCGGCTTATGATGCATCGAGGGGATTTGGCACTGTATCCGGGCTCTTTGTGTACGATTCTCAGGCAGATAAAACCTCTTTTAAGATCAGAACTTATGATAAGTTGAACTGGTTTGGCTTTTATCCCCTCTATTATGGTGGTGACATGATTTTTTTACGTCAATCTAAAAGTATGAGTTTAGCAGGCCGCGCTGAACCTGAAGCTACAAATGAGGACCAGCAAATGGTTGTAAGTGACGACATAGCTGAAACCCCCTATGAATCTACGCCACAAACAGTTGGTCCGGAGGAAGTTTCCTTCAGAAAAAACATGAACGAAACTGCCTTCTTTTTCCCCAGGCTCACTGCCAATAGCGAGGGCAATTATCAGATTAAATTTACTGTACCCGAAGCACTTACCCGCTGGAACTTTATGGGATTCGCCCATACTACAGACCTCAACTATGGTAGTTTCGTAAAAGAGGTGGTTACCCGCAAAAACCTGATGGTTACGCCCAATCTGCCAAGATTCTTCAGACAGGGCGACACCATTAATCTAACTGCCCGTATCAGTAACCTTACCGGGCTCCCCATACAGGGTGATGCCACGCTTGAATTGTTTGATGCCATTGACATGCTTGCTGTGGATGCAGTTTTCAACAATAGCAAGCCTATTGCTGGTTTTGAAGTGGATGCCAATGGGACTGCAGTGGTTCAATGGAAGGTGGTGGTCCCTGAGAATGCTCAAGTTGTCATGGTGCGTATTTCGGCCAAAGCCGGCAATCATACTGACGGAGAAGAGCACATTGTTCCGGTGCTCAGCAACCGTATGCTCGTTACCGAAACACTTCCGTTGCCAATAAATGGCAAGGAGACCAAAAACTTCAATTTTGAAAAGCTCAGCAGACTTCCTGCGCAAAGCAATACGCTTCGCCATCAGGGATTAACCCTCGAATTTACTTCCAACCCGGCCTGGCTCGCCGTGCAGTCACTCCCGGTATTGATGGAGCCCCGCTACGATAATTCCGATGCTGTATTCAGGATGTATTACGCCAATGCGCTGGCACGGCACATTGCCCTCAGCAACCCCGCCATCCAACGTGTATTTGAGGTGTGGAAAACCAGCGAACCCAATGCCTTCCTATCCAATCTGGAAAAAAATCCGGAATTAAAATCCGTGGTACTCAGCGAAACACCCTGGGTACTTCAGGCGGCCTCAGAATCAGCACAGAAACAACGCATCGCCTTACTTTTTGATGAAAACACCATGGAATCGGGGCTGAATACTGCGCTGCGCAAACTTCAGCAGCGTCAGACTGTTAATGGCGGCTGGCCGTGGTTTGAAGGATATCGCGAAAGTCGTTACATTACCCAGCAGGTGGTTGCCGGTTTTGGAAGGTTGCATTATCTGAAAGTTATAGATCTTAAGAAAGATAGGCAGCTCAGACATATGATCAATCAGGCTGTGAGTTTTCTGACCAATGAGATGCTGGATGATTATAATCGCAATGAGAAAGCAAGAAAACTCAAAAAGGATCCGACGCGAATTTCACCCATGCAGATATACTATCTGTTTTCGCTAAGTTACCTTCAGGATGTGGTTGATGTTCCAAAAAAAGCATCGCAAGCCATTGATTATTATGCCAACCTTGCTCGCAATCAATGGCAGGAATCAGGACTCAGTACCCAGGCAATGATTGGCTTATGGGCCGGCCGGAGCGGAGACGGGAAAACAGCACAAGCCATCATCCGATCATTGCGCGACAGGGCATTGATTAGTGAAGAAATGGGCATGTACTGGAGAGATAATGTTGCCGGCTACTCATGGTATAATGCCCCGGTACAAACCCAGGCGTTATTGACCGAGCTATTTGAAGAAATTGCCGGAGACCGGAAGGCTGCTGATCAGATGCGCACCTGGCTTATTAAACAGAAACAGGTGCAAGCCTGGCCTGAAAATACAGCTACCGCCGATGCCATTTATGCATTATTAATCCGCGGTACTTCATGGTTACAAACCAGCCCGGGAGTGACCATAACATTGGGTGATAAAATTATAGATCCGTCTAACCTGCCTGATGCCAAAGCTGAAGCAGGTACCGGCTATATTAAATTGCGCTGGAATGGCCCGGAAATAAATTCCGGAATGGGTAAAGTAGTGGTTTCAAAAACAACTGACGGACCTGCCTGGGGAGCACTCTACTGGCAATATTTTGAAAATCTGGATAAAATTACCGCCCACCAATCCCCTTTGTCTGTCCAGCGTCAGTTGTTTGTGAAAAGGAACAGTGATGCCGGTCCGATACTTGATCCCGTTAAGGGGGATGAAACTTTTAAGGTCGGCGATCAGATTAGTGTAAGAATAGTACTTACTACAGATCGCGACCTCGACTTCGTCCACCTTAAGGATATGCGGGCTGCAGGGTTTGAACCCGTAACACAACTTTCCGGCTATTCCTGGAAGGGGGGATTGGGCTTTTACCAGACCACCCGCGATGTATCCGGAGATTTCTTCTTTGATCATCTGCCTAAAGGCACCTGGGTGTTTGAATATCCGGTGGTGGTTACATTAAAAGGGAACTATTCGGCGGGAATTGCCAATGTGCAATGCATGTATGCCCCTGAATTTGCTGCTCACAGCGAAGGAATAAGGGTGCATGTTGAATAGCGTCCCGCTTAAGATGAACGGCTGATTATTTACCATATGCAATGGCCGGGATGTTCTGAAGCCATCAATAAGTATAGTCTTATCGGAACATTCCGGCCTTTTCCTATTTACTTTAGGCAGTTATTAAAACATTTAGATAAAATAGATAATTTAGCACACTGAAAAGAAACCATTTTATCGCAATGTATTTTCCACACCAGTCTGATTACCCTGTAAAAAACAGATGAACGATCCCAATGTCTTGTTTGCCTTAGCATTAACTGCTTTCGCCGGACTATCAACGGGAATTGGTAGCCTGATGTCACTCCTATCCAAAAGTTTCAATCCTAAATTTCTGGCAGGTGCCCTGGGCTTTTCTGCGGGAGTTATGGTTTATGTGTCTCTGGTCGAAATTTTCCCGGAAGCCAGGATTTCATTATCCCTGGCCTATGGCGATAGGGTGGGTTACATCTACACCACGGCTGCTTTTTTTGCCGGCATAGCCATAATTGCTGTGATTGACAGATTGATTCCCAGTGGTGAAAATCCACACGAAATAAGGAATATTGATATAAGTAATATTAACCCGGATCAAAACGCAAAATTGCTCCGTATGGGTTTATTTTCAGCACTGGCTATTGCCATACATAACTTTCCGGAAGGACTGGCCACATTTATGGCTGCACTAGAGAATCCCACCCTTGGAATAAGCATTGCTGTAGCCATTGCCATTCATAATATCCCGGAAGGTATTGCAGTTTCTGTACCCATTTACTATGCTACCAAAAGCCGAAAAAAAGCATTCTGGCTTTCATTCTCCTCCGGGCTGGCTGAGCCCATAGGAGCGCTGATTGGATATTTCCTACTGCGAAATATATTGAATGAAGGGGCTTTTGGTATAATTTTCGCGGGTGTAGCCGGAATAATGGTTTACATTTCGTTGGATGAACTGTTGCCCACTGCCGAAGAATTTGGCGAACATCATGTTGCTATCGGAGGACTGATTGCCGGTATGGCCGTTATGGCAATCAGCCTGTTGCTTTTTGCTTAATACGCTCCCTAACAATCAAATATGCTTACCTGTACACCTCTCCCATCCATTGCCAGATGTTTCTGTTAAAGTGCTCTCCTTTTGATCCGCCATAAAGGTCAATGAATGATTCTTTTGCCGGTTGCCCCGGAATGAGTTTCAGTTTGCTTTCCATTTGATATAAAAATACCGGTTCCGGATGAAACTGCAGGCCAATGACATTGGGATAAGCCTCATGAATCATGGCTTCCACAATCTTTCCATCCATACTGTTAGCGACTACCACCCAGCTCTTCCCTATTCGGTCAATGGCCTGATGGTGACTGCTGAGCACATAGGGAGTGGTATCAACGGAAGTTTTCCCCCAGGCCTGCACATAGGTTGAGCTCAATTTAATCCGGTGAAAATCACCCCACAGCAGATCCTCGGTGTAGCCAAGATTGGTGTTGTAATTCCGATGACGGGCATCGGGTTCGGCCGCCAGAATTTGCTCAACCATTTGCTGATTATATATTTGTGTAGGAATATCCTGCACCAATGTACCGCCTGTGGCTATATTCATGGTCTGCATGCCCAGGCAGATACCCAGGATCCTGTAATCAGTTTTTTGCTCCATCAGTGGTGTGTATTTTTCATTCTGATATCCTCCCAACAGATGAAACAGAAATGAGGCTTCGAAAGCATGGCGGTGATAATCGGTGATTACCGTGAGCAAACTGGTTGGTTCGCCATAAATGGCCGGAGGTATATCTGGTCCCCCAAAGAAAATTACCCCGGCCGAACCCGCAAATGCATTGCTAAAATCATCACTGCAAGGGTTTTTCCCAAACAGCGTATCACCCGGTGTATCCTCACAAACCTGCAAAAACAGATCTGTCCGTCCCGATGTACGGATGAAGTCAGTGGACTGTTGAAAATTATAGCCCTGATCTTTCTGATAAAATCCCACGATATGATAATCGTCCGGCAATGGAAAAATTTGCTGATCGGTCAGGTAAATGAAGGTTTGTAAATTTCTGGCTGTCGGATTCATCAGCAGTATGCAGCGGTGCCCTTCAGCCGCAGCCGTTCCGAAATATTGCTGGGCCGGTGTAGTGAAACCGGTAATGACCAACAAAATACCAATAAAAAGTGTTCTCATCTTTTGCTGTTAATGGAGGGTATGCTTATTTTTCGAAAGCCTGAATTACAGGAAATATGGTGCCTAAACCCCACTTAAATAGACCGATTTCGCCTGGAGGTTTTCCAATTTATCAGGTCCACAATCCAACAAAACGGGCTTTGTTATTGTTAAACAGGCTAAATTAAATCAATTATGCAACTCTTTGCAATTCCGACTGGAAATTTTAAGCTGGATGGAGGCGCCATGTTTGGCGTAGTGCCCAAATCGCTGTGGAGTAAAAATTATCCGGCTGACGAAAACAATCTTATTAATATGGCCATGCGCTGCTTGCTTGTGGTTGATGGGGATCGTAAAATATTAATAAACAACGGTATAGGTGATAAACAGAGTGAGAAATTCTTCAGCCATTACTATTTGAATGGTGAAGATTCATTACTGAAATCATTGGCTGCGGCAGGATACAAGCCTGAAGACATTACCGATATGTTCCTCACCCACCTGCACTTTGACCACTGCGGGGGCAGTGTGAAATACACCGCAGATGGCAGCGCGTTTGAGACTGTTTTTCCCAATGCCATGTATTGGATTAGTGTGCAACAATGGGATTGGGCCATGCACGCCAATCGTCGCGAAAGCGCCTCTTTTCTCAAGGAAAACATCAAACCAATTGAAGAAAGTGGCAGGTTGAAGCTGTTTGATAGTCCTGGTGAGCTGTTCCCCGGTATTGAAATCAGATTTTATAATGGGCACACCGAAGGTCAGGCTATCCCTTTTATCAGTTACAAAGGTAAAACGCTGGTATTCACCAGTGATCTCTTGCCCACGAATGCCCACCTGCCTTTGCCCTGGGTGATGAGTTACGATACCCGGCCATTAATTACGCTGGATGAAAAAGAAACTTTTCTCGAAGAAGCGGTAAACAAAGGCTATATTCTTTATTTTGAGCATGATTTATATACCGAGTGCTGTACCCTGAAGCAAACGGAAAAAGGGATTAAGGTGGATAAAGTATTTAAGCTCAATGAAATAGACCAAATATTATTGTAAAATCATTCCTGAACTGAAGAAGCCAATATCGAAACGGGGCCTTAAATATAAAAAGTCCATATCATAGATTAGGGCTGAATATGATGGCGATAAGATAATGTTTGCACATATACAATGCCAACGATCTTTGAAGAGATGAGAAAAAATCCTGGTAAAGCTACCGGGATTTTTATAAAAAGTCAGTAATCTGGTTTTAGAATTTCTTGAAACCGATAATCTCTCTTACTTCACGAATTGTCTTTGCTGCACTGGCCTGGGCTTTTTCTTTTCCCATACGTACAACTTTGCTGAGATAAGCGCGGTCTGAGCCAATTTCTCTGATTTTTTCGCGGAATGGCTCCGTAAAGTCAATAACATCGGCGGCCAGTTGTTTTTTCATGTCGCCATATCGGATGCGGCAGGCCTGATATTCTGCTTCAAAATGATCAAGTGTTTCAGGAGCTGATAAGGCTTTCATCAGGGCAAAAACATTTTCGATGGCCTGGGATTTCGGCTCACCTTCATGCGTGGGACCGCTATCTGTTACTGCTTTCATTATCTTTTTGCGGATAACCTCAGGCTCATCATTCAGGAAAATAGCATTGCCTTCCCCTTCTGATTTTCCCATTTTAGTACTGCCATCTAACCCTGGAATCTTAATCAACTGTTCGCCAAAATTATAGGCTTCAGGCTCAGGGAAATAATCCACGTTGTAAAGACGGTTAAAACGATTGGCGAATGTTCTGGTCATTTCAAGGTGCTGTTCCTGATCTTTACCCACGGGCACTTTATGCGCCTTGTGTATGATGATATCGGCCGCCATCAAAGTTGGATAGGTAAGCAGTCCGGCATTGATGTTATCGGGCTGATTACGGGCTTTTTCCTTAAATGAGGTCACCCTTTCCAACTCGCCCTTATAGGCATTCATGTTCAGAAAAAGATACAATTCAGCAGTTTCGGGCACATCACTCTGCAAATAAAGTGTAGCTTGTTCCGGATCAAGGCCGGCTGCCAGATAATCAATCAATACGCTTTTAACGTTTCCGTGAAGATCGGCAGGAGTAGGGTGGGTGGTCAGGGAGTGATAATCAGCAATAAAAAAGTAGCAATCATTTTTCTGCTGCATTTTTATAAAGTTGCGTAAAGCTCCAAAATAATTGCCCAGGTGAAGGTTACCGGTTGGCCTGATGCCACTGACTACTGTTTGCATAATTAAAAAAATGTATAGGGGTTATCAATCGCTTAAGCCATCAAATCTTAATTTCATCCCCGGCTTTGTTAAAGAAATGATACTCCAGAAAATGGTAAGAAGGCATGGGAGTGAGATAAATCCAGCGTTTAAACTTAGCATACCATTTCATTCTGATGGAAGGTAGGCCGTGAACCAGGTGGGCATAAACAAAAGGATGTACCCTGATCGTTAAATGGGCTTCGTTCTGATCCTGAATCAGGTATCGGATGTTATTTTCAATCTGATCTACAAGGATAATGCTTGGTTTTATTTCGCCGCTGCCTCCACAGGTGGGGCATTTTTCCAGAATCTGCACATTCATTTCGGGGCGTACCCGTTGACGTGTAATCTGTACCAACCCAAATTTGCTTGGAGGTAAGATGGTGTGTTTGGAATGATCCTTACTCATCTCATCCTTCAGCTTTTGATATAACTTTCGACGATTTGCACCTTCGTGCATATCAATAAAGTCAATCACGATAATACCGCCCATGTCGCGCAGCCGGAGTTGACGGGCTATCTCGGCAGCCGCTTCCAGGTTTACCGCCAGGGCATTCATCTCTTGTGATATTTCTGAATTAACCCGGTGGCCGCTGTTTACATCTATTACGTGTAAGGCTTCGGTATGCTCAATAATCAGATAAACGCCACTCTTGATGGTGATGATTTTACCAAAAGAATTTTTAATCTGCTTATCAACGCCAAAATTCTCGAAAATAGGTAATTTACCTTTGTAAGGCTTTACAATCTCAACCTTATCGGGAGCGATGGTTCGGATGTAGTTTCTGATTTCTTCGGCTATGGTGCCATCGTTCACATGTATATTGTTGAACGATTCGTTGAGCAGATCGCGTAATATTACCGATGTACGGTCTATTTCGCTTAAGACTTTCTGAGGAGGCTTAATGCCTGGCAGCTTTTCCAGACAGGTTTCCCATTTTACAACGAGTCCCCTCAAATCGGCATCCAGATCGGCCACTTTCTTATTCTCGGCTACCGTTCGAATGATTACCCCGTAATTTTTGGGTTTAATACTGGTGATTAATCGTTTTAACCGATTGCGTTCTTCAACACTTTTAATTTTTTGCGATACGGATACCCGGTTTGAAAACGGCACCAATACCAGATAGCGTCCGGCAAATGATATTTCGGACGACACCCGGGGCCCCTTGGTGGAGATAGGTTCTTTGGCAATCTGAATGAGTACTGGTTGATTCTGGGTAAGTACCGTATTAATCTTACCTGTTTTTTCTATATCTGGTTCAGGGATTAACTCGGCCATTCCCGGAAGGCCTGGCTTGCCGGTGAGATGTAACTTTAATAGTTTGTTTAGTGAGTTAACCTGCGGGCCAAGATCAAGATAATGCAAAAAAGCATCTTTCTCATAACCTACATCTATAAAAGCGGCATTCAACCCCGGCATGATCTTTTTAACCCGACCAAGATAAACATCTCCTACTGCAAAACTATTGTTACTCTTTTCTTTATTCAGTTCAACCAGGTCCTTGTCTTCAAGCAAGGCGATATTCACCTCCGAAGAACCTGCGTCAATAATGAGTTCCTTATTCAAAACCCTTAATTTTATAATGTGGTGCGCTAAAACACAATCGTTCCGGTTAAATCACGCAGACCTCTAACCGCTGTCGTTAAAGCAATACATAAACAAACCATTACATGCTCAAAAAGTTGTAACTATTGCAGCATGTAATGGTCATTTGTTTAGTAAAACAAACTTATTTCTTTTTATGACGATTCTTGCGCAAACGTTTTTTCCGTTTGTGCGTTGACATTTTATGTCTTTTCCTCTTTTTTCCGCTAGGCATGGTGAGTAATTTTAATAATGAACAACTACTTACTTCACTTTGTTTTTCACTTCCATAACAAAAGTCTTGGCAGGTTTAAATGCCGGAATATTGTGAGCTGGAATAATGATAGTAGTATTCTTTGAAATGTTGCGGCCTGTTTTTTCAGCCCTTCTTTTGGTGGTAAAGCTACCGAACCCTCTCAGGTAAACGTTTTCTCCATTGGCAAGCGAGCTTTTTACAGCCTCCATGAAAGCCTCAATGGTTTGCTGAACAGCAACCTTCTCAATGTTGGTTTTACTTGCAATTTCAGCTACAATTTCTGCCTTTGTCATTTTGATTAAGTGTTTAAAGTTTTGATAATAAATTTTTTAACGGGGTGCAAATATAAATAATTTTGCATCAATTCTAAAATTAATACGTTTTTTTGCTGCCCAATAGCCTCAATTTTAATGAATTTGATAGAATAATGGTATTTCCACAGCTTATTATGCAATGGTATGAGGGTAATAAACGGTTTATGCCCTGGCGACAAACCCGCGATCCATATTCCATTTGGGTATCTGAAATCATTTTACAACAAACCCGGGTAGATCAGGGATGGTCGTATTATCTGAATTTTATCGCTGCCTTCCCGGATGTAAAATCCCTGGCTGCTGCACCTGAGGAAGCAGTCCTGAGTGTATGGAAAGGACTGGGATACTACAGCCGCGCCCGCAATATGCATCATACCGCCAGGGTGGTAATGGAGCGGTTCAATGGAAAGTTTCCAGCTACCTATGATGATCTTATTGGCCTAAAGGGCATAGGTCCTTATACCGCTGCAGCGATAGCTTCCATATGTAATGACGAAGCCATTCCGGTAGTAGATGGCAATGTTATCAGGGTGTTTTCACGAATCTTCGGTTTTAAAGAAGCCGTTGGAAGCAGCACAGGATATCGAAAAGTATTTGAAAAGTCGGCTGGATTTATCAAACACAGCAATCCGGGCATCTACAATCAGGCCGTAATGGAGTTTGGCGCCCTGCAATGTAAATCCAGGCAGCCACTTTGCGATCAATGTCTGTTTCAAAAAGATTGTTATGCCTATACACATAATCTCGTTGAACAATTGCCACAGCCGGCTAAAGTGGTGGCGAGAAAAGAGAGATTCTTCCATTATTTTTTAATCACACATCCTGAAAAGGGAATACTTATGCAAAAGCGCGGAGCCGGTGATATCTGGCAAAATCTTTGGGAATTGCCCGTAGTTGAATCCGACAAGTTAATGGAAATTAATGAAGCAATTGAATTATCAGGCTTACCCATAGATAAAAGTCTTACCAGACAGTTTTCTTTTACCGATCATAAACATGTGCTTACCCACCAACTGATCCGGGCACGATTTTTTGTCCTGCCCAAAGCTAAGCTGATGTCTAATCCGGTGCCTCCGTTAAAATGGCAAAATGATCCGGTGAATAATGGATTGCCAATGCCCAGGTTAATAGATAAATACCTGAAAAATATTTAAGCCGAGGCTGATTCCAAACATTCAGGTTCCATTTATTGTTTGATAATTACGCTTGCAAAAGACAAGCATATAACTTATCTTTGTAAAAACCAATCTAAACCTATAAGCCATGGCAAGAGGAGTAAATAAAGTTATTTTAGTAGGCAATCTGGGCAAAGACCCGGAAATTGTAAATTTTGATACCGGGGTAAAGAAAGCAAGTTTTTCTTTGGCAACCAACGACAGTTACAAAAATCGGGAAGGTCAGGAAGTGGACCGCACCGAATGGCACAATATTGTGATGTGGCGGGGTTTGGCCGATGTTGCAGAAAAATATTTACGCAAAGGATCTCAGGTTTATATTGAGGGCTCACTGCGTACCCGCAGTTATGAAAAGGATGGCCAGAAAAGGTACATTACTGATGTTGAATGTAATGAACTGACAATGCTTGGAGGTCGTCCAGGTGATCAGACTGATCAGCCGGGCGGTCAATCCCCTCAGGATCAATACGCACCACCGGCACCTACCGTACCCGATAAGGAGGATGATTTACCCTTTTAAACCATCCTTTTTAAGCATACTTTAGTCTATTCCCTTCCGCTCAGCGATTTGGGGATTCTTCCGTTTTTGATGGATTCCGAACGCAGACGGTGACCCACAATTCGCTCCACCATTTTGCCTGTTTCCAGGAGGCGGTCAATGTCGAGGTTGGTTTCTATGCCCATTTCATCCATCATCACCACCATGTCTTCGGTGGAAACCAGACCGGTAATTCCGGCATCTTTATAATAATAGGAACCTGTTCCGGCCACAGGAACACCATCCACAAAATTGGCAGGTTGTCCACCAATACCACCAAGGGTGGCTTCGTAATTGGTCATTCCGGCCTGTAATGCGGCCAGCACATTGGCCAGCCCCCAGCCCCGGGTGGTGTGCAGGTGCACAATATGCTTCTCAGGCCTTTCAACCTTATCGAGCAACATCGAAAAATAGCGATAAACCCGATCGGGCGAAGCCGATCCGTCGTGGTCGGCATGCTCCACATCGTTGGCGCCAATATCCAGCCAGCGTTTGGTAAAGTCAATGGCCTTCTCCATTTTTGTGGGACCTTCGATGGGGCAGCCCCAGATGGTACTTACCGTTCCATTCACCTTTAATCCGGCAGCGTGCGCCAGCGGAATGTATTTCTCGGCCATTTTCCAGTAATCTTCGAGCGACAATCCCGAATTTTTCTGATGATGAGATTCACTTGTGGATACCATTAATAAAATCCTGTCCGGTCCCCAGCCTTCTTTGCGGGCTTCAATGGCCCGTTCAATAGCTCTTTCGCGTATGGTGACGGTGGTTAAACTTACATCCTTTAGCATTTCTCCCACATTCTTACTGGCGCGCAAGCCTTTCAGCAACGCATCCGCATCACTAAACTGAGGCATACCTTTCGGATTGCCCATATTGGTCAATTCTATGTGCTTAAAGCCCGATAATACCAATTGCTCTGCCACCCATAATTTGGCTTCGGTGGGAATAAATTTCTCTTCATGCTGAAAACCATCGCGCACGGTGATGTCGCCAATGGTTACCTTTTTGGGATAATTCATAGTGTTTGGATACGTTTTTTAGTAAACAAGGTTTTTGCCGGCTTGTTCACGGGGAGACATTTGGAGGTTTATAAGGTATAACTGATGGAGAGGGTTTTGTGCTCATATCCGTTCAAATTATAGAAATAATCGTGGGATAGGACTGTTCATCAGCCAAAATAGTTAAAACATACACTCCATTGCCCAAACCGGAGACATACAGATGTAAAAAATCTGCCTCATTGGCATAAACAAAGCTTACCTGTTGTTTGGTGATTTCATACGGTATCAGGCTTTCCTTAATTGCATCTGTATGAATGAGGTAATTTATTTTGGAGATGGTGCGTTGCAAATTCCACTCTGATTTTAGATGAAACTACCACAGCGCTGGATGTTACCGTGCAGAAATTCATATTGCAGTTGTTGAAATCATTACAAATGAAAAACAGTATGAGCCTTATCTTCATCAGTCACGACCTGGGTGTTGTGGCCGAAGTTGCCGACACTGTATTGATGATGAAGGCAGGAAAAATAGTGTAAGCAGGCGATGGGCTTGAAGTTTTCAGTCATCCCCAACGCAATTACACTCGTGGATTGCTGGCTTGTCGTCCTCCCCTGTTTACGCGGCCGGTAAAACTGCCAGTGGTGAGTGATTTTGGACCAGGACGCGAGATAGATGTAACATTGGTATCCGATTAACAAAGGAGCCGGCAGCATGCGCAAATGTATAGACCGCCGCCTTTGCTCAGGGTAGAGCAACTGTCGGTGGAATACGAGAGTAAAGGTAGCTTCTTTAATAAAAACAAACCCAAACCGTTTAAAGCGGTAAATCAGGTAAACCTGGACGTATTTAAAGGTGAAACACTGGGTCTGGTGGGTGAATCGGGAAGTGGCAAAACTACCCTTGGCAGGGCTATACTCCGGCTTACTGAACCCAGTAAAGGTCAGGTATGGTTTGATAATATACACGTCAATTTCCTTTCAGCAATGGAGCTAAAAAACCTTCATAAGCGCTTTCAGATTATCTTTCAGGCTCCATACTCCTCCCTCAATCCACGTATTACCGTTGGAGACAACATTCCGGAATCCCTGCTGGTACGTAAACTGAAGATAAACGCTGCTGCACGCCAAAGTCGGGTATTTGAGTTGCTTGAAAGGGTTGGATTGTAGCCGGATTACTACCAGCGCTATCCGCATCAATTTTCGGGCGGACAAAGACAACGCACCTGTATAACCCGTGCTGTGTCAATACGGAATTGTAAATTCTGCTAGGCTAAGAACGTATAAAAGAAGAAATTTGTAGTACACAAAGTGGATTTCAAAAATTCGTATTTTAATGATATTCAAACAATACGATTAGATTAGCTGCAATATAGGTTAATGAAAAAGCGTTCAGCTTCCATAAAGCGGAATTGCAAATTCCACTCCTTCCACGGAGAAAAAGAAAATAAATCAGTATATTTGCTGAAGAGTTTCATTATCCAATAAATATTTCGGATACGAAATTTTGTACATAAAATTGAAACAACCAATTAATCATCTCATGGCTAAATTAACACAAGAAATGAAGGATATGGTTGCAACCCAGCAGTGTTTTGTTGCAACTACCGATGCTAATGGAATGCCCAATGTTGCACCAAAACGCTCAACCCGGGTCTTGTCTGATGAGGCATTGATTTTTACAGAAGGAACCGGTGGAGTAACAATGGCAAATATAAAAAACGGGTCGAAAGTGGCTGTTGCTGTTGTAAACCGCGACGTAGTGGATGGATACAGATTTATCGGAATTCCGGAATTTCAGGATTCAGGGGAATTGTACGAAATGGCTGCAGCCAATTCGGCTAAAATGGGCATGCCAAAGCCGCTTGGCGTGGTTATCATTCATATTAGTGAAATACATTCACTGAAACCGGGGCCAACAGCAGGCAAAAAGATTTTATAAAATTACAATTTCGCCGGGCTTCAGTCCGGTGCACAATGGCTTGGTGTTTCTACCTTTGGCTTTAGCCGAAAATGGACGAAGCACTTGACTGGCTTTACGTTCACTGGTTTTACATTCTATTTGTTTAGTACAAGTCGGTTTTCAAATTCCGCTCATTTGTGTTTTTAACCATTCGAGAACTTCCAGCTTTGCTTATTTTTTCTATGATGAAGCACTCTATAAAAAAGCCAACCCGTTAAAGGGCCGGCTTCTTCATCATGAAATTCAAGAAAAATCTATGGAAGTATTGCTCTTTTAAAGGCGCTGGCATTGTTGTCAATAATGGTCATATCACTGATATCCACAACACTGTCGCCATTGATGTCAGTAAGTAAATATCCTGAGGCGAAATTACTTGCATCATTGTCAACCAGAGTCATATCAACGGTATCAATTACGCCATCCTGATTTATATCTCCGGAAAAAATTAAATAGTGTCCATCTGCAGACGTGCCAAGATTGTTGCCAAATACCTGAGCCGGATTAAGAAAGTTTACACCAATGGTATTACCTGAGAAGCTGATCACACCTGCCGAAGTAGTTTCCACTGAATTGCGGTGTTTTACGGTAACCCAATAATTACCCTGAATTGTGGCAGGAATATCACCTACTGAAGCGATGCCGTTGGTACCAAGCATAACATTCGTTGCGGTGTAAACTATGTCATTGTAATTGGATGCATTATGCAATTCAACCGTAAGGACATCCGCTATTCCCGGGCCATATTCCGCACCCAAGTCGCTTTGAGCCTGGCGCATAGTTCCCCCACCATTATACAAACCTTCAAGCATTATACCGCTAATATTCAGCGTTTTGGTTACACCAGCATCTAAGTTTCCATTAATCGTAATCTCATCTATGCTAATGCCATAACCTGCGTTGTTTGTGCCTTCAAAAGCGATATAATAAGTGTCTGACAAATCAGTAAGCTCAATGGAAACCTCCGTCCATTCCCTCACGTCGGAATTAAAAGTTTGGAGCGTCGTCCATGGATCAGACCATTCAGTTTTATACTTAACCGACAACTGATCCTGATGGGGGAAGATATAGAAGTAGCCCGCATTGACGAAATAAAATTTCAGAATGGCAGTATCTGTTCCAGTCATATCCAGCTCTGGTGTAATCATCTGGGAGATTTGTCCGCTGGAACTCGGGTCGTTAGACTTGAATACCAAGTTGTTGTTTCCTGCATAGGCAGTAGGTGGATAGGGAGCACTGCCCTGGCCAATATACCACAGGTAAGGACCGCTGCCGCTGACCATCATCTGTGTCCAGTTGTATGGTATGTTGTTTCCTGCTTCAAACCCTTCATAAAAAGGCAGCGTTAGTGTCCCACCATTATTCTCTGTGAAATGTGCCTCGATGAGGGTGTCCGACTGTAAAACAAAACTAAAAGGATTTGCCGTGCTGATGGTCACACCATTGGACGTCCAATTGGAGAAAACATACGCATCTCCCGCTGACATGGGCCAAAGTGTAATGGTATTGCCATAATAGAGTTCTCCCTGAACACTAACAGAACCGGCTTCAAAGGGCAGTACGTTTACCGTAACACTATATTCATCAGGCATAAAATAGGCCATAATGGTATGTTCTGCCACTACCGAAGTGAAAGTAAATACAAATTGTGATTCACCCTCCGCGGCTGCAATGGGTGCATTATCAACTAAAAGAGAAGAGATATGATAACCATCATTGGCTACCACATCAAATTGCTTCGTTTCTCCCCCAGGAACAAACACTTGCCCCGAAGGATTGATACTTCCATTGCCTCCGGCTCCGGCAGTAATGAAAAAGCCCTCCAGTTGCTGCTCATTTATTGTAATCTCATCTATACTAATGCCATAACCCGCGTTACTTGTTCCTTCGAAAGCGATAAAATAACTGTCTGACGGTTCAGGAAGCACAATGGAAACTTCTGTCCAGTCGGTTACGTTTGAATTAAACGTGGCAAGTGTTGTCCACGGATCATCATATGCAGCCTTATATCTAACCGTTAGCTGATCCTGATGGACGACGGAAGTGAAGTGCTCCGCATTAACATAATAAAACTTCAGAACAGGGGTATTAATCCCGGTCATATCCAGTTGCCGTGTAATCAGTCGGGTCATCAGTCCACTCGCATTCGGATTATCAGACCGGTAAACCAAATTGTTGTTTCCTGCATACGCATTAGGTGGATAAGGAGCATTGCCACTGCCAACCGTCCAGTGAGGGCCGGTAAACATATCCTCTGTCCACCCGTAAGGGATAGTGTTAGCGGCTTCAAACCCTTCATAAACAGGCAACGTTAGTGGCTCGACAACCAGTTTGTAGTTCGCCTGGAAGGTAGTGTCTGATAGCAAAACAAAATTAAAAGGATTTGCTGCGCTTATGGAATCACCATTGGATGACCAATGCGAAAAATAATAGCGGGTTCCTGACTCAAATGCGCTAAGCTGTATGGTTTGTTTATAAAAAAGATTTCCAGATATATCCACTGAACCTGCCTCGGATGGCACTGCCACTCCGGTAACTGTATAATCTTCGCTCCAGATAAAGTAGGCCATAATGGTATGTTCTGCATTTACCGATGGGAAAGAATAGTAATAATCTGTTTGATCTACCGCTTCAGCGATGGGTTCGCCATCCACCACCAGGGATGAAATACGAAAATGATAGTAAGCTCTGATTTTATATCTCGGTGAGGAGCCTATAGGAACCAAAACCTCTCCTAAGGGATAAATGACTCCGCTTTCTCCATTTCCCGATGTTATTTGTATGCCCTCATTTATCGCAATCTCATCTATACTAATGCCAATGCCAGCATTGCTTGCACCTTCGAAAGCGATATAATAACTGGCTGACGGATTAGGAAGTGTGATAAAAACATCCGTCCATTCCTTTACATCAGAGCTAAAAGTTTGAAGTGTGGTCCAATCATCCTCTAATGCAGACTTGTATTTAATAGACAACACATCCTGATAACCGAAAAAATCGAAGGTATAAGGATTGACATACGTAAACTTTAGAACGGCTGTGTTTACACTGGTCAAATCCAACGCCGGCATAACCAGTCGCGTAACCAGACCGCTGGCGTGCGGAACGTAGGATCGGAAAACCAAATTTCTGCTCCCCACATATGCATTCGGCGGATAGGGAGAATTGCCATTTCCAACCGTCCAGAGCGGACCGTTAACTACCTCCTGAGTCCAGCCGGCCGGGATAGTGGAACTTCCTTCAAATCCTTCAAAATAAGGCAGTGACAACGCTTCAGTGTTGCTTACACCGGAAGTGGTTGAAAGTGCGGAATAGGCAGGTGTGCCATTATGAACGCTGACCTGGCGTGGATAATCAGCCAACCTTTGAGCTAAATTATACTGCTGTAATAATTCACGTGATTTTATCTGACCTGGATTAAGGTTTTGTGAAGAAAGTTCAGCCAAATTAATGGAAGGACGTTTGCCTTTGATGGGATTATCTTCCTGACTGTGTGACAATTGAGGAGTCAGAAAAAGCATCACTGCAGTAAGAATTTGAAGTTTGTAAAAAAAATATTTCATAACCTTGAGATTAAAAATTTATAAAAGAAGGTTCAAAAAGCACAAAATATTAGATAAAACAGAATCCAATTAGATACAATTTAGCCGCATAATTAACATTTATTAACATTTTTATAGCCTTGCCTGTTTTATACGGTCTCGCTTCTCGGAAGTTTAATTCTCAACAGTTGACAGATTAAGGAAAGGACATTCGTCGGTGCCAATGCGGAATTGCAAACTCTAAAGACGTATGTAAAGTATGAAAAAAAAGCCTAATTTAGCTTAATATAAGATCCTTACTTTTAACGGAGAATAATAGTAATCTTAATCAATAGCTACGCTTCCAAAAATTTTCTCTCCTTCCCCCACTTATGCTTAACTTTGCCCTATCTGTTGAGTTTTACCATGCGACCAAAACTTCTGCTTCTTTTCTTTTGTCTTTGCTTCACAGGGATTT
>JAVEQP010000027.1:37681-39515 GCA_034007585.1 Lentimicrobium sp. | reverse complement strand
GTGGTTATCGGCCCCATGGCCAATATCGGTCCAAATGCAAAAATTGGCGATTTTACCCTGATCAATTCGCGTTGCAGTCTCGGACACGATACGCATCTGGGGAAGTTCAATTTTATTAGCCCAAATGTCTGTTTTTCAGGTTTTACCACCATTGGGGATGAAAATCTTTTCGGCATAAACAGTGCAACCATTCCCATGATAAAAGTCGGCAACCGGAATAAAATTGCCGCCGGAATGGTGCTGGACAAAAATGTGAATGACGATTCCGTGGTATTCCATAGATTTAAAGAAAAGGTAATTGCAATTCCAAAATAAAGAAGATATGAGTAACTCGCAAATTCAGGTGGAATACAATAAGCTGGAAGTTGAATCCAAATTGCTGGGCTATCCGGTGTTTTCGATAGAAGCCGATACACCTGCTGCGGAATTTGCTGAATTTGAACCAAACTTCATCAAAGAGCAAAATCCGGGTTATGTTCAGGTAATGGTCAGCTCCACGGATTTGAAATCAATTGGAGACTATGAAGACATCGGCTTTAGGTTTGCCGAATTCAGGCTGTTTAAACACCTCCGCACCAGTCAGCTTTCAGCTTCTTCCAAATCTTATTTCCCCTATCGTATTGAACTGATTGCCGGAGATGAATATCTGGATCAGGCCGTAGCCATGATGTATGCCCACAATTGTGACGATAGATTCAGCATTGACCCGTTTATTCCTGAAGAAATGGCTAAAAAGCGGCTTGAGCTGTATATCCGCCGTTCATTTCGACGTTTCCCGACTGAATTTGTTCTGGGACTTATCAATCACCACACAGAAGAGCTGGTAGCATTCAGAACCGGTAAGTTTAAAAGCAAAAATCACGTGTTGTATTTTTACAGTTATGTGTCAAAATTGCACGATCAACATGCATTTAGTGCTATGCTTGAAACGGCGGTTATTGAACATCTCGTGGCACAAAAGGTAAGTCACATTGAGGCCGTCAGCAGTGGGTTGAATATTGCTGAGCTGAATGAATCAATCCATGATTATGGCTATGTGGTGGACAAAACGATGGTGTTGCTTAGAAAGATATATCCGGTATAAATAGAAATACCATAGCATCCAGGTATGAAGTTAAGCCGGATTTTGTTGATTGTTACGCTTGCTTCAGCTATTTTTCTGCTATTTTGGCTAATTGCAAATGCAGGTTACTTTCTGGTTAAAAAAGATAAACTAACCAGGGCCGATGCCTTTGTAGTGCTGATGGGTTCCATTTCCGACAGGGCGTTACAAACCAACGATTTATATCAGCAGGGATGGGCTCCAAAAGTTTTATTGGTTGAAGAGGGTATGGAAGGATTTGGTGCTTTGAAAAGCCGGGGAGTTCATCTCAAAAGTAATACCGATCAGTTTATGGAGGCATTAATTGGACTGGGCATAAATGAAGATAACATTATAAAAATCCCTGGTCCTGCCCGAAGTACACAAAATGAAGCCATCCTGATTCGGAATTTTTTGTTGAAAGAGCCATCCATGGATACCTTAATTGTAGTAAGCTCCTCACCTCATGCGAGACGGGCTTCAATGATATTTAAGAAAGCACTGGAAAACAAGGAGCGTAAATTTTATGTTATGGTCAGTCCGAGTATTTATACTTCCTACAATCCTGATGGTTGGTGGAAAAGACGGGAGGATATTCAATACACGCTAAGTGAATACCTTAAAATTCTGAATTTTCAGTTGCTGGAACGGTTTAAACTTTCTGAGCCGAAAATAAGTTAGTAATTATTGATCGGTAATGGTTGATTTGTTGATTTGTTGATGTGTTGATTTGTTGATTTGTTGATGTGTTGA
>JAVEQP010000027.1:36997-37671 GCA_034007585.1 Lentimicrobium sp. | reverse complement strand
GTTGATTTGTTGATTTGTTGATGTGTTGATTTGTTGATTTGTTGATGTGTTGAGTACTATATATGGGACTGAAACCCTGTAACCTGAAACCCTGAAACCTGTAACCTTTAACCTTTAACCTGAAACCTGTAACCCTGTACCCTGTACCCTGAAACCTTCAACTACCCTATGCTAAAAAGACTATTTGATATTGTTGCCTCATTTTTTGGAATGCTCCTGTTACTGCCTGTGTTTCTGGTGGTTTCTTTACTGATCAAACTTAAAATGCCCGGCCCCGTTTTCTTTAAACAGCTTAGGGTGGGGAAGGATGCAAAACTTTTCAGGATGGTAAAATTTCGTACCATGAAGGTAAATCATGGGGGCAGCACCATCTCCGTAAAGGGAGAATCCAGGATTACCCCCCTGGGACAAACTTTGCGTAAGTATAAGTTGGATGAACTGCCCGAACTCTGGAACATCTTTAAGGGTGACATGAGTTTTGTCGGACCTCGCCCCGATGTGCCTGGTTATGCCGATAAGCTTGAAGGGGAGGATCGGCTTTTACTGACCATAAGGCCGGGGCTCACCGGTACCGCCAGCCTTAAGTTTTCGAATGAAGAAGAATTACTCTCACTTCAGGAAGATCCCATCCACTATAATGACCATGTTTTGTATCCTGAAAAGGTACGCCTGAA
>JAVEQP010000027.1:0-36897 GCA_034007585.1 Lentimicrobium sp. | reverse complement strand
TCTTCTCCCCACATGAGCGGAGAAGAAATGAAATATATTGAAGAAGCTTTCCGGAACAATCATGTTTTTCCACTGGGTCCCAATGTTACGGGCCTCGAAAAGGACATCATGCACTACACAGGTTCAAAAGCCTGCACCTGCCTGGTATCAGGGACTTCTGCGATTCATCTTGGCCTTATATTGCTGGACATAGGGGTGGGGGATGAGGTCTTTTGCTCCACCTTTACTTTTTCAGCTTCAGCCAATCCTATTGCTTATCAGGGAGCTACACCGGTTTTTATAGATTCTGAGCCGACCACCTGGAACATGAGTCCCGAATTGCTGGAAAAAGCGCTGGTCGAACGCAAGTCCTCCGGGAAGATGCCAAAAGCCATCATTTTGGTTCATCTATATGGAATGCCTGCCAGGATTGATGAAATTATGGAGATTGCCAATCGTTATCAGGTGCCTGTGATTGAAGACGCTGCCGAATCACTCGGCTCTACCTTTAAAGGTCAGGCCACCGGGACTTTTGGTGAAATGGGTGTTTATTCGTTTAACGGAAATAAAATCATTACCACTTCGGGCGGAGGTGCTTTGGTTTCACCAAAT
Organism: Lentimicrobium sp.; assembly: GCA_034007585.1. Lineage (GTDB taxonomy): Bacteria > Bacteroidota > Bacteroidia > Bacteroidales > Lentimicrobiaceae > Lentimicrobium. Next base: position 36,306 of record JAVEQP010000027.1, on the reverse strand, counting down.
CAGGAATATTGCAGTAAAGCGCTCTTCCTTGCCACCCAGGCACGGGATGCTGCTCCGCATTATCAGCATTCACACATCGGTTACAACTACCGCATGAGCAATATTTGCGCCGGAATTGGTCGCGGACAGATGGAAGTGCTTGATAAACGGGTGGCCAAAAGGCGAGAAAACTTTGAATTCTATCGGGAAAACCTTTCCCAAATGGAAGGCATTACTTTCCAGACAGCGCCCGACGACCGCTTCTTCTCCAATCACTGGCTTACCGCAATAACCATAGATCCTTTATTAACCGGAGGTGTAAGCCGTGAAAAGATTTACAATGCGCTGAATGAACTGAATATAGAAACCCGCCCGCTATGGAAGCCCATGCACCTGCAGCCGGTCTTTGAAAAATACCCGGCTTACCTTAACGGCACTTCCGACCGGCTTTTTGATTTAGGCTTATGCCTGCCGTCCAGTTCAAACATCACCGATACCGAACGTCAAAAGGTAGTAGAAGCCATTAAAGAAACCATCCAACGCGGATAAGACACAAACTATGATTAATATTGAGCAATTTATCTCCTCTCATATTACCTTTCGGGAAGAGAGTTTTTTTGAACAGGATCTGGCCAATGCCGGTGATGAACTATACAGCGCCATAAACAACAAGTCAGTGCTGGTGATTGGAGGTGGAGGCACCATTGGTTCTTCGTTTATCCGCGAATTGTTGCGGTTTAAACCTGCAAAGCTTTTCGTGGTTGATCTGAGTGAGAACTATCTGACCGAGCTTACCCGCGATTTGCGGAGTACCTATGGGTTGATAGTTCCTGGTGATTATAAAACCTATCCAATTAACTTCGACGATCCGATATTTTACCGGATACTGGCGGAGGCCGGACCATTCGACATTGTAGCCAACTTTGCCGCACACAAGCATGTGCGCAGTGAAAAGGATCATTATTCGGTTACGGCCCTGCTTCAGAACAACATCATAAAAGCCGTAAAATTGCTTGAAACCCTGGCCAAAAGCCCACCGGAGCATTTCTTCTGTGTCTCTACCGACAAAGCTGCCAATCCGGTAAATATTATGGGTGCCAGTAAAAAAATTATGGAAGAAGTAATTCTTTCCTATTCAGATCGCTTCAACATTACCACGGCGCGGTTTGCCAATGTTGCCTTTTCCAACGGTAGTCTGTTGGCAGGCTATCTCGACCGGATGATGAAGCAACAACCCCTGTCCTGTCCCTCCGATATCAGGCGGTTCTTTGTTTCTCCAAAAGAATCGGGTCAGATTTGCCTGTTGGCCTGTGTCCTGGGAAAGACAGGCGATATATTCTTCCCCCGTCTGGATGAAGGTCAAATGATGAATTTTAAGGATATTACCCTGGATTTCATTCATGAAATGGGCTATAGCCCTTTGCTTTGCGTCTCTGAAGAAGAAGCCAGGTATGAGGCTACGCGCATGGAAGCTCATCCAAAAAGTTATCCGGTTTTCTTTTTTGAATCGGATACTTCAGGTGAAAAAACCTATGAGGAGTTTTTTACAGATGAAGAAGAATTAGACACACATACTTTCACCTCGCTTGGCGTGATAAAAAATGCGCCACGCAAGCCAGCAACAGAAATAAGTATGATGTTAACCAACCTCAGCACCGTACTGGAAGCGGATGCAGTTACTAAAGCTGACATTGTTCGCGTGATGGGTCGTTTTCTGCCCGGCTTTCATCACATCGAAACGGGTAAAAACCTCGACCAAAAAATGTAACCATGATTTATCCATTTATTAAACGAAGTGGCGACCTTATTGCTTCCTTAATCGGAATGGTTATATTTTTGCCATTCTTTATTCCATTGGCCATTGCCCTAAAATTTACCGGAGAAGGATATATTTTTTATCTTCAAGAGAGGATTGGCTTCCGGAATCAACCTTTTAAAATCTGGAAATTTGCTACCATGCTTAAAGCCAGTCCATCTTTGGGCACCGGCAGCATTACAGTAAAAGGCGACTGGCGACTGACTCCCATGGGCAAATACCTGCGTGGATCAAAAGTGAACGAGATACCACAATTGATCAATATTTTTATTGGCAACATGTCAGTGGTAGGACCCAGGCCCTTGATGAAGGTGGATTTTTTAAAATTTACACCTGAAGTTCAGGCAAAATTCTATCAGTGCAAGCCGGGGCTCACTGGAATTGCTTCTTTAATTTTTCGGGATGAAGAAAAATACTACAACAACGCGCAAATGGATCTCCATGAATTTGACCGCTTTTATATTGCACCATACAAGGGTGAACTGGAAGCATGGTATGCCCGGAATTGTAGTTTCACAACCGACTTCATGATTATTTTGCTGACCGCAGCTGCTGTTTTCTCCTCAGATCAAACTCTTGCTTTTAAGATTTTTAAAAACTTACCACCACTGCCGGAATCTATCTCAACTGTTAACCAATCCGGGGATAAAAATTAGTTACTATGAAGATAAAGTGGCCACTTATTTACGAAAAAGCGGATAAGCCTTTGTGGTATAAGGTAAATACGCCATACGGTATGAAGTTTATTATGCTGGTAAATATGGGGGATGTATTGGTTTCTATGCCCTATTTTTCCTATGCATTGATACAGAATAAAGTGCCCGACAAGGTTGAGGTCGCTCCTGAATTTAGCTATGATGGAAAGATTTTTTCTTGTTCCGATCCCACTGTTCAATGGCATCTGAGATTGCTTACCCGGGTTTCGGAACATTATCATGATGTAAAAGTAGTGTCCTGGCTGCCGTTACCCGATTCCCCTGAAGAACAATTTTCCCGTCTCTCATCCAATGTTAAAAGAAAGATTAACAAGGCAGTAAAAAACAATATCAAAGTGGAAATTGGAGGATCGGAACTCATTAACAAGTTTTATAGCGTATTTTCTCACAACATGCATCGCCTGGGGGCGCCGGCCATGTCGCGTAAGTTTTACAGGCGGGTGGTTGATGCTTTTGGTCATAATGGAACAGTGATAATTGCCAAACACGACGGCAAAGCAATAGGGGGAGCCATAATGTTAAAAAGAGGTCATTTCGCTGAAGTATGCTGGTTTGCGACCCTGGAAGATTACAATCCTTTTTATACCAGCTATTTTTTGTGGTGGGAATGCATAAAGCTAAGTATCGAGCGTAAAAACCATGTTTTTAGCTTTGGACGCAGTACCCGCAATTCCGGTTCGCATTATTACAAGCAGCAATGGGGCGTTAAGAACACCACTTTGTACTGGAATTTCTCTTACCCATTGCGAAATGACAAATATCGGATTGCCGGTATAAACATTCTAATGCCCAACCGCAATATACTGAGTTTTTTATGGAAAATTTCACCCTGTTTCGTTATTCGGTGGCTGGGTCCAATGGTTGCTGATAAGTTTTACTAAATCACCCACAATGAAATCACTGCAAGCCGCATACGAACACTTCAACGTTTTTATCCGCCGTCATAAACTGGGCGCAGTGGTGGATGTTTTAATATTTGCCCTCATAACCATCGTATTTCATATGCTTTGGTGGGATTTTTATGAATGGATAACTCATTTCACCTTTATCACCTCCTCGGCCGACTGGCTTGCCGGGGCCGTTTATACCTGTTCACTTTGGTTCAATAAGTATATTCTCCTGCTAACAGTAACTACTACGGAACCGAATACCATGTGGTTTTCAAATGGTAGCCACGTATCCATTGATGAAGGCTGTTCCGGTTTAAAACAGTTTTATCAGATTGCAGTACTGTTTATTTTATTTCCGGGGCCATGGAAACATAAATTATGGTTTATTCCCGCCGGCTTTATAGTGATGTTTTTTGTCAATGTGTTCCGAATTGTGGTATTGTCGCTGGTTGCTTTACATTGGCCGCAATACTGGGATTTTATGCATGAATGGGTATTGAGAACTTTCTTTTATGTTGTTATTTTTGCATTATGGGTGGTTTGGGTAGAGAAATTCAGACGTCGAAAAAATATATTATTGGTTGAATAAGTAATTTACACATTACTTTACTTTAGAATAGTGATAAACATATGAAGATGTAGGATGTTTATAAATTTGAAAATGAAATTGTTTAGATGATACAATGGTTGTTTTTACCGGAAATTCGTATGGGTGGCGCTTTTTTGCTTTCCCTAATCATCGGGTTAATCTCTATTCCGGTGATTATAGATGTGGCACGAAAAAAGAACCTTGTTGACATGCCCAATCACCGCACCTCTCACAAGGGAAGTATTCCCAACCTGGGTGGCATGGCGATTTTTGGCGGTTTTTCTATTGCTGTGCTGATGTTCAATGTGGGCAGTGAGGCAGTAAATGCAGCTTATCTTATTGCAGGGGCCATGGTTATTTTCTTTATTGGATTACAGGATGATATAACTGAACTTTCTCCGCTTAAAAAAATGGCAGGTCAAATTGCCGCAGCCATTATAATAATTCTATTTGCCGATATCCGAATTACCAATTTGCATGGACTTTTCGGAGTTAATGATATTGGCTACTTCCTTAGCTTAATCATCACCATCTTTTTGTTTCTGGTCATTATAAACTCTTTTAACCTGGTGGATGGCATTGATGGACTGGCGGCCGGCTTAGCCATTGTTTCAACTGTCTTTTTTACGGAATGGTTTTTTAAGGCAGGTCAAACCGGTTTGGTAGTCATGGGATTGAGCTTGATCGGGGTGCTTTTTGCCTTTCTGCGGTACAACCTGCTCGATTCAAAGTACAAGATTTTTATGGGTGATACCGGTTCATTGCTGATTGGTTTTTTTCTTACCGTAATGACCATACGCTTTAATGAATTAAATCTTCCCGGCAATACCATGAATACTTTGCAGTCAGCGCCGGCCATCTCGTTTGCCATTTTGATGGTACCCCTGTTTGATACCCTGAGGCTTTTTATAGTGAGGTTATATCGCAAGTGTACCCCCTTTGCCCCCGACAGGGCACATATGCACCATTTTCTGCTCAAGTTGGGCTTTTCTCATTTAAATGCTACCTATTTATTGATGCTTGTAAATATCCTCTTTGTTTTACTGGCCTGGAATTTTCAATGGTTAGGTGTCAATCGCTTATTTATACTGTTATTATCCTCAGGAACTGTTCTGACCATTATTCCCATTGTTATTATTTATTATCGTAAAAGACAGCGGCAGGTGGCTAATCATCCTGAAAAATTTGCCAAAAGTGAATAATTGGCTTCATGATCCGGAAACTTTTCGTTTCTCTGGCCATACCTGAAATAAAAAAAATGGGTTTTCCCGGCTCAAGTCCTACCCTGGGCCACTGTCAGGGCTGTAGATAAAATCAGTATAAATAATTCACATTAGTATAACCGCTATAATCCCCGGCAAATCAACCCATATGCCGATAAAATATGTATATTTGCCGGCGCGCAAAATATTTTCTTTATAACTGGGGTTTATGATCAAAAATCTGGGAGAACAGAATTCCGTCTTTAATCAGTATATCGCTGAGATTCGTGACATTGTAATTCAACGTGATTCCTGGCGTTTCAGGCACAACATGGAGCGCCTTGGAACAATTTTTGGCTATGAAATCAGCCGGCAGCTCGAATATGTCCCCAGGGAAGTAATTACACCTCTGGGAAGTACCGAGGTGAACGTCCTGAAGGATTTACCTGTACTTGCTACCATTCTGCGTGCAGGCCTCCCCCTGCACCAGGGTTTACTTAATGCTTTTGACCGGTCGGAAAATGCTTTCGTTTCTGCTTACCGTAAACACAGCAAAGACGGAGGGTTTGAGATTCAGGTCGAATATGTATCCGGGCCTGAACTTTCCAACCGCATCCTCATTCTTTCTGATCCCATGCTGGCTACCGGCGCATCGCTTGTGCTCAGCTACAAAGCGCTGATGAGTAAAGGAAAACCTAAACACACGCATATTGTTACCCTTATCGCCAGCACGCAGGGCGTTGATTATATGCAGCGACACCTCCCCATGAAGGACATCACGCTGTGGGTAGGTGCCATAGATGATGAATTAACGGCCCAGGCATATATTGTACCCGGTCTGGGTGATGCCGGTGATCTTGCATTTGGCAGTAAGCTTTAAGAAGTTTCTGTTTTCGCTTTCTAACTCCCTGGGCACTGTCGGGAGTTTTTTTTATTTGGGGTATTCATGTAAAATTCAGCTTTCTGGCAGGCGCTCTGCAATTTCTTTTGTCTAAACACATAAAAAAAATACCCATAGTGCATTTACAGACCGCTCAATGTGTAAATTTGTAAAAAATAAAAAAATGGCGGATCTTTTTCGTGAAAACATAACCATCTCTCTCGATTCTATCAGATCGCATCTTTTGCGCAGTATTCTTACCGTTTTGCTCATTTCATTTGGCATTATGGCTCTGGTGGGCATACTCACTTCCATCGACTCTATAAAATATTACCTGAGCGAAAATTTTGCCAGTATGGGCGCCAATACCATCACCATTCGTAACAGGGGAATGATGGTGCATATGGGCGGTAAGAGCGCCCGACCGCGGAATTTCAGGGCCATTTCATGGCGCGAAGCCAATGCCTTTAAGCAGCAGTTTGATTTTCCCGCCCATACGTCTGTTTTTACCTTTGCTACCAATACCGCTACCCTAAAATACGGCAGCAGTAAAACCAATCCCAATATACCGGTAATAGGTTCAGATGAAAACTATGTGGTTACCTCGGGTAATGAAATCAGTCTTGGACGAAATATTTCGTCTAACGAAGTCATCAATGGAGTGCATGTGGCTGTTCTTGGTGCGGGAGTGGTGAGTAAACTCTTTGATGCAAATACCAATCCCATTGGACGCATCATAAGCATAGGGCCCGGTAAATATCAGATAATTGGCGTAATGAAAAGCAAGGGGAGCAGCATGGGGTTTAATCCAGACAATCAGGTAATTATACCCATTACCAATGTTCGTCAGGCATTTCCACGGCCCAACATGTCATTTTCAATAAATATTATGGTTAAGGATCCCGCGCTGCTTGATGCTGCCGTAGGCGAAGCTACCGGAGTGTTTCGGATTGTGCGCGAGGGTAAGTTGGGTGAGGAAAACAGTTTCGACATTAGCAAAAGCGACAACCTTTCGCAAATGTTGTTTGAAAACCTTAAATACCTTCGCCTGGCTGCCACCATTATTGGTATTATTACCTTGTTGGGTGCTGCCATAGGATTGATGAATATCATGCTGGTCTCCGTTACCGAGCGTACCCAGGAAATTGGCATCCGCATGGCACTGGGCGCTACCCGCAAAACTATCCGAAATCAATTTTTGGCTGAAGCCATTGTTATTGGCCAGTTTGGCGGCCTCGTTGGGATTGTGCTTGGTATATTAATAGGCAATATACTCTCTCTGCTTATTGGCTCAAGTTTCATTGTTCCATGGTTGTGGATAGTGCTGGGCGTAACATTATGCTTTCTGGTTGCCGTAGTTTCCGGATATATACCTGCTACCAAAGCCGCCCGTCTGGATCCGGTGGAATCCTTAAGGTACGAATAATGACAACTATGCAGAATAATCTTCTTATTTACACACCTCTGGTTACCCCACGTGTCACCTATATTTTTAAACTGTTGCTGGATGATTTACTGGGACTTAGCTTCGAATTTACAGACAATCCTTCATTTTACCAGGCATACCAGGGGCCCGTACTCTGTTATGATGTTCAACCCGTCCGGCGGAAAGAGGAAATTTTTATAATGTCAGCGGGTTTGCTTACTGAAAAATCTATAAATAGTCATCAGTTTGGTTTTATAGATTTTGAAGGATCGCGTGCATTTTATGCTGTTTATGGAAAGGCGGCAGATATGCCGTTTGATCTCTTTTCAGCTGCTTTTTATCTGGTGAGCCGGTATGAGGAATACCTGCCCCATATGCGCGATGAGCATAACAGGTTTTCTGCCTCTTCATCTATGGCTTCACAACAAGGATTTCTGCGTATCCCGGTAGTAAATATATGGGCCCTGGCTCTTGGTAAATTGCTGAAAAATAAGTTTACAGAAATAACCTTGCACCCCACCACATACCGTTTTATTCCTACCATTGATATTGATGCTGCCTGGGCTTACAAAAATAAAGGAGGGATGCGTATTCTGGGGGGGTATTTAAAGGATGTCCTGGCCGGTAATTTTGCTGAAATAAGAATGCGCACCCGGGTATTGGCAGGTGGGCAACGCGATCCGTTTGACACTTATGAATTGATGCATAAATTGCATAGTGAGCATGGCCTCAAACCATGGTTTTTTATTTTGTTCGCCGATTACGGATTAAACGATAAAAACATTCCGGTAAACAATGCTGATTTTCAAACCCTGGTTAAGTCGCTTGCCGATTATGCCCATATTGGTATTCATCCTGGGTATGCTTCAAACGATTATCCTGAAACACTTAAGAGAGAAATAACCCAGCTATCGGGAGTGCTTAAACGAGAAATTACCGCCAGTCGTCAGCATTTTTTAAAATTAAGTCTGCCCTATACGTATCGTCAGTTGCTTGAGCAGGATATTCAAATGGATTTTACCATGGGATTTGCCGCTGAACCTGGTTTTCGTGCCGGTATTTGTACCCCTTTCTTTTGGTATGACCTGGAGGCTGAGGTGGCAACCAGCCTTAAACTGTATCCTTTTGCATTGATGGATGGCACCCTTAGAGATTATATGAAACTGGATGCTGAAGATGCGCTAAAAATTATTGAGCAACTTGTTGATGAAGTAAAAAAGGTGGGTGGAACGTTTATCAGCCTCTGGCACAATGAATCCTTATCAAACCAGAAGCGCTGGAAAGGTTGGGTAAAGGTTTATGAACAAATGCTCCATCTGGCAGCAGCCAGATAAATTGAGTAACGAAAAAAGTTTGCCGGTTGCTGTGGGTGAACATTATGCCGAATCACCTGTTTTTGAGGTGATGGCTTAATTGTCAGGATACTTAAAGCCATATATGTCAATCTGATTGATGTGTAATCATTAAATTTGTCTGATATCAGACTCTATATTAGAAGTATTATCCTGGAAAACGTTTACTTTTGAAGCATGAAAAAGAGATTACAAATTTACATTACCGGAAATGTACAACGGATTGGTTTCAGAGTTCAGGCTGCTGAAAATGCGGTTAAGTTTAAAATTTGCGGAAAAGCAATGTATATTGATGATGGTATATTGATAGAGGCAGAAGGGGAACCTGAACAACTCGATCTGTTTGTTAACTGGTGCCGCAAAGGACCTGAGAATTGTACCATCAATACTTTCTCCATGCATGAAATGCAACCCATACACTATACCTCCTTTGAGATTATTCATGGGGTGGTGTCCTCGGAAGCCATCATTGATAAATTCCCGGTTAATTCTCCCATTTCCTGATTTGAAAGGACGGTAGGATTCTCATTGTGGTATAAATAGAATAGTCGTGGGCATTGAAATGAATGGAGCGGATAATGGTCAGGCATTGCAATGGTTTGCCTGTTATACGCGACCACGAAATGAAAAAACGTCATTTAAAAAGCTGACGGAAGCAGGTTACGAATGTTATTTGCCATTGCAGCGTACCCGAAGGCGTTGGAGCGACAGGTGGAAGTGGGTAGATGAACCCTTGTTTAAATCTTATCTTTTTGTTAGAATAGCAGTTTCAGCCTGTCGTCCGGTGCTGGAAGCAGGCAATCTGGTCCGGTTCATCACCTTTGAAGGGAAGGCGGCACCCATACCCGATAAGCAGATAGATATCGTTAAACGACTCCTTAATCAGGATATCGAACTCGAAGTTTCGGATCAACGGTTTAAACCAGGTCAGGAAGTTGAGGTAGTAGCCGGCCCTCTGCTGGGTTTAACCGGTGAGTTGGTTGAATACCGGGGAACGCATAAAATGCTCGTCCGGCTGGGCGAAATAGGGCAGGGCCTGCTGGTGACCATAGGTTCTGAAAATCTTTCCTCCCTGACAAAGTATGTTAATAAAGAACTGTAGCTTTATAAGTGGCTGTATTCAGACAACCATCCATTACAACGAGTTCAAATTTGTTCTCTCCGGATTTTAGACGATGATCAAATTTATAGGTTAACAAGCTGTTCTTGGCATCATATTCCATTAATATCCATTGACCATTCAGCGTAGCCCGGTGACTCTTTATTCCCGACAGATCATCACTTATGGTGCACTCGATGGTTGATTGTGCCGAAAGCTTTTTCTGGTCAGATATATTGCGGGGTTTAATAGTTGGCCTTACTGTATCTGCCATTACCGTATAGCGACCAAAATCCCTTACCCGGCCACTCAAAAACCCACCTTCATAAGTGCCTCCAACCGATGTTGGCTTGTTTTTGGAATTGAGCCTCACCATGGTTAGCTTATCCTTATATGTTCTCCAGGCTGAATCAACACGAATAGACAGTTCATAAAAGTTATGCAGCGGTGTATTCGCTGTGTGTATAGCGTGAATGGGTGCACAGGTAGTTTTTAATGCATCACCGGCACTGTATTCAAAGTAGATGTTTTCGTAAAGGCAATTTTCCGGCACGGTAAGTCTGAGGTGTGGCGTTGAAAATCGATTAAGGGTTTGATAGTTAAATAGTTGCCCATTAAGTAAGGGTTGCTTGAAAATTTCAGTAACAGGTTCTCCCCTTAAATTAAACTTAAGTATGGAAATGTTATCCGAGCCATCGGCCAGCTCAACTTTCATTTTATAGGTTTTACCGGCATCAGGATAAAATATACCTTCACTGGCTACTTTATCATATAGGCTGAGTTTGCTGTTGGGCAGTTTCCGGGTTCTTATATACCGTTGTCCCGTCTTAAAATATTCTGCATAATCAATCAATGCATTCAGGTATCGTGTTTCGCTGAAACTGAATCGTTGGGCGATAAAGTTGAAAAAAATGGTTGAATCAATGGTCACGGTTAAGCGGTTGATGCCATTTTTATTGGATGCTCCACTGAGTAAGTCCCAGGCGAGAATTCCAAACGATACGCCACCTGCCACGGTTACCGTATCTCCAAGCCTGAAATGGTAATCTTCGCCCCAGCCTGCCAGCAATGGCTCTGCTGATCCCCGCCTGCCATTAACCACACTGCTTTCGCCTTCAGCGTATATTCTAAAACCCTTAAGCGTTGGCCTTACAAAGTCTTTAACCGGCATTCCGAACAAAAGTGGATCTATGGGCTCTTCGGTATTTGAATCCCGAATTTCAAAATGCAGGTGAGGGCCCATGGAGGAACCGCTATTGCCGGTGTAACAAAACACTTCTCCCTTTTTTATCTTCAATTGGCCGGGCTTTAGGAATAAATCTACTTCAAACGATTCAAGCTCGTATTGGTGCTGGTTGGTATAAGTTGCTATGTCACTTCTAAAACTGCTTAAGTGGCCATAAACAGTGGTATAACCATTGGGATGAACAACATACAGCGCTTTCCCAAAACCATAGGGCGATATCTTTATGCGACTGACATATCCATCTGCACAACCATAAACGGGCTTACCTTCGACTCCGCCGGTTTTGATGTCGATGCCTGAGTGAAAATGGTTGGGACGCAATTCAGCAAAAGTACCCGAAAGGGTAAGGGCGAAATCAGTGGGAGAACGGAAATAATCCTGTGGATACAGTTTCTGAGAACAAACAATGCCACAATTAAATATTATCAGGATGCTTAAAAAGAATGCTTTCATAAAATGATGCGTTGGATTGGTAAAGATAAGCAAGCTGAGAGAATCTATAGCCAATAATTTTCAAAATTGGTTTTCCTCAGGTAGCCATTAAACTAAGTGACGAAAAAAATGTTAATAATGGTGTTCCAGGATAATAAAATCCAATTTTGGGAGTTATCTAATGGTTCAACCTGATCCATAAACACTTACCTTTCACGCTTCAAACCCTAAATGATCACACAAGGCTTTCTTATTAAGCAATTTAGCATAATTTTACTCAGTGCAGTTAAGTTCCTGATTGCTGCTCCCATTTCCTATGTATTTGGTTTTTCATACTTCCACACCCTGATCAATACTACAGCAGGCGGCCTTCTCGGCGTCCTGTTTTTCTTTTTTCTGAGTAGAATTCTAATCCGGATTTATCTGAACTATTTTCCCTTATATATCCGGGCTTTGGAACAACTGACCGGCATACACTTTTCAGGGAAGAGGGCTGGTATTGGAAACAGTAAAAAGAAAAGGATGATAATCAAGTTACGCAACCGCTTTGGATATCCGGGAATTATAATACTAACCCCGGTATTGTTGTCCATTCCGGTGGGAACCTTTCTGGCTGCCAAGTATTATTCAGGCAGGCCTAACTTACTTGCAATGCTCAGTTTATCAGTGGTTACCTGGTCGGTAATATTAACTTCAATTACTGCATTGGTATAATTTTGGGCTGATCACAGGTGTTAACTCAGTCCATAATGTTATCTATGTGCAATAATCATCACGACAATCCGTTTGAAAAGAACAATTTAAAAAAATATAAATAACTTTGCACCCTTTAACAAAACGATTCGTATGCGAATAAATATTCTGATGCGGTATAGCCTGTTGTCAGGTTTATTGCTTTTTATCTCTTTTTCAGCATTTGCGCAGAATGAGCCTGTTTCCACTTACATTGGACAAGATTTAAATACCATTACCAGTGCAGTTCCTTTTCTGCAGATTGCGCCTGATGCCCGTGCCGGGGGGATGGGAGAAGCTGGTGTTTCAAGTTTGCCAGATGCCAATTCTCTGCATTGGAATCCCGCGAAATACACCTATATCGAAAAGGAAATGGGATTTGCGCTTTCTTATAGCCCCTGGTTACGCGCTTTGGTTAGTGATATTAATCTGGCCTATCTTACCGGGTACCGGAAATTAGCCAACGATCAGGTAATTGCGGGTTCCTTGCTCTACTTTTCGTTAGGCAACATTACTTTTACCAACATTGTTGGAGAAACCATTGGTGATTATCGGCCCAATGAATTTGCCCTTTCGGGAGCTTATGCCCGGAAACTGACTAAAAACCTGTCGGGAGCAGTTTCCGCACGCTATATACATTCAAACCTCACTCAGGGGCAAAGCTCTGGTAGTGCCTCAACCAAACCGGGTAACTCCATTGCTGCCGATATTGCACTTTATTCCCAACACGATATTGAGTTTCAGAATATAGAAGGATTTTTTGCCTGGGGACTGAACATCAGCAACATCGGGTCTAAAATAAGTTATTCTGACGACAATACCGAACGCGATTTTATTCCTACTAACCTTCGTATCGGTCCATCGCTTACGCTCGACATTGACGACTATAACCGCTTAACATTTATGCTGGATGTGAATAAGTTGCTTATTCCTACGCCTCCCAAATATGCCGTAGATTCAATTACAGGCTTTCCTATCCTTGATGACAACAACAAACAGATTGTTGCCAAAGGTAAAAATCCTGATGTCGGCGTACCTATGGGAATGCTGCAATCGTTTTATGATGCACCTAATGGATTTAAAGAAGAAATGCGTGAACTTGCATTTGCTGTTGGCGTAGAATATTGGTACGACAAGCAATTTGCCGTAAGGGCAGGTTATTTTTACGAAGATAGATATAAGGGCAACCGCAAATTTTTTACTCTGGGGGCAGGCCTGAGGTATAACGTTTTTGGTCTTGACTTTTCCTATCTTATTCCTACCGGAGGACAAGCCGCCAACCCTCTGGCAAATACACTGAGATTTACCCTGCATTTTGATTTTGATGCATTCAAAGCGCAGAATGAAAAGTAGTGATTTTGGTAAATGAAAAAATCAGGGGCTTTTTGCCCCTTTTTTATGAAGCTAATTTTCGCTTCAGCGTCATTAGTGCATCAAACAGTTTGTTTACAGGAAAGGGCATTCGATTGAACTTTATGGCGGGATAATGCAGCCGGGTAGCACCAAAGCCTTTATAGAAGCGGGCAAGACTGGGGTCATTCGATCCCTCAAAATCAAGGGTGAGATGATTGCCACTCCTCTCGCGAATAAATTCATCAATAAGCCTGAACATGGCGCCCTGCTTACGTCCTGTTTCGCTGATGGCGGAAAATAGAAAAATCACCTTGTGATGGCTGAAAACCATCACTGCTCCCGCACATAGGGTGTTTTGCTCATCATATACCCCGTACATCATCGCTTTTCCGTTATGCTGACATTGATAGATTAGCCGAAGTAAGCGTTTATAGTTATTATCCTTCAGGTGCCCGATGTGCTTTCCCCGGTTTTCTCTGAATAATGTTACGATTTCTTCCGGTCTTACACCGGGTGAGATGATGAGGTTATTCTTACGCGCTTTATTTATATTACGACGGGTATTTTCTGCATATCCGGCATGTATTTTTTCATAATCCTCAATCAAATCCAGCTCATGGTTCACCTGTTGGGTAATATCCCATCTATTTGGCAGGGGCTCATTCAGCTTGTTGAGGTTCAATTGTCCGAAAAGGAATTTTTTGGGGATGGCTTCCAGAAAAATATTGACTACTTCAGGGGTGAGGTGACGGGTAGAAAAAATCCCAAGTTGTTGGGTGAAAAAAGGTTGATATAAAAAGGTGATGCCCAACTTCTGCTTAAAGGGCAATGGAAATACCGCTTTATATTCCTCAAGTACCAGCGCATCCCATTGTTCACAAATCACATCAAGATACCATGAATATCCGTAAATTTTACCATTCACCGCTTTAGTAATACACTGATTCCAGGCTGTTTTGTCGATCTGATTGTGGCTCAGGTACTTTATTTTCATGATGGATAGGGAACTAATCTTTTTGTTTTTCGTGAATGAGGGCAACAGCCCATGCAGCCACACCTTCTTCCCTGCCTTCGAAGCCGAGTTTTTCAGTAGTGGTGGCTTTTATAGAAACTGTGCCTTCATCAACTTCCAGTATCCGGCTGATTTCAGCTATCATGGATGGAATATACCCGCCTATTTTTGGTTTTTGAAGAACAAGGATACAATCCACGTTGCCAATCTCCCAGCCTTTATCCTGGATAAGTTTTAAAGTACGGCTCAGTAATATTGTACTGTCAATGCCCTTAAATTCAGCAGCGTTATCAGGAAATTGTTGTCCGATATCGGGCAAGCCGGCCGCACCCAGCAGGGCATCACATAAAGCATGCAACAGCACATCGGCATCTGAATAACCCACTGCACCTTTGGTATGTTCTATTTCAATGCCACCGAGTTTGAAGGTAAAGCCTTCTTTAAGTGCATGCACATCATAACCGCTACCAATTCTAAAAGGAAACATGACTAAATTTAAAAATTTGAGTAGGTAAAACTAAGGAATAATGTGATGCCATGTCTAGAGTTGTCAAAAGATTGATAAAGAAATCATGAAACATTTTTATTCAATAAAGAGAAATTTGATTTTTTTTCGAAATACTATTGCATGATTCAAAATTGTGTGTAAATTTGCAACCTTATTCAGGCATACAGTTGAATGAGAATATAGAAAAATGGGAGCATAGCTCAGCTGGTTCAGAGCATCTGCCTTACAAGCAGAGGGTCCTTGGTTCGAATCCATGTGCTCCCACTGAAAATTAAAGGGTTACAACTGGCTTGTAACCCTTTTTTCATGATGTGTGACCCCAAAGGCGACCATAAAATTAAATAGGGCGTTTTGTTCCTGACACCCTTTAACGGAATAAATGAAATCGGTGCATCCGGTTCAGCCTGCCCGGCGGAGTTGGGCTCCCAATGCCGGATTCTTTATTATAATCCATATTTCACTGCTCGTATCTGTCGGCAATTTCGGAGAGTGCATTTCCCAGACTTTCGATTTCACTGCGTTTAAATCCGTAAAGGATAACATATTCTTTAATTTTCTTACTTCGTAATCTCTATCTTTGCATTGGTTTTTAGGTGCTCTATGATTTTTCCCCGGAATAAGTATTTTACAGGTATTTGCATGTGGATGATAATTGCGATATTGCTTTTATCATCCTGCAGTTCATCCAGACTATTGCAGCGCCGGGGTGGTTATATGCTGGCGCGTTATGAAGTGAAGGCCGATCGACCAGAAATCAATACCGATGATCTTAAGAATTTTGCCCAGCCAAAACCCAATGCTAAATTTCTCGGATTGATCCGGCCGGGTGTCTGGATATGGGATGCCGGTTCGGCCGGGCGAGACAATGGCACCAAACGCTGGATTCGTGAACACATGGGCAGAAGGCCGGTCTTGTTGGATTCTTCCATGGTGGATAATTCCATACGGCCAATGTTGGTCTATCTGAATAATAAAGGATATTTCGGCGCAGATATCACCCGTAAGATAAACTACCGCAGGGCCAGAGCTTTTGTTACCTATAGCACACATACCCCTCCTCCGTATACCTTTGGGCAAATCAACTATGATATTCGGGATGATAGTCTGCGCTATTTTATTGAACGGTTTAAGAGTACGCCGCTTATTCAGGAAGGCCAGCAATACGATGCCTATAAATTGCGTGACGAGCGTGAACGACTTGCCCGGGAGCTTAAAGAAACTGGTTATTTCAATTTTTCACGGGAATATATCTCTTATGAGATTGATACCGCCACCACCGACAACCAAACGGCCAATGTGAAGATTATTGTCGCCGGCCTCCGTGAGGGAAATGTCTCTGATTCAATGCCCGGTGTTACACATCAGCGTTATTTTGTCAACAAGGTTTATATCCATTCAAATTACGGTGACATAGGCCTAGGGACGCAGACTGAAGGCGATACAGTGGCCTTTTTTCGCAAATCTCAACTTAGCACGGGAGTGCCTTCTTTTTATCAGATTTATCATCAACGACTCAGATTGAGGCCAGTCGCACTCTCGCGTTCGGTTTTTGTAAGCCCCGGCAAACCGTTTAGCCAGCAAAATATTAACCTCACATACAACCGCTTGCAAAGCTTGGAGATTTCGAGGCTGGTTTCTGTTAGCTTAAATCCGCCTGAAAACTATGCTGCTATAAAGCCACCAGGAATAGGCTTACTCGATTATGATATCCGTTTGGTCAGAAATCCGGTGAGTATTTATACCATTGAGGCCGAAGGTACCAATGCTGGTGGTTATGTTGGTCTGGGAAGCAGCATCTCCTATCGAAACCGCAATATTTTTAAAGGAGGCGAAACCCTTAGGTTTAAAGTAAGGGGCGCTTTTGAAGTAGAGCCCACCAATGCCATTAATTCAACAACCAATAGCAGACTTTTTAATTCTTTCGAAGCGGGGTTTGAGAGCGGTATTGACTTTCCATCCCTGCTTATGCCATTTGCCATTAAACGACTCGAAAAAAATGCACTGGCCAAAACCAGCATTTCCTTAGGACTGAATTATCAGGAACGTACGTTCTATAAACGTTATGTTACCTATCTTTCTTTTGGATATGAATGGAAATCATCACCAGAAATAAAGCATGTTTTTGCCCCTGTTGAGCTCAGCTCTATAAGCATAACCCGCGACAGCACTCTAAACCGTTATCTTGCCGGTATGGTGGATCCCAGGTTACTGAATCAATATACCGATCACCTTATCCTGGCATTAAAATATTCTTTTATATTTAATAATCAGGATATTACCACAACGGGTAACAATTTCTTCTTCTTTAGAGTGAATATGGAGCCGGCCGGGAATTTATTGAATCTATACAGTAACGTAATTGAATTGTCACAGGATTCAACGGGTAAATACCGGCTTTTTGGACTTGCATATGCCCAGTATTTTCGTACTGACCTTGATTTTAGATATTATCGGGTGATATCGCGTGAGCACAAACTGGTTTATCGGTTTGCTTTTGGTATTGGAGTACCCTATGGAAATTCAACAGTATTGCCTTTTGAGAAAGGTTTTTTTGCCGGTGGAGCCAACGGGCTGCGGGGATGGCCGTTGCGTTCCGTAGGTCCCGGAGAATACCGGTCATTGGGAGGGTTGAATTTTGAAAGGGTAGGTGATTTGTGGTTGGAATTGAATACCGAATATCGTTTCCCGATTTATAGTTTCCTGAACGGTGCATTGTATGCAGATGCGGGTAATATTTGGTTGCTCAAGGAGAATGAGGACTTCCCGGGAGGGAAATTCACCACTGCCCGCTTGCTCAAATCAATGGCACTGGATGCAGGCCTGGGAATCAGGTTTGATTTTAACTTTTTTATCTTCAGAATTGATGGTGGATTTCCGCTTTACGATCCCGGAAAGCCGGAAAGCCGCCGTTGGGCCGGAGCCTCAAAAATTCAACTTAGAGATATTAACTGGAATTTTGGAATCGGATATCCCTTCTGATAAGGCATATAGAATATGATAGCAATGGATGCCCGGCTAATGGCCGACAACATATTGAAAGAACTGGGCCACGAACCTACGGCAGGACAGCGCGAAGCCATTGAGCAACTCGCTGTGTTTATTACCCTTCCGATTGAAGCCGGGACTCAACCGGCATTTCTGCTTCGGGGCTACGCCGGCACCGGTAAAACTACCCTGGTGAGTGCGCTGGTCAGGGTATTGCCGTTCGCCGGACTGCAATCGGTACTCATGGCTCCCACCGGCCGGGCTGCTAAAGTATTGGCGCGGTATTCCCGGAAAAAAGCACATACCATACACCGTAAAATTTACCGTTTATTTGTGGATGGAGAAGGCCGTCACAAAATGATAGCAGCCCCAAATCCCAATAAATTCACTCTTTTTATTGTTGATGAGGCTTCTATGATTGCAGGAGATACATCGGGTGGCGAGGGCGGAATATACGCCAACCGCGACCTGCTGGATGATATGATCACCTACATCTATCAAAATGAAGGTTGTAAACTTTTGCTCATAGGCGATAATGCCCAATTGCCACCGGTGGGTGTGGAACAAAGTCCTGCCCTTGATATAGAAGTGCTTACCAAAAAATATCACCTGGAGGTAAGTTCCATCGAGCTTACAGAAGTGATGCGGCAGGCGCTCGAAAGCGGAATATTGGTAAATGCCTCCCGATTGAGGAACGTAACAGGAGATGCCCGGGCCGCCATGCCCTACTTTAATGTAACCCCATTCGTTGATATTCAGCGCATTGACGGAGCCACCTTTGAGGATGCCCTGAATACGTGTTATTCGCGCTATAGTATTGAAAATACGGCCATTATTACCCGCTCAAATAAACGGGCCAATCTTTTTAATCAGGAGGTGAGGGCACGTATGCTGTTTCGCGAAACTGAACTTTCAGCCGGTGACATCATCATGGTAACCCGCAACAATTACTTCTGGCTTCCCATTGGTACCACGGCAGGATTTATTGCCAATGGCGATATGGCAGAAATCAGACGCATCATTCATATTGGTGAGATGTATGGTTACCGTTTTGCTGATGTTACCATACAATTGATTGACTATCCTGATCAGGAAGTAATTGAGGTGAAGCTGTTGCTCGATTCAATGAATGTACCGGCCCCGGCCATGCCTCAGGAGGAGATGCAAAAGCTTTACGATGAGATTATGCTTGATTACACCGAGATAAGTCCGCAATCAGCACGCTACGAAAAAGTAAAATCCAACCCTTTCTACAATGCCATACAGGCCAAATTTGCTTATGCCCTTACCTGCCATAAAACTCAGGGTGGGCAGTGGGATGCGGTGTTTATAGATCATGGTTATCTTACCGATGAAATGGTGGATGTTTCTTTTGTCCGTTGGCTTTATACCGCCATTACCCGCGCTACTAAAGAGGTATATCTGGTGAATTTTAAAGATACCTTTTTTGAATAAAAAGTCACCAATGGCAAACTCCTTTGGTTTAACTATCTTTGCACCCGGTTTTAAATCCGGTATTTCAGGCTATGACACAGGAAAATGAGCAGATTAATGATCTTTTTGAAGCTTTCAAAGGCTGCAAAATATTAATTCTGGGAGATGTGATGATTGATGCCTACTTATGGGGAAGGGTAGAGCGTATATCTCCTGAGGCCCCTGTGCCGGTGGTTCAACTGGTTAGACGCGAGAGTATGCTCGGCGGAGCAGCCAACGTGGCCCTGAACATCAAAGCCCTGGGAGGAGAACCAGTGCTCTGCGCTGTGATTGGGAATGATGCCCGCGCGGACGAATTTGTCGGCCTGCTCCAACATGCCGGTATTGACTCTTCCGGAATTTTTCGGAGTAACTCACGACTGACCACCACTAAATTCAGAATAATAGGTAATACAACCCAGATGCTGAGGGTTGATGAAGAGGTGGAGGTAGATCTGGATGCTCAGGAAGAAGAAATGCTGATGATCGGATTAGAAAGAATGGTCGAAATCCACCATCCGGGAGCAGTGATTATGCAGGATTACAATAAAGGTGTGCTTAGCCGCAGTGTAATTGAACGCGCTATTCAATTGTTTAACGGTCATGGTATTCCGGTGGCGGTAGATCCGAAAAAGAAAAATTTTGAGCATTACCGGAATGTGGATTTGTTTAAACCCAATCTGAAAGAATTACGTGAGGGATTAAAAATCGATTTTAAATCAGGAGACGTTACCTCACTGAGCGAGGCCGCACGAAGGTTACATATCCAACAGGGAATAAATACGGTACTCATCACCCTGTCTGATGAAGGCATTTTTATGAGCCAGCAGCAAGAGGATACTTATAAAGAGATCAGGTTGCCGGCTCATTTTCGCAAGATAGCTGATGTTTCAGGAGCAGGCGATACGGTGATAAGTGTGGCCGCGCTGTGCAGGGCTGCCGGAGCCGGCATGGAAACAATTGCTGCCCTCGCTAATCTGGCTGGTGGACTCGTTTGTGAACATGTGGGTGTGGTTCCGGTTGACAAGAGTCGGCTTAAATCAGAAGCACTTCTCCTGGATTTGAATGAGTATAAAGAATAACAAAGAGATAAACTTTACCTTTACTTCTTCGTTTTAACAAAATAATTGTGCGCACCTTACGTTAATTGAAATAAAATCTAATCTGTGTTCAGGAAATACTATATTTTATCTCTCTTTTTATTTCTGGTTTTAGCATTTCAGCCTGCGGCTATTGCGCAGCGGCAAAAAGTGCACAACCTTTCTGCCTACGATCTGGCTCCTTATCATTTTGGATTCATTCTTGGCATGAACCAGATGCTTTTCAGCATGAATATCATCGATGGCTTCCAGAACGAAAACTACGATCCGCTGCAAACGCCGGATATTTATTCGGATTCTTCAACGCTTTATGGCATTGAACATCGTCCCACCTTCGGTTTTACCATTGGCATTGTGAGCAACCTTCGCATCAGTGAGCATTTAGACCTGCGTTTCGTACCATCGCTTTCCTTTGGTGAACGAAATATCGATTATACGATGTTGACAAAGTTTGAGGGAGAAAAAAATGTGATTAACGTAACTAAAAAAATTCAGTCCACTTTTGTGGAGTTGCCTCTGCATATTAAATACAAAGGTAGCCGCCTGAACAATGTTCGTCCTTACTGGCTGGTGGGAGCCAAATATGCCATTGACCTGGCCAGCGATTCCAAGAAAAAAGAAGAAAATAACAATGTGTATATTGCCCTTAATAAGAGTGACGTTTACGCTGAAATGGGTGCCGGATTTGACTTTTATACCACCTTTTTTAAGTTTGGCATCGAGCTGAAGATGTCCTATGGACTCACCGATATACTGAGGCGTGAAGGGAATATCTATACAGGAGGCTTCGACAATCTGCGTTCGAAACTCTTTCTGCTTTCATTTACCTTTGAATAAAACCTCTTCCGGTTTTATTTGTTGATATTCAGCAATTCAACTATTTCATTAATCTTTCTTTAAATGAGAAGAATCATCGAAATGCGATTAAATCCATCGGATGCCTATGTCCCGGCACGCTGGAAATATATGGCTTCGATAATGCTTGGGATAGCTCAGGGAAGAATATACCATATTACCCCACTTCGTCTTTCCATAGATGCAAGGAATAAGGTGGTATTCCGGCTGAAAGCCGAAATATTTATTGGCGAGCACTTGCCTCAGGAGGAAAAACTGTTTAAAAGTGCACTGCCCGATGTTGGTTCACGCTCACCGGTAATTGTTGTTGGTGCCGGTCCGGCTGGCCTGTTTGCAGCTTTTACCCTGGTTCTGCATGGCTTTAAACCTATTGTGATTGAGCGTGGTAAAGCCATACAGGCCCGTAAATATGATATTGCCCTGCTTAACCGGGGCGAAAAGTTGAACACCGAATCCAACTATTGCTTTGGTGAAGGCGGGGCGGGTACATTTTCTGATGGAAAATTATATACACGCTCCACTAAACGTGGGGATGTAACCGCGGTACTCCGCACCCTGGTGGAACACGGGGCTACGGAAAATATTTTATTTGATGCCCATCCTCACATCGGAACCGACAAATTGCCAGGCATCATTACTTCAATGCGGCGATCACTGCTTGAAGCCGGAGCCGAATTTCATTTTAACACCCGGGTTTCAGGATTTTTAGTTGCTAAAGGCAGAATAAAAGGAGTGAAGGACAGCACTGGGAACAGCTTTCAGGCTGGAGCAGTAATCCTGGCTACCGGACATTCGGCCCGTGATGTGTATGAGATGATGCATAAGGATGGGTATGCGCTTGAAGCCAAGCCTTTTGCGTTGGGGGTGAGGGTGGAGCATCCGCAGGCGCTTATTGATGAAATTCAATATGGCCTGGCCGATCGTGGCGGGCACATACCTGCAGCCAGCTACAGTCTGGTAACCCAGGCAGCCGGCAGGGGAGTATTCTCTTTTTGTATGTGTCCCGGAGGGGCAATAGTTCCGGCTGCAACCGGACAAGGACAATCGGTGGTCAATGGGATGTCGAATTCCAACCGAAGCTCTCCTTTCGCCAATTCAGGCATTGCAGTAGCCGTGGAGGCGGACGACTGGCAGGAATTCGCCGGACAGGGCGCTCTCGCTGCCCTTGCCATGCAGCAACACATAGAGCATGAGGCCTGGAAAGTAACCGGCGATTTCAGGGTCCCTGCCCAGCGGCTGACTGATTTTATGGAGGGTGTGGTGTCCGTTAATCTTCCCAAAAACTCCTATCATCCCGGCCTCCTGAGCTACGATTTGAATGCCATATTGCCATCCTTTATTTCCGGGAGACTTAAACTGGCTTTTGCTGATTTCAACCGGAAAATGAAGGGTTTTATCAGTTCCGAAGCCATCATTACGGCGGTAGAATCGCGCACTTCAGCTCCGGTTAGGATTCCACGAGATCCAGAAACCCTTTGCCATCCGCAGCTTCAGGGGCTTTATCCATGTGGTGAAGGCTCAGGTTATGCCGGTGGTATCGTTTCCAGTGTCATGGATGGACAAAAAAGCGCCCTGGCTGCTGCAGCCCGGTATATCCCTGCCTAATTTGAGGCTTTTGTCTAAGTGGGGTAATAATACGGAAATTAGCTTGTGGTTTGTAGATGTATAAAGAAAAACTTGTAGGTTTGTGCGACCAAGTCATTATTTATGGAAGCAAAAATTAAAAAACCTGAGCTTTTCGAGATACTACGCATTAAAAGTAACTTGAAGCAAGATGTTTATGAACAGATCCGTAGCACATTTGAGTTGATCCGAGCTTCGCTATCGTCGATTACTGAAGATTATTATAAAACACATGAAACGGCTCTGCCCATCATCCCTTTTGAATTTAAAGATCGGGGTGAATTTGAACTGGAACTCCGGTTTGGCGGTGATGTACTTATTTTTATGATGCACACCAATGTGTTTCAATTTTCGCGTATGCATGAAGTAATGAAAACCAATTATATCCATCAGGATAACACCCTATCCTATTGTGGTGTAATTCATATCTATAATTTCCTGGCCGATTCATTTAAATATAATCGCACCAATGATATAGGGTATCTTATTGGCAGGTTGTTCGTTAACCGGGAGAGTCACTATTTTATTGAAGGTAAACGGGAAATAGGCATGCTTTACAACAATTTCGCCACCTCAGTTATCAGTCCTGAAACCATCAGGCAAATTATTGAATCAGCCATGCTTTATACCATTAACTTTGATTTGTTGTCCCCGCCTTACGATCAGGTGAAACTGGTTACGGTTAATGAAATGCAGAATTCACTGGATAATATGAAAATTACGACAGGCAAGCGGCTGGGTTTCCGGTTTCAGGCCGATAATGGTGAACCAAAAGATTAATACGATTGGCCCATAGGTTGTTGGCCTCTTTTAGCTGCTGGCTTTCAGGTAATTAAAAGGTTATACTTTTTAAATAATGAGTTTACAGTCTGGGAGATAGGTGTATTAAACAGGCATGTATGGCCATTTTTATAAAAATAACGAAAAAAGATTAAGCTACCCTTGGACGTTTCAAAAATAGTTGTATTTTTGCAGTCCCAAAACACGAAATAACCTAATGGTCCGTTCGTCTAACGGTTAGGACGCCAGGTTTTCATCCTGGTAATAGGGGTTCGATTCCCCTACGGACTACAAAACAGTACTAAGATTATGGCAAATCACAAATCAGCACAAAAAAGAATAAGGTCCAGCGAAGCCCGTAGGGTACGTAATCGTTATTATGGAAAAACCATGCGCAACGCCGTGCGTAAGTTCAGGACCCTGGAAGATAAAAATGAAGCTACTGAAAAGTTGCCCCAGATTATCTCAATGATTGATAAACTTGCCAAACGAACCATTATTCATAAGAATAAAGCCGGCAACCTTAAATCAAAACTTACTCGTATGGTGAACACCATGCCTTAAGTTTTTATTATTTTATATAGTTAGCCTCGCCTATAGCGGGGCTTTTTATGTTTATATTTGCAGTATTGGTCTTTAATTATCATAAGTATGAGCTACGAAAAGCCGGCCAGCCTGCCTATTAAGCAATGGGCCGAAGACGATAAACCCAGAGAAAAGCTTCTTGCAAAAGGCAAAACGGCCCTCAGCGATGCTGAATTGATAGCCATATTGCTCAGATCGGGCTCCAGAAATTCATCTGCAGTGGAGCTTGCGCGGATTATGCTCCAGTCGGTGGACAACAACCTCGCCTTGCTGGCCAAGCTTAAAGTTGACGACTTAACGAAATTTCATGGAATGGGTGAGGCAAAGGCCTTGAGCATCATTGCTGCGCTCGAACTGGGCTTGCGCCGCAGACGGTCAGAAGTGCCCGAAAAACAATCGATTACTTCGAGTCAGCAGGCTTTTGAGTTGTTATATCCCAACCTTGCCGATGGACAGTATGAAGAATTCTGGGTGCTGTTTCTGAACCGGGCCAACCATAAGATTTCTGTGCTTCCGGTGAGCGATGGCGGACAGGCCGGAACCGTGGTTGATCCCAAGCGGGTGTTTAAAACTGCCCTGGAACAAAATGCAGCATACCTCATCTTGTGTCACAACCATCCTTCAGGTCAACTCAAACCCAGTGAGGCAGACCTAAGCCTTACCCGAAAGCTGAAAGAGGCCGGGCTAGCCCTCGATATCCGGGTGCTTGATCATCTGATTATTGGGGATGATAAATATTATAGCTTTGCCGACAATGGCTTAATCTGATATTTTTTTTATGTTACATATTGTTACCGTAATTGGCGCCAGGCCGCAGATTATCAAAGCGGCAGCGCTTAGTCGTGCCATTCACCATCATTTTTCCGGCCGTATTCGTGAAACCATTGTCCATACCGGTCAGCATTATGATGCAGGTATGTCACAGGTGTTTTTTGATGAACTTGGCATCCCTAAACCTGATTATAATCTAGGGGTGGGCAGTGGCCCGCACGGCAGACAAACTGCACGCATGATAGAAGGACTGGAAACCATTCTGCTTGATGAGCAGCCTGATTTTTTGGTGCTTTATGGAGACACCAACTCCACCCTTGCCGGCGCCATCGCGGCATCCAAACTGCATATTTCCATTGCTCACATCGAAGCAGGATTGCGCTCTTTTAACAAGTCTATGCCCGAAGAGATCAACCGCATTATGTGTGACCACGTCTCCACGCTGCTTTTTAGCCCTACGGCAACCGGTTTGGCTAATCTGGTCCGTGAAGGCTTCAAAGGCGATGCTTTGCCTCCATATTCAAGCGACAACCCCAAAATTTACCATTGCGG
The DNA here is from genome assembly GCA_034007585.1 of Lentimicrobium sp. Lineage (GTDB taxonomy): Bacteria > Bacteroidota > Bacteroidia > Bacteroidales > Lentimicrobiaceae > Lentimicrobium. Next base: position 10,350 of record JAVEQP010000027.1, on the reverse strand, counting down.
AGATGTGATGTACGACAATACGCTGCATTTTGCGGAAATGGCTGAAGGAAAATCTAAAATTCTGGAAGAGCATGGACTCATTTCGGGAAACTATTTGCTGTCAACTATTCACCGTGACAACAATACCGACATTCCCGAAAGGCTGAATGCCATTTTTGAAGCGCTCGATGCCATCAGCCGCAGCCGGCAAATTCAAATCGTGCTCCCTCTTCATCCGCGTACGGCCAGGCTGTTGAAACAAAACCTGATTGCTGAACGCTATGAGTCTGTTAACTCAAATAAGCTGATTAAGATAATCCCACCGGTTTCCTTTCTGGATATGACGCGTCTGGAGAAGAATGCCCGCCTTATCCTCACCGATTCCGGTGGCGTACAAAAAGAGGCCTATTTCTTTGAAAAACCCTGTGTAATTGCCCGCTCCGAAACCGAATGGATTGAAATTGTGGAAGCAGGAGCAGGTATCATCGCCGATGCTGATTTAAAACGTTTAACCGTCGCCCTGGAAGCCTTTCTCGACAATCCACCATCCCTCTATCCAAAAGTATTTGGCGATGGCGAAGCAGCCCGGTTTATATGCGGAGAGATGCTGAAGATGGCGGAAGGGGAGTAATCGTAAACTACATGAAGATTAATTCACTCAATGGATCGTGTGATGCCTCGCTGGGTCGTTGATTCGAATTAATCTTAAGTCAGGCTTCAAATGAGCTGAAAATGTTATCAAATAGAACTTTGTTGATGAACATTGTAAAGCAGGATTATGCAAATTGGAAAATTTGATCACTTTTTTAGCAGCCTTAGGTTTATGCCAAACAAATGAATGGTTCGCAAACATTTAGGAATATTTATTTGTTAACTGTTAACATTAAAATCAGTGAACAATAGCATTATTGTTTCATGACATCAGCTAAAAAAATGATTCACTTTCGCACTGGCGGTTCCTTCTTAATTTTAGGGATTGGCAGACCTTTAAACCTTTAATTTACAACAACATGGACAATCAAAGCAAGTTAGTGCGCGTATTTGTCGGATCAGATATAACGGTAAATCTGCTCAGTGCTGAATTAAAAGCAAAAGGAATCTCAACAGAAATTATCAACGAATATGAGGCCTCTAATTTTCAGGGTTTCTCTACGGGTACCCCTTACTCAGTTGACCTATATATTGTTGACTCTGATTTAGAAAGAGCACTGCCCATAGTGAGCGATTTTATCAAAATCAATGGAATGTGAGATGCATCATTTTGACCATCTGCTCACATCGCTATTTTAACCTACTTAATGATTTTTAGATCTCACACCATTTACCAGTTTATTTGATTGCCTGATGGTTTTACGGTCCCAGTTCCAGATTACATATATGTAAGGTCTCCAGATATACACAAATGGGTACACTAAAAAATGGACAAATCGGGTAAATGGTATCATCCCGATAAAAATAAAGGCCGAAATAATATGAATTTGGACTCCCAAAGGTATTGCTGAAACAGCCGTAATGTCAGGATTAAACAGAAATATTGATTTTAAATAGGGTGTTAATACCGAAGCAAACCAAGCGGAGCCCCAGCGATCGAAAAAGGCGATCCAAATCCCGGAACCAACTTGAATAAGCAATATAATATTCACAAAAACATCCATTTTTGAAGTTACGGCAAGTATTCTTTTCTTTTTAAAACGACGTTGGATAAGCATTATCAATCCGAATAAAGCCAAAATGGCAAAGCCAAGAGCCGTAGCCTCCAGAATTACAAGCCTGACAGGCACTGATCCCCAGGCGATAACGCTTTTTGGGAACAAAAAGGCAGTGGCGTGGCCGAAAAACAAGAAAATAATACCCCAGTGAAAGGGCCGGCTTCCGAAAAAGAGCTCCCTTCCTTCAAGAAATTGTGATGATAGGGAGGATACCTTAAACCCAAACCGGAAATACCTGAAAAGGGAACCGACCAGCACAATTGTGAGTGCTGCATAGGGTAAACCGATAAAGAAAAAGTTGTTGAACATAATTTAAATGCTTTTTTGTTTATGACAAAATGTATCGCAAATTACAGACTTGGGTGAAGTCATTACAAACTCCTGTTTGCCTGAAAATGCCTGCTCAGGAGGGGCATACTCCTGCAGGTTGTCTCCCTTGAAATCCCTTTTTAATAACTCATAAAGCACCTGGAGTAATGCTTTATAATAATGAGTTTCAATCTTATCAAATTTGGTCAGCATAAACCTTACGGCAGGCAATATGATAATGAAACCCAGTTCTTCTGCAAAGTCAGGATCAGTTGTTTTTGATAAAAGAGTTAATACATTGGGCAGGTGGTCTCCCAATTCGGTACCGCAATCCACTCCGGCTTTTAGGTGTTCGGCTTGCAGATTTACAAGGATTTGCGCCCTTTTATAGTCTTCTCCAAAAAGCACATATCCAATATCGAGGTAGCAAACCGCCTGAACATCAAAGGTTTTTAAATAGTATTCCTGTTGTTTCTTCAACGATAATTGCTGATGATCACCTATGATTTGCTGCAATTTATGTTGCCTTTCCGGAAGTTCGGCCGGAATTATACCAAGGAAATGGTCAGCGTATTCCTGAAAATGTGCATCAGGATATCTGAACAGGTCAGCCAGAATTTTATAGTGATTTAGCTTATTCATAATCTTTTCCTTTTACAATCCTCTTTTTGGTGGTTCTTTAAAGCCAAATCCACTATTCCCTTTTACATCGGCGGTGCTTTCCAGCATCTCCATGGCTTCCTCGCGGTGCGCTGCCGGAATCACAAAACGTTCAGTAAACAATGGGAGGGAGGTAAGCCTGAAAATGGCATCGGCAGTTTCCTTATCCATTTTTACTTCGTTCATTGGGTCAGTAATTTCATTTTCAGGTAAATCGCCAACAGTTACATCTCTTCGATGCAACCTTACGGCCATCAATTTTTTCAGAACGATTTCTATTGTTTTCTCATTCCCGGCACTGAACAGATTGGCCAGATATTTCATCGGCAACCTTGATTTTTCAATAGCTCCCCAAAACGATTCACTGGTTGTTTCATAAGTTCCGTTTTCCACAAAGGCCATGGTAGGCAATAATGGTGGAACATAAAACAGGTTCGGCAAAGTCCTGAATTCAGGATGAAGCGGCAAGGCCAGTCCCCATTTTTTTACAAATTTGTAAACCGGTGATTTTTGTGCAGCGGTAATGGTTGAGTCTGCAATACCATTTTCCCGGGCGGCTTTAATTACTTCCGGATCAAATGGATCAAGATACATATCCAGTTGCCGGTCAACCAATTCGTCTTCAGGGCAAGAGGCAACTGCTTTGGTTTTATCCGCATCGTAAAGCATTACGCCCAGATATCTGATGCGGCCCACACAAGTGTGCATACATGCCGGTATCTGACCTGTTTCAAGACGAGGATAACACAATATGCATTTCTCTGATTTGCCTGTATTCCAGTTATAATAACTTTTTTTATACGGACAGGCTGTAACGCACATTCTCCATGCGCGGCATTTTTTCTGGTTGATGAGTACAATCCCATCCTCCCCTCTTTTGTAAATAGCCCCTGAAGGGCATGCAGCAACACAAGCCGGGTTGAGGCAATGGTTGCAAATGCGGGGCAGGTAGTGCATCGTCATCCGTTCAAGTTGGAACATGGCTTCCTGTTCCTGGGACGACAGGTTTTTAAAGTTTACATCGTTTCGCGCATACTCCTGGCTCCCTGATAAGTCATCGTCCCAGTTTGGGCCTGCCTTTGGGGTGATATATTCGCCTGTGATTAATGAAACCGGACGGGCAACAGGCTGGTCGTCACCTTCTTTAGCTTCAAAAAGATGCGCATACTGATAGGTCCAGGGTTCATAATAATCATCTATTACAGGCAAAGAAGGGTTGTGAAATAAATTTTTCAACCCTTTAACTTTACCGGCACCTCTTAAGGAAAGATTTTTTCCTCTTACTTCCCAACCACCCTTATAAATGTCCTGGTCTTCCCATTTGCTGGGATAGCCGGTACCTGGTTTGGTCTCCACATTGTTCCACCACATATATTCGGCACCTTTGCGATCAGTCCATATGTTTTTGCATGCAATAGAACAAGTGTGGCATCCGATGCATTTATCGAGATGAAATACCATTGAAATTTGTGATCTTACATCCATGGTTTTGTTTTTTAAAATTCTACCTTGTCCATTTTCTGAACCAATGCAAACGTATCGCGGTTTACGCCAACGGGTCCCCAATAATTCATGTGATAAGTGAACTGTCCGTAACCACCCATCATCAGGTTTGGCTTGAGGTGAATGCGTGTGAAACTGTTGTTCATGCCCGAACGCTTTCCGCCTCTAATTTGAGATTTTGGAACTGAATACGTACGGTCAACCGCATGATATACAATGCATATACCTTTGGGAATCCTTGAACTTACACAAGCTCTGGTGGAATACACCCCATTGTCATTATATACTTCAACCCAGTCGTTGTCTTTTATGCCCATATCGGCTGCATCTTCCTCGCTTAACCAGCAGGGCTCCATGCCTCTTGATAAAGTAAGCATCCGAAGCGTATCGCCATAAGTAGAGTGTATATGCCATTTGCCGTGAGGCGTAAGTACGTTGAGCATTTTGGCTTTTCCTGTAGCCACAGATTTTCTTAATTCACCATAAGCCTCCGGTCTTGGAGAGGGTTTATAGGTCGGCAAATGCTCCCCAAACTTGATGTACCCTTCGTGGTCCAGATAAAAGTGCTGCCTTCCTGTAAGTGTGCGCCAGGGAACAAGGCGTTCAATATTGTAGGTATAAGCAGAATAAGCCCGGCCATCGTTCATCAATCCCGACCAGATGGGTGAATTCAGGTAGCGTTTTGGCCCGGCTTGCAAATCTTTGTAATTCATTCTTACATGCTTACTCCCTTCAGCCAGGTCGCAAAGCGTTAATCCGGTTTTCTTTTCGGCACGTTTGTAAGCCCTGTGGGCAAGTTCACCATTGGTTACGCTCGAAAGGTGAAGCACCGCATTGGCCGCTTCTTCATCTTCATAAATAGAAGGATATTCAATGCCATCTATTTTCCTTACATGATCTTTGTCTTTCAGCATTTGTTCGTAAAAATCAGTGGAATCGTAGCTGTTTCCATGCGCACCTAACCCCGACTTCATATTGGGTCCCAGGCTTATGTACCGCTCATACACTTTTGTATAGTCCCTTTCCACTACAACAAGGCCGTGCATGGTTTTACCCGGAATGGGTTCACATTCCCCTTTGCTCCAGTCCCGGATGTTGCGTTGGGCAATCTCACCTGCACTGTCGTGATCAATCGGAGTATTGACGATGTCTTTTACAGGCTGGTTGAAATGGGTTTTGGCCAGTTCACTGGTTACCCGTGCAATTTCACGGAAAATTACCCAATCGCTTTTCGACTCCCAAACCGGATCAATGGCTGCAGCCAGCGGATGGATAAAGGAGTGCATGTCGGTAGTATTCAGGTCGGTTTTTTCGTACCATGAAGCTGCCGGAAGAATAATATCGGAATACAAAGCCGAGGTGTCCATCCTGAAATTCAGGTTAACGATAAGATCCATCTTTCCTTTCGGACTTTCGCTGCGCCATTTTACATCTTTTACAAATTGGTTGGCTATCTCGTCAGCTATCGTGTTGGTATGCGTTCCTAAGTAATGCTTTAGAAAATATTCATGCCCCTTGGCACTTGAGCCAATGGCATTGCCCCGCCAAATATACCATACACGGGGAAAGTTGATTTCTTCATCCGGTTCTGCTACTGCATGCACCAGCTCTTTGCTTTTCAGCTTTTCAATTACATATTTTTTAATTTCCTCATCCGTTTTTGCTCCGGCTTTTTCAGCGTCTTTTACAATTTCAAAATTGTTTTTGTTGTATTGCGGATAAAAAGGCATCCAGCCATTGCGAACCGATTTTACAATCATATCGGCAGAATGCAGTTGCGACAACTCATTTTTTGGAACGGTATTGTAATCGGAATGGTTGACATCGTAGCGCCATTGGTCAGAGTTGATGTAATGCCAGATGGGCGACTGTTGCAATCGCGGAGGTCCCTGCCAGTCCTTACCCGCCATAATTGAATTCCACGAATCAAATGGCGCCAGTTTTTCCTGACCCACATAGTGGTTCATTCCACCGCCATTTACGCCTACGCAACCGGTCAGCATCAGGGCCATGGTTCCGGCGCGATAGATGAGGTTGCTGTGGTACCAATGGTTTACACCGGCTCCGATAATGATGCTGCATTTTCCGTTGGTTACTTCGGCGGTCCTGCTCCATTCACGGGCAAACTGAAGCACTGTTTTTGGACCAATTCCGGTAAATATCTCCTGCCATGCCGGCGTGTATGCCGCTTCTTTTTCATCATAGGATGTAGGATAATCACCGCCCAACCCACGGTCAACGCCATATTGCGCCATGGTAAGGTCATACACTGTGGTCACCTTAGCTATGCCATCCACAGTTTCAATATGCTTTACAGGTACGCCTCTTTTCGCGATAAGCTCTTTTCCGTATTCAATGAAATCAAGTTGCAGAATTTCGTCATTTCTATCCAGCAGTGTCAACACCGGGTCGTAAACCTGGCCGGTTTCAGCATCCTCAAATTTCAGGTTCCAGTTACCGTCTTTGCTGTCCCAGCGATGTCCTGAACTTCCTCCCGGGCAAACCAAATCGCCGGTTTTTGAATCTATATTCAAAAATTTCCATTCCCCATTTTCGCTGTCTTTGAACTTATCCACTTTACCGGCCCTCAACATTTGACCGGGAACCAGTTTTCCATCCTGTTCAATAACTTCAACAAGGAAGGGGCTGTCGGTGTATTTTTTGGTGTATTCAATAAAATACGGGACTTGTTTTTCGTGGTGATACTCCTTTAAAATCACGTGGACCACCGCCATCCAGAAAGCGCCATCCTGACCGGCATGAACCGGTACCCATTTATCCGCATATTTAGCGACCATGCTAAAGTCGGGGGAGAATACCACGGTTTTGGTTCCGTTGTGCCTGGCTTCTGAAAAGAAATGCACATCCGGCGTACGCGTCATCCCGAGGTTGGCGCCCATGCAGGCAATAAATTTTGAATTGTACCAATCGGCGCTTTCGGCCACATCGGTTTGTTCCCCCCATATTTCGGGAAACGAGCTGGGTAAATCGCAATACCAATCGTAAAAGCTCAGCTTCACACCACCCATCAACTGTAAAAAGCGGGCACCTGCCGCGAAGCTAAGCATCGACATGGCAGGGATTGGTGAAAAACCTACCAGCCTGTCGGGGCCATACTTTTTTGTGGTATAGATGTTTGAAGCAGCGATAATTTCCAAAGCTTTATCCCATCTCACTCTTCTGAGGCCGCCCTTGCCTCTGGCGGTCTGGTATCGTTTTCTGGTTTCAGGGTTGTTTTGGATATTCTCCCAGGCTTGCAGTGCATCGCCAGTTTTTGCTTTTTCTTCATTAAAAGCATCCAGCAAGGCACCCCGTATCATCGGATATTTTACCCGGATGGGGCTGTATAGATACCAGGAGAATGAAATGCCACGCTGGCAACCCCTTGGTTCGTAAGGTGGCAGCGATTTTTCGAGCAATGGATAATCGAGTGCCTGGGTTTCCCAAACCACGATGCCATCTTTTACATGGATGTTCCAGCTGCAACCACCGGTACAGTTCACGCCATGGGTACTTCTGACGACTTTATCGTGCTGATGCCTGTTTCTGTAAAACTCTTCCCACTGCCGGGTTTTCGGTGAAATCAAATCTTTAATCCAACTCATAGGATATTTGTTAGCTTAGTTAACGACTTTTGTCTGGCGGCTGAAGATTTCATGGTTTACAGCCAATCTTTTTCTGTCAAAATATAAAACCAGGATGACCAGCATCATCGAAATGAAAACAAACAATCCGGCAAGAACAAAATATAGGCTGAAATCAGCAGGCTGCTGGTTAATCCTATTGTCGCTTACCGACTTCAGATATGCTGTAAGGTTTACAACCTCTTCGTTTGTGATGGGGTGATTCTTAAAAGCCATATTCATCACAGGAAAGGGCGGATTGGTTATGATTGCTGAAACTCCTGCGCTGCCCATATTTCCAAAGGATTGGCTGAGATCCATTGCTAAAGTCCCGCTGCTGAAAATTCTTTCATCCTGAACATTATGACAGGAATTGCAGGTTGTTCCTCCATTTTGAAATTTTTGCTTTCCCGTAAACAGGTTCATTCCAATGGTGATGTTTTCGGAAGTTGTACCGATTAAAATATCTGCCACCGGTGCACTTTGCTCTCCTCCGGCCGCACCACCCTGCTGCCTGATGTAATTTAAAATTGCAATCACCTGTGCATCCGTGTATGGATTGTCGGGCATGGGTATGCGATTATATTCTTCAAATATTGCAACCGCATCCTTATCGCCACTTTTAATTACAGTAGTTGAGGATTGGATGAAGGCAATCAGCCATTCCTGGCTTTGCTTTTCATTGACGTTTAACAAATCAGGCCCAACCAACCGGCCTTTGCCAATGGTGTGGCAGGCTGTACAGGTTTTTGTGAAAAGTTGTTCGCCTTCATCGGCTTTGACGGTGGAAAATAAAAATATTCCAACAATCAATAAAATGGTTTTCATCTTGCCCTTATTCATGAAAATCAGTTTTTAGAATTTTTAGAAGTAAAGATACAATCTAAATACTTTGAAAAGTACTTTTTTATACGCCGAATGGTAATTTATAATAGTTCTAAATTATCCTAATGGGCTTAAATGACAATAAATCCAGGGCCTCGTTTAATAGTTCTTGACTTTGCAGTGGAGGTAAATGGTTTTGTGGCTCAATTTGAAACTGATTCGTATCTTTGTATTAAAGCCAGACAAATGGATCATATGCAATTATATACGAAGATTAATTCCTTACCTGGTGATCTCAAATCGGAAGTAAATGACTTTATTGATTTTTTAATGTCAAAAAGACAAAAGGAGATTAAGAAAAACGGTAACCCTATTTTCAAGCAAGAATTCCTCCTCAGGCAGAGGGAATCGTGATTTGGTTTGAAAAAGTATTTTGTGTTTGGAATTCTTACATTCAAAAATGGTGTATATTTGTTCGTTAGTGCCAAAGTTGCCGGAAATTACCCTAACGTATTAATTTATTGATTCTTAAACTTAAACTTTATAAAAATGGGAAAGTCGCAGGCTAAAAGAAGTGGATATGTTATAACTATTTCAATAATAATCACATACATCATTGTGAAAATAGTGTACAAATTAACAGGGTTTTATTATAGTTTTGATGAAGGCTTATTGAATATCAAGCTACTCATTGACCTTTCACTATGGGCGGTCGTTTTTGTTGTGGTTAGTTTTCTTGTAAAGCTGGTATTTTACAGAAGGATAGGATAATCTACTATGAATGCACTTAATATTGATTTTACCATATCTAAGGATGTGTATGACCCTGAATTTGTAGAAAAAATCTTAGAGAGCAGGGAACAAGCTAAAAATGGAGAAATAACCCGGGTGAAAAAGGAAGATTAAAATGAGTTCTTAGGCGTATAATATGAGCTTATCATTTGGATTTTACCGATAAGGTACATCGTTTTAACTCTTTCTCTAATAAATAGCTTCCCTCCCCCAGCAATGAAAAAGCGATTGTCTGCTCTTGTCCATTCATTTTATCTTCAACCTCCCCCTTATTCAGAAAAATAGAATTTAGCAGATAGATTTTTTTTCGATTCGATTAAAATTGATTCGTATCTTTGTATTAAAGCCAGACAAATGGATCATATGCAATTATATACGAAGATTAATTCCTTACCTGGTGATCTCAAATCGGAAGTAAATGACTTTATTGATTTTTTAATGTCAAAAAGAAAAAAGGAGTTTAAGAAAAAGAAACCAATATTTGGCTGTGCAAAAGGCCAGATTTATATATCTCATGACTTTGACGAGCCGCTTGATGACTTTAAAGCAAGCATGAAATGAATTGTTCTTTAGACCAGTAGAACCAGTCGAACAATCGCCGAACCAATTGAAGTGGCAAAAAATATTTACTAATTTTGGAAATAATCATGAATAAAATTGTTATATTTGTGCTATTGAACGCAATCTCACTTTAATAAGACCCAATCCAATCTGTTAAATTTGAAAATTACAATGCAATGAAAACCTCAGATATATTCATCGCGCATCCCAAAACGGAGGAGCAGGTGAGTGCTTTAAAGGCTTTTATGAATGCGCTTAATATTGATTTTACCATATCTAAGAATGTGTATGACCCTGATTTTGTAGAAAAAATTTTAGAGAGCCGGGAACAAGCCAAAAATGGAAAAGTAACACGGGTAAAAAAGGAAGATTTAAATGAGTTCTTAGGC
>JAVEQP010000026.1:30885-39799 GCA_034007585.1 Lentimicrobium sp. | reverse complement strand
CCCAATCATCAGAAAGGTTATCAGCTTATCGGCTTTATGCAACGCAGCTTTTCTCATTTGCTGGCAAAAGTAGGCCTTTCCCCATAGCGCAAAAAGAACTTTGCTTATTTAGACACAATTTAGATAAGTTACCGGCTATAGTAGTTTTGGCGCAGCAGGAATACTTTGGTCACTTCCAGGGATTAGCGTAAAATCTACATCGGTTTGTTAACCACTGATTTCGCTAATTTACGCGAATAGAATTTTCTTTTTTCAGCACTTCGATTGGTTTAATAATTGTTCATAAAATAGTTTACCAACCAAAGTATAGTGCGTTTTGGCATGCTATCGCTCGTGAATTTACGTTCTACCCAAATTCTCAAATACTTTCACCATATACTCCTTGTTATCTTCAATAAACAGCACATTGTTTTCGGCAAAGGTTTCCCTGGTGGTGCCGGTACCCTCGCCCCAGCGGGTTGCCAAATCTGTATGAGATGTTGTGGAAAGGATAAAAGCAGCAACGCTTACTTTTAAATTTATTTTTTCGCTGGTTAAATCACTTTGAATTTTCCTGCCCAACTCCGGAGCAGTTTCCTTGCACCACAGGATTTTAGGATTGTTAAAGTGATTGTCGCCAAGCATAACCCCTTTGGGGTCAAGGAAATAGATATACTGATGGTCGCCAGCGATTACCCAAATAATGAAATCGGGATAAAAGGATGAGCTCTCCATAAAGAAACCAATTCCTTGTAAAGACAAATTGCGGAGTACAAATACTTGTTTATCATCAAATTGGCGTGATTCAATAATAAACTGCCTCAAATGGATTAAAAAGTCATTTTCGCCTTTGTTCAATCGCACCGGCACCGTTTTAATTTCCTTGTACATATTGCCGGCGGCAAAGGAAGCAATGGGAGAATATAGGTGTTTGTCAAAATGAATGGAAGGAAGCGGTTTGGTGTTTTTGATGTAAATTTCTTTGATGCTTGCTTCTAACTCTGCTATAAATGAATGGTACTTTTTAGGGATCTTCACAATCATTTTTTGTGAAACCGGAAACATTTCTGAATGCACCTTATGATCAAGCATGTCGTAGGTCAGGTATTTTGACAGAAACGCCTTTTCTTTGTCTGCATAATACTTGTTGATGTAATCCTTCACCAGATTTATGGCAACCGTATGTATTTTACCGGATATGGCTTCCTCAATGCCAAATTGCCAGGAATGACTGAAGATATTGAAATGACCTTCATCAATCAATTGTTGAATGGTTTCGCTTTTGATGATGAGGTTTCGGTAACCTTTTATCAGTTTGTAACGATTGGCTTCCAATACGAGTGCTGGCAGGTCAATAAAAGATTGAAATTTTTTCAGGAAGTTTTCCGTATAAATGCCACTATCTTCTGCTACCTGTGAGTTAAAACCACCGCTGGCAACACTAACTTTATTTCTCAATTCAATGGTAACGCGGCGCGCAACAGCCGGGGAATACTCAAGAACCAGGAGTTCGTCTTTAAATTTCTTGTCTTTTTGTTTGCGAAAAGTGAGCAGTTGACCATTCCAATCGTCTTCATGATTAAAGCGAATTTCAATCGGATATTCAGTATAATCCGGTACTTCCCGTTCAATTTCCGCTAAAAACCGGTTCATGTACGAAGCATTTAAACCCATTATTGAAAGCGTTTGTAATGCCCGTATCTGATAGGCTGCAGTGGTCTCCTCTCGTTTTAAGGAGAGGTTCTGTCCTTTCAGGCGCACACCCCGGCCAAACAACTGAATAATTTGTGCTCCTTCGCTTTTTCCCATATTCATCAAACCCATGCTTGAAACCCGCCAGGAGTTCCAGCCTTCAATAAACTTTTTAGACCCAATAAGTATGTTTACCGTTGAATTGGTTTCAGCAATGGCCTGAAACAATGATTTTGTGAAATTGTCGTCTTGTACAATCAGTTCGCCCTGGGTATCATCTTCAAGCGTTTTGCTGTATTTGGGAACATCGCCAATATTGATAACTGCAAAGTATTTATCGCCGGTTTTTGTTTTAAGGGCAATTTCGCCATCGGCCTGTTTTATCTGGAAGGCTTCTATGGTACCCATTCCATTGAACACCTTGTTAAGAACATCTTCGGCCCTTGGGCGCTCCTTTTTGAGATAATCGAAACGTGGTTTGAAAATGTCGTTACCCTCTGCATCCCTTAAACCAGAATTGCCCGTAAGAATAGCATCCATTCTTTTTTGCAATTCCTCCGGGTTTGCCAGTGCATATCTATAGAACTTGACAATACGCGACACATCCGAAACGGTTTCTTTTTCCGTTTTGTTGAGCGAAGTATCACCCTTCGATTTTTGGGCACCTAAAACCTTACTCCCAACAAACACCCACAGCGGTTTCTCGATATTATACTTACGCAATTCATCTTCATATTGTTCAAAGAGTTCCAATTGCTCGTAAAAACCCAACAGGCTCCCGGTAAGCAGCAAAGTACTTTGTTCCTCGCTGTACTCGTTTTGTGCATCTAAATTAAAAACACTAAAGTCCTTTCCATAGCCATCGATGTAAAAATGGCGGTACGAATAGTCAAAAACTATGGATTTCCCATATTCCTGAAGCAGATCCTTATTGTTTTTGTTGATGATTTGCCCAAAAGTAGCCGAATACTCAAACGTGAATGAGCCTTCGCCGCGGGTCAGGTGCTCACGCAGGTTTTTCCAGGCCCTTTCTTCTGATTTCTGCCCTTTGTGCCCTTCGTCAATAAACACCAGGTTGCGCGATTCGGAGAAATAATCCACATCTACACTTACGCCTTCTCCTTCTTTTTCTTTCACCAGTTTGGTGATTTCGAGGATAAGCACTTCCCCTTCTTTGGTTTTCAGGCTCTCCTCACTGCCTGAATACATTTTGGCTGGAATGCCACTTTCAAGGAAACTTTCATAATGCTGACGGCTCAATCCTTCGTTAGGGGTAATCAATATAATGTTTTCCCAATCTTTAAAGTATTTGGTAATTTGCCAGTAGTTGCAATGCATCAGCAGGGTTTTACCACTGCCGGTGGCCATCCAGTAGGCCAGTTTTTTAAGATCAGGCTCGGTGTACGGCTTTATTTCATCAAAATCTTTGTTGGAAGAAAGGAATTCATTCAGCTTTTCGATGAGCCATGTGGCATTGTTGCTGTAGGTGTCGAAAAAGTATTCAGTAAACAGCAATGAAAACCACTGATAATACTTAAAGCTGAGAAAAGGTTCTGCGCGGTTTTCTCTCAGTTTTTTTTCGTAACCCTGTATGGCTTCGTCGTACAGCATAATTAAATGGTCATCCAGCTTTTTGCCCGGGTTAGCCATTAGCGCACCCGCGAAATAGCTGTAGCCGGTTGAGCCGGAACCGCTTTGTTTATTGTTGAATTCATCACGCAAGGCTTCAAAGCTATTGTACCCGAGTTGCCCGAGGATGTATTGAAACAATACCAATTGTTTGTTGAGCTGCATGGTTAAGGTAGCATTTTGTTTTTGAATACTTCTTCAATGGGGTGATAGCCATCTATGTTTGCCTGTTCGTTGATGTAAAGCAGGTCGCGGGCAACATCTTTTAGCTCCGCGTTCAGGGCCTCGCCATCGGCACGGTAATCATCCAGTGTCCAGTCTTTAACGTTGCGCCATACCACCACAATTTTTTTGTTGGCGTTGTTGTGCCCATGGATAAACTGATATTTTTTGTCATTTATTTGTTTGGTGAAGCACTTTTGCATGTGCAGTCCAATCAGGTAGTTGAAGGTTTCTATCAGGTCCACGGCCTGTTCGGTATCATAAGTAAAGCCATCCCACACTTTAAGGGTATAATTCCAGGGGTCTTGCATGGCAGTGGTGTTTACCAATGCCTGACTTCCTCTGGTTTCAAACTCCAAAAAGTACTTTGGCAAATAACTATCCACCTTCAGTGCCATTTGTGTGGCCTCCTCGGGTGCTGTAAAGGCAATATTCTCAAGCGATTCCTCGTATTGCTCCAGCCGCTGGTATTTAAAAAACACGCCAAGCCCGTTCATGCTGCCATTTTTGGGTTTGCCATCTTTCCAATCGAAGGTGTAGGCGATTTTTTTGATGCGGGGAATGAGTACGGTATGGAAATATTCACCTTGTTCAATTAGAATACATTTTCTTCTTCCGCCATCCTCCTTATTTAATATTTGAGTTGAATGAAATGTTGTTCCTGAACCGGCAAAGTAATCTAAAACTAAATCATTTTCCCCAAGATTGGACACTCTAAGGGAATCGCAAACTGCATAAATAGATTTTGGGAAAGAAAACTTCTCTATGGTACCAAACAAGGAAATCAAAACATTAGTCCCATAAGCGGTGGCTGAGTAGTTTGACATATCCCATATGGTTAGTGGCAATGTTCCCAGTTCATTAATACGTGCTTTCCTATAAATATTCTTATTTCCTGTAGTGTCATTTCTGACTGAAAGTTCTTTTGTTTTAGCCTTAGCGCTATTAATATCCCATTTCCATACTCTTTCTTCTCCATTGGGTGCAACCGGCCATACTACGATTTCATCATCTTTTGGATTTTCAAGTATTTCCCATTTTTTTTCTTCATCTCGCCACTCCATTTGAGGGATTCTGTAATTATCACTCTTGTCAATATAAAAGGGATAAAAAGCCTTGGGCTGCGACTTCCTCAAAGCAGTAGCACCGCCATGCCTCCGGAAATTCACCCATTCATATTTACCGAAAGCATCTTCATGATCATATCGCTTAACTTGCTTATCAGAATGTGATAATCTACCAAGAACAGTAGATTCAGAATTGCCGCAGAAAATGCCATACTCATGTGCAATAGAAAATCCTCTTGTGGTAGATCTTCCTGATGGATTATTTTTAATAGCTATCGTGCCAAGAATTAAATCCTTATTAAAGACTTCTCCCAGTAAAAGTTTGAGATTTTCATATTCAAAATCATCAATTGTAACACACAGGATACCATCGTCTGTGAGAAGATCACGAGAAATTGATAGACGGTTTTCTATAAGAGAAATCCAAGATGAGTGTTTGAAAGAATTTTTATAAATTATTTCCGAAGCACTTGTATTGTATGGAGGATCAATATATATACTTTGGATAAGTCCTGAATAATTATTTTTTGACAATGATAGTCCATGATAGTTGTCAGAATTTAACATTATACCATCTAAATTGGAAGCTAAATCAATGTTTTGAGATAAACCATTAAGCATATTTATTTTAAAACTAACAGAAAAATACTTCGTATCCACCGGCAGCTTTCTCCACTCATGCAAATCAGCTTTGAGCGTATCTAATGAAAGTGTTTTCGGGATATTCTCTTCTCCAAAAAGCTCCACCCATTCCGCCACCTGCTTTTCATTATTTATTACCTCTTCCAGTATAGGTGTGGCGGCTTCAAGGCCAATATATTCCACCAGGCGGTCAATGGTAATTACCCATTCGGTTGAGAGTACAAATTTCTTTTTCTCCCACAGCTTTTTCTGGAAATCCTCAATCTGGCTCACAAAGGCAATAATGGTATCGGCAATGGATTTAAAGACCTTAATGGATTTAAGGTTATGCTTTAAGCGGTTGAAATGGACTTCGGCTTCACTCACATACAGGTCATCCACATTAATCAATTCCGATTTAATGTAAAAGTCGAGTTCTCGCTCCAGAAAGCCTTTCAGGTTTTTATGAATGAAGAAATCGTATTTGTTTTTGCGGGTATAGTGGTTGAGTTTCTTCAACAGCAATGCAATTCCACTGTCACCTGTCTCCCACAAAGCATTTAAACCAGCTACCTTAGCTTGCGTTTCCTGTCGGATTTGTTCATAGGCTTGCTCATTAAGCGAATCCTGCTTGCTGTTTCCTTTAATGTTCTTCTTTTCCTCATCGGTAAGCGGGCGATACTCGAAAAAGAAACTGGTCTCATCATCAGCTATTTCTGCCGGTTTATCAGAAAGAACAAAGTAGTTGGTTTCGTCGGCTTTTACATTACCCTGCTCCACCTGTGCAGCGGTAAGTTTAAAATTTACCACCATGGTGCCATACTGAATGGCAAATTTAAATGCATACTTTTGAAATGTTTCGGATGATTTAACGTAATACTGGTCCTGGTTTGCCCAGTGAAAATGGGTTTCCTCTCCATTGTAAGGCACTACATATTTCTCGTTTTTTCCAAATCTACGCTTACTGATAAAATCACCTTTGTCGTAATAGCGCGAGAAAAACAAGGAAAGGTGGTTGTAAATATGGTTTTCGGTTTCTACCGAAGCGCGGGCCTGTGTGGACAAACCTTTGAGTTCATGGTAATGGTTTATTTTATCTTTACTGATGCCTTCAAGTACTTTTCTGGTATTCTCGTCACCGGCAATCCAGCCCTTTATAATTTCGTCGCGCTCCAAATTGGCGAGTTGTTCCTTAACCTTTGCTGTTTCTTCGGCAGTAAGCACATGGAGTTGTTCCTTTACCTTATTAACCAACAGATTATCCAGAAAATCCTTAATTTCCTTTCGTTTGTAATGCAGGATTCTATAAACCCCGAAATCGAGGTCTTGAGAATCGAATTGAAAAAGTTGGTTCAAAAAACTTTTCAACTGATCGAGTGGGGATGTATTTTCAGCCATAGTGCGCAATAATTTATTTAGCAGTATCTTTCTCAAATACTGCTATTTAGGAATTTAATCTGAAGGAAGTATCAAAATGCTAAAGTAGGCTAAAAAATGGGAATTTAATCATCCTATTTTTATAGATGAAAACAAAAATAGCACCCAATCCATTACACAAAGCACCACAGGCAGAGGCAGGAATTAAGTGGTATTTGAATCAAAAATACAAAATAAAAGAGACCAAAGGGAACAACTATGGCAGATAAAAGATGATTTGCGAACCAGATAACATTGGATAAAACACGGAATTAAATTTGTTACCTGGAAATCATGTATATATTTAGGTGTCCCATGCATCACCCCCACTTTTTTGTCAATTAACCGGATAAGCGTAACTTTGCCGAAAATAATAACCCATGAATTTTGTTGAAGAATTAACCTGGCGCGGCATGGTGCACACCGTAATGCCCGGTACCGAAGAAATATTGCAAAAAGGAATGATATCGGCTTATGTGGGCATTGATCCCACTGCCGATTCCCTTCATATTGGCCACCTGGTGGGCGTAATGATGCTGAAGCATTTGCAGGAGAGTGGACATAAGCCCATTGTGCTGGTGGGTGGTGCAACGGGTATGATTGGCGATCCATCGGGAAAGTCGGAAGAACGCAACCTGCTTGATGAAGCTACCCTGCGCCACAATCAGGAATGTCTGAAAACTCAGTTGATGAAGCTGCTCGATTTTGAAACCAATGCACCCAACAGAGCCGAGATGGTGAATAACTACGACTGGATGAAGGAATTTTCGTTTCTAAGCTTTATCCGCGATGTGGGCAAACACATTACCGTAAATTACATGATGGCCAAGGATTCGGTGAAGAAGCGCCTGACTGGGGAAGCCGGAGATGGGATGTCGTTTACCGAGTTTACCTACCAGTTGGTGCAGGGATACGATTTTCTGTATCTCTATCAGCACCACAACTGCAAGCTGCAGATGGGTGGCTCGGACCAGTGGGGCAATATTACCACCGGCACCGAACTGATCCGTCGTAAAACCGGAGGTGAGGCCTTTGCACTAACCTGTCCATTGATTACTAAGGCTGATGGTGGCAAATTCGGTAAAACCGAATCGGGCAATGTGTGGCTTGATCCCGCAAGGACATCGCCCTATAAATTTTATCAGTTCTGGCTAAATACTTCAGATGCCGATGCAGAAAAGTACATCCGCATTTTCACCCTTTTCGGGAAGGAAGAGATTGAAGCCATGATTGCCGAACATCAGGCAGCGCCACATCTGCGCGTGTTACAGAAAGCGCTGGCCAAAGACCTTACGGAAAGGGTACATTCCGAGGCCGATTACCAGGCGGCGCTTGAAGCCTCTGAAATTTTGTTTGGTAAAGGTACCGCTGAAGCACTGCACAAGTTGAATGAAGATACCTTGCTTTCTGTTTTTGAAGGCGTACCTCAATTTGAAATTAGTCTGGATGAACTTCAGCAAGGAATTGGCATTGTTGAGTTGGTGGCTGAGAAAACAACCATTTTTTCGTCTAAAGGCGAGGCCCGCCGCATGTTGAAAGATGGCGGTGTCCAGATAAATAAAACCAAAGTTGGGGAAGATTTTATTGCCGATCAAACCCAACTTTTGAGTGGAAAGTATTTGTTAGCCCAGAAAGGGAAGAAGAATTACTATTTGCTGATAGGACGGTAGGAGATTGCGGATTGCAGATTTCGGATTTCGGATTGAAAATTCCACGCAAAGACGCAATGACGCAAAGACACGCGATGATTTGATTGATTGCAGATTGCCGATTGCAGATGTATAGATTGCAGTTTTTAACAACACCTCCCGCCTGAGGCGGACACGCAACACCTCAACAAATCAACCCTTCCAGATTACAGATGTGATGATGTGCGGATATGCGGATATGAAGATTTCGGATTTTTAACAACACCTCCCGCCTGAGGCGGACACGCAACAAATCAACGAATCAACAGAATACAGATGTGATGATGTGCGGATATGCGGATATGAAGATTGCAGATTTTTAACAATACCTCAACACCTCAACAAATCAACAGATTACAGATTACAGATTACAGATCACAGATCACAGATCACAGATAACAGATCACCTCTCACCAAATCAACCCATCAACAAAATCAACCCTTTCAGATCACAGATCACTGATGTGATGATGTGCGGATATGAAGATTTCGGATTTTTAACAACACCTCCCGCCTGAGGCGGACACGTAATACCTCAACAAATCAACCCTTCCAGATCACTGATCACACGTCACCGATTACTGATTACAGATTACAGAT
>JAVEQP010000026.1:0-30875 GCA_034007585.1 Lentimicrobium sp. | reverse complement strand
TGCGGATATGAAGATTTCGGATTTTTAACAACACCTCCCGCCTGAGGCGGACACGTAATACCTCAACAAATCAACCCTTCCAGATCACTGATCACACGTCACCGATTACTGATTACAGATTACAGATGTGATGATGTGCGGATATGCGGATATGAAGATTGCAGATTTTTAACAATACCTCAACACCTCAACAAATCAACAGATTACAGATTACAGATTACAGATCACAGATCACAGATCACAGATAACAGATCACCTCTCACCAAATCAACCCATCAACAAAATCAACCCTTTCAGATCACAGATCACTGATGTGATGATGTGCGGATATGAAGATTTCGGATTTTTAACAACACCTCCCGCCTGAGGCGGACACGCAACACCTCAACACCTCAACAAATCAACGAATCAACAGATTACAGATGTGATGATGTGCGGATATGAAGATTGCAGATTTTTAACAACACCTCCCGCCTGAGGCGGACACGCAACACCTCAACAAATCAACCCTTCCAGATCACTGATCACACGTCACCGATTACTGATTACAGATCACAGATCACTGATGTGTTGATGTGCGGATATGCGGATATGAAGATTTCGGATTTTTAACAACACCTCCCGCCTGAGGCGGACACGCAACACCTCAACAAATCAACGAATCAACAGATTACAGATCACTGATCACACGTCACCGATTACTGATCACCGATCACTACAAATATCCTACTCCTCTAAAAGCTGTTCTATCACCTTTGGATAGTGCTCATACTCAAGCTGATGGATTTTTTCGGCCAGGCTTTCGGGGGTTTCATCCGGGGTCAGTTTGCATTTCACCTGCAAAAGAATGGCTCCATGATCATACACCTCATCTATAAGATGAATGGTGATACCGGATTCTTTTTCACCGGCTTCAACAACCGCCTCATGAACATTATCACCAAACATACCTTTACCACTATATAATGGTAATAAAGCAGGATGAATATTAACAATTTTCTGGCTAAAAACCCTGGTAATACTTCCTGGCATCAGCCAAAGAAATCCGGCCAGCACAATCAGGTCAATGTTGCGGCTTTGAAGATCGCGCAATACAACATCAGAAGCATAAAATTTCTCACGGTCAAAAAGCACGAGGGGAACCTTTAGATTGGTAGCCCGTCTGATTACGTGAGCCTTAGGATTGTTGCAATAAATGGCTTCAACCCTTGCCAGACTACTCTCGGCAAAATATCGCGTAATGTGCTCGGCGTTTGAACCGTTTCCGGAAGCAAAAACGGCAATTCGTTTCATATTTGTAGCATTTGCCTGCAAAGTTAGCCAGAAACAATTGAATGCCCTTCATTTTTAGCGCATTTTAAACGAAAAACATAAAGAAAGGTCATTCCTTGATAAGATTTTTCGTCACATCCGGGTGTTTTCCCATTTATTCTGCATCCGGTCTACGGTTTATTGAAACTTAGCCAATAATTTGCATCTCTTCGCGACAAATTCATGCTTACCTTTGCAAATTCATTCAAAAATAGCGCTACTATCAATGGATTACAACTTCAGGGAAATTGAACAAAAATGGCAGCAAGCCTGGGCAAAGAATAAAACGTATAAAACGGAAATCGATTATAACAAGCCCAAATTCTATGTGCTTGACATGTTTCCATACCCATCTGGAGCTGGATTGCACGTTGGGCATCCACTCGGCTATATTGCTTCTGACATATACGCCCGTTACAAACGCCTGAAAGGTTTTAATGTATTGCATCCCATGGGTTATGATGCTTACGGACTTCCTGCAGAGCAGTATGCCATTCAAACCGGTACACATCCCGCCATTACCACCGAAATAAATATTGCCCGCTACCGCGAACAACTCGATAAGATAGGTTTTTCGTACGACTGGGATCGCGAAGTGCGCACCAGCGATCCTGCATACTATAAATGGACGCAGTGGACTTTTATTCAGTTGTTCCACTCCTGGTACAACAACATCAGCCAAAAGGCAGAACCCATTGCCAGTTTAACTTCAATATTTTCATCTTCGGGGAATGCTTCCATTGATGCTGCTCACAGCGAGATTGAACCTTTTGCGGCTTCAGACTGGAATGCTATGGATGAAAGGGCACAACAGGAAGTATTGATGCACTACCGTCTGGCTTATCTTGCCGACACCATGGTAAACTGGTGCCCTGCCCTGGGAACCGTTTTGGCCAATGATGAAGTAAGTGAGGGGTTTTCAATTCGTGGCGGCCATCCGGTAGAACGCAAAACCATGAAACAGTGGCTGCTGCGCATTACCGCTTATGCCGACAGGCTGCTTAACGGTCTTGATAAGGTGGACTGGCCCGAATCTATTCGTGAAATTCAGCGTAACTGGATCGGGCGTTCGCAGGGGTGCTCGGTACGTTTTAAATTGAAGAATTTTAACGAAGACCTTGAAGTTTTCACCACAAGAGCCGACACTTTGTTGGGGGCAACTTTTATGGTGCTGGCTCCTGAGCATCCTTTTGTCAGGGAGATTACCACTGCTGAACACCGCGAAAAAGTAGAAGAATACCTGCTTTGGGCCAAAAACCGTTCGGAACGCGAGCGCATGACTGAAGTTAAGAAGATTTCGGGCCAATTTACTGGCGGCTATGCGGTGAATCCGCTCAATGGCGAAGAAATTCCGGTTTGGGTAGCCGATTATGTGTTGATGGGTTACGGTACCGGAGCCATTATGGCGGTACCCGGCCACGATAGCCGTGACTTTGCCTTTGCACGGTACTTTAATTTGCCCATCCGTCAGGTGGTTTCCCGCGAAGGCGAAACCCCGGTTGACCCGTCGTTATGGGAAGAATCCTACGATTCAAAGGAAGGCATCATGATCAATAGCGAATTCCTTTCGGGAATGGAAGTGAAGGAAGCCATTCCTGCCGCCATCCGCAAAGTGGAAGAATTGGATCTCGGCTTCGGTAAGGTAAATTTCCGTCTGCGTGATGCCATTTTCAGCCGTCAGCGCTATTGGGGCGAACCTTTCCCGATTTATTATAAGGATGGCATGCCCTTTACCATTGCTGAGAACGAATTGCCTCTTGAATTGCCTGAAGTAGATGCCTACCTGCCCACCGAAAGTGGTGAGCCGCCCCTGGCACGTGCCAAAAACTGGGTAAACAAAGATGGTTATCCCCTGGAGACTAATACCATGCCCGGATTTGCCGGTTCAAGCGGCTACTATTTGCGTTATATGGATCCGCGGAATGAAAATGAATATTTTTCGAAAGAAGCCAACTCCTATTGGCAAAACGTTGACCTATACATGGGCGGCGCCGAGCATGCTACCGGCCACCTGATTTACGCCCGTTTCTGGAATAAGTTTTTGTACGATCTGGGCCTTACGGTGAAAGATGAACCATTCCAAAAGCTTATCAATCAGGGTATGATTCAGGGCAGGTCGAATTTTGTGTACCGCGTTAACCTGGAGAAGATGGCAGAATATATGCTGTGGGAAAACTTAAGAGACCGCAAAACTGGTGTTGGCTTTGAACGCGATTACCGGGATGGAAATCGCAAGTTTGACTTCTTCAGTAAAGAAGCAGGATTAATTATTGAAGTAAAACGCCAGCAGGCGCTTGAAAAAATCGCCCATCCTTATGAAGCCTATTGTAAAGAAAAAGGCTTGAAACTGATGCTGATACCCATCCGTGATTTTCTCGATTTAGACAAGGTGATGGAGCGTATTCGGAA
This sequence comes from Lentimicrobium sp., assembly GCA_034007585.1. GTDB lineage: Bacteria > Bacteroidota > Bacteroidia > Bacteroidales > Lentimicrobiaceae > Lentimicrobium. The sequence goes on along the minus strand of JAVEQP010000026.1, from coordinate 27,155 downwards.
GGTGGTTCATGGTGAAAAGATGCCTATATTTATTGAACAGGAAAGCCTGAAGCTCATTCCCGTATATGTATCTAAGAATTATCCCGGAAGGGAGCATTTCAGCGATGCCATTCATGTTGATGTCAATCTCGTTCATAATGATATACTTGATGTTGAAGCTTTTAAAGCATGGCAGCCTCATCTTTCCAATGCCGAATTCATCCTGGAGGACGGAAAGTACATATGTGGGTGGGAAGTGGAAAAGATGTCAAAATCCAAATACAACGTACAAAATCCCGATGACCTGATTGATAAATATGGTGCCGACACACTTAGATTATACGAGATGTTTCTGGGCCCGCTTGAACAGGCCAAGCCCTGGGACACCAATGGTATTGAAGGCGTATTTCGCTTTATACGCAAGTTGTGGCGGCTGTTCCATGACTTTGACAATAATTTTGTGGTCAATGACAACCTTCCGACACCTGCTGAATTAAAGGCGCTGCATAAAACCATCAAAAAGGTACAGGAAGATATTGAACGCTTCTCCTTCAATACAGCCGTAAGTTCCTTTATGATTTGTGTGAATGAACTCTCGGAACTGAAATGTAATAACCGCAGTATTTTAAGCGAGCTTACCGTGCTTATTTCGTCTTATGCACCGCATATTGCCGAAGAGCTCTGGAGCCTGTTGGGAAATACTGAAAGTGTTACCAAAGCCATCTTTCCCATATTTAATGAGGCGCATACTGTTGAGAACACTTTTGAATACCCGGTTTCCTTCAACGGGAAAATGCGCTTCAAGTTGGCATTACCTCTTGATATGCCGATACCTGAAATTGAAAAAGCTGTTCTTTCAGCCCCCGAATCTGCCAGATGGCTGGAAGGAAAAGCGCCGCGTAAAGTGATTGTGGTGCCGGGGAAGATTGTGAATGTAGTGGTTTGACTTTTATTGTACTGCCCTGCTTCTATTTGTGCGACTCGGATATGCTTCGGGGGCAAAACCTAATTTATAAAACCCATTGTCAAGTATTTTCATGGGTAAGATTCGGTAAGCGGGATGCAACCCTCTTAACCGTACATTTCAGCCATAGCTCTTCGCTCTCTCCTTTTTGTTACTTTTGTAATTCAAAAAAAATAACATGACCAGCCTTCAAATCATCGCGTTAATAGTGTCGGGTGTTTTTGTTGGATTTATCAATACGCTGGCCGGCGGAGGTACCATTATTTCTCTTTCGCTGTTTATGTTTATGGGTTTGCCTGCAGATGTTGCCAATGGTACCAACCGCATCGCGGTGATTCTTCAAAACCTGACTTCGGTAACTACCTTTAGGCAACAAAAGCTGCTTGATACACGCAAGGCCTGGTGGCTCGCGATTCCCACCACGATTGGCTCAATTGTCGGTGCCCAGCTTTCAGTTGAAATAGATGAAGCTACCTTCCGCAAAGCCATTGGTCTGGTAATGATTATGATGGTGTTTTTCATCCTTACAAAGCCCAATAAGTGGCTGAAAGGACAAGAGCACCTTCAACTGAAAAAGATAAGCTGGGTTCAAATACTCATTTTCTTTGGCATTGGGGTATATGGGGGTTTCGTACAGGTGGGCGTTGGTTACTTTTTATTGGCTGCCATTGTGCTTGGTGCAGGTTATGATCTGGTAAAAGCCAATGCCATCAAGGTGTTTATTGTATTGATTTACACTATTTTTGCTTTGGGAGTATTTATTCTGAACGATAAAGTGAACTGGCAATTTGGATTGATCCACGCCATTGGCAACATCATCGGCGCCTTTGTAGCTTCACGTTATGCCAATGCCTGGGGTGCCAATTTTATCCGGTGGTTCATCATCGTGATTATCATTATCTCTTCGGCTGACCTTTTCGGGATTATTGATATCCGGGGAATGTTCTCCTGACCCAATTGAAGCTTCCAGTATTTAACGATTGTTAAAATTTCATAATTTCGTGGTAACTTTCTGTAGTGCAATTAATTAAACTGTCTGTTATGAAAACGCTCTCTTTTTTCTTTTTAATTCTTTTATGGATAGCCGGATTTGAGACGACTGCTCAAAACCCAGGTTACGTGCTGGTAATTCATGGTGGGGCCGGCACCATAACTTCTGACCGCTATTTACCGGCAAAGCAGACTGACTATGAGAAGGCACTTTTCGAAGCCCTTAGCGCCGGAGAAGAAATATTGAGCAAAGGCGGCACTTCATTAGATGCAGTAGTAGTCGCGATTCAGGTGATGGAAGCCTGTCCTTTATTCAATTCGGGCAAAGGAGCCGTATTTAATGCGGAAGGTAAAAACGAGCTGGATGCGTCCATTATGGATGGGAAATCCGGCAAAGCAGGCGCTGTAGCCGGCGTTATGACGATAAAAAGTCCTGTTGAAGCCGCCCGGCGTGTGATGGATTCATCCGAACATGTAATGCTTGCCGGACGCGGTGCAGAAGAATTTGCACGGCAGCAGGGACTGGAAATAGTTGATCCTTCTTATTTTTATACCGAAGAAAGTTGGCAGGAATACCTGAAAGTGAAAGCCCGGATGGAGAACGATGGCCGCAAAGGAACTGTTGGCGCAGTAGCATTGGATAAGTCAGGGAATCTGGCTGCAGCAACTTCCACCGGAGGCATGGTTTATAAAAAGTTCGGTCGCATTGGCGACTCACCTATCATAGGTGCAGGGACTTACGCCAACAATAAAAGCTGCGCCGTTTCATGCACCGGGCATGGGGAGTATTTTATCCGGAATGCGGTAGCCTATGATGTTTCTGCCAGAATGTTGTATTTGGGTGAATCCGTCGCTCAGGCTACCGACTACATCATCAACAAAAAGCTAAAAGATCAGGGAGCCACAGGTGGCCTCATCGCCCTTGATAAGGATGGAAATATTGCCATGCCTTTCAATACGCCCGGTATGTTCAGGGGATTTGTTTCCGAAGGAAAAACGAAGCAGGTACTGATGTTTAAGTAAAGCGAAGTTGATGTGTTGATTTGCTGATGTGCTGATGTGTTGATTTGTTGAGATGGGACTCCCCAGGTTTTCCGGTGCCTAAGCCGGTTGGTGAGCAATTGTCGAACCATGTCGAGGCAACCTGGTAGGTCATCTTATAACCTGAAACTATTTCAACAGTCTTCTTATCCAGACCGCTGCAACTGCCAGCAGAAATCGCGGCCACATCAGCCAGTGCATGGCATAGCCGAGGGTGAGAAAAAGCAGTGGGTCTTCCAGTTGCGAGTGGGAAATAGCCACATGGTGGTTGAGCAGGTCGGCTTCTTCGGCAGTGATGCGGCCTTTTTCGCGCTGATCAATCATTATGGCAGAACCATAAGCCAGTCCGATAAGGTTGGCCACAATCCATGAAAGGGTTGTTGATGGCGGCAATCCCATAAGCCTGAGCGCAGGTTTCATCGGTTTTTCAATCAGTCGGATCCAGTTGAATTCTTCCATCACCTGCTGAAAAAACAGCAATATATTTACCAGAATGAGAATTTTCACCACCGTCCGGCCAATGGAGAAGAACCAGTTTGAGAAGGCTGCCGAAAAGCTTAGTGTTTCTATAACATAAACAGATTGTCCGGATCCACTGCTTCCGGGCATAATTTGATTCAGCAGAAAGGCAACCACAAAACTTCCCAATAGTCTTAAAAGTAGCATCCGGGGCACCGAAGAACCTGTTTTGCGCAATACAGCCGATTCAATGATGAAACCATGCGAAATCAGACACATACTGGCTAGAATAATTCCCTCACGCATAGGTAAGTGAAGCATAGCCAGAATGGCCACCACAGAATAAATGTTGGTAAAGATGCTGGTAATAAACACGATAGCGGCCACTCCCGGCAAGCCAAGCAGTTGGAAAAACGGCCCGGTATATCCGGCAATAAGATCAAGCAGGCCAAAGTACTGGAGCAACATTACCCCAAACGATACCGGTACGGTAATTTTTATCAGCCACCACGCCGTTTTCAGCCCTTTAGGGTAAGCCATTAATGCGCAAAGCCGAAGCCGGTTGAGGGTAGAAGCCATTAAGTTGCGGAGTTTTCTATGAAGAAAGCGCGCAAAGGTATTGAATTGTGGATAAGTACCGGATTATTTAAGTTATCCGGTCTGGCTGATTAGCATCAGAGACTTTTTATTCAGGATTTCAATCTTTTTACCCGTAAAGCGAATGATACCGTCTTTATGAAACTCGGATAAGGTGCGGTTGATACTTTCGCGGCTGGTATCCACCAGGTTTCCGATCTCAGCCTGAGAAATGGGAAGCGTAAAAGTATCCGTTTTGTATATCTTGTCAGCGAACTCGAGAATCACATCCGCAATATTTCCCCGGATTTGTTTTTGAGTGCGGTTGGCGCACCTGCGTATGGCTTCCAGCTCATTACTACAGAGTTCAAGGATGATCTGGTAGGAAAACAATTCATTCTCTTTCAATAAATATCTGAAGGAGGACATATCAATATAGCATACTTCAGCTTCGCTGATGGCTGTAACCGAATACTGGTTAATCTTATCACCTATAGAAGTTGGCAATCCCAGATAGGAAGGTGCTTTCACCAATCTTACGATTTGTTCCTGGCTGGGTCCAGAGAGGTGAATTTTGGCAAGGCCGCTCCGCAAGTAAGCGATATTGGTGGAAAACATGCCTTGCTTGATGATGGAATCTCCCCGCTTAAACCGAACCATCGCCTTATTACAGGATAAATAGCCCAGGTTTTCAGTGCTCAGGGTCTCTGCCGCTTTCGACATAAACCTGCAGGTTGTACAATTGTCGTCCATTTGACAAAAGTAAACATAAAGTGTGAATTATATCACATTTATATGTTTCAAGCAGCACATTCTAATACGTCACATGTAGTTTTATATATATAATTTTGTCAATGTTAATTCATTCACAATGGAGCCGGTTTTTTGAATCATCTAAGTGTGATGGGAGAGCCTTTTATTTTGAATTTAAGAACCAAGTGTTGCTACAGGGATTGTAGTGAAAGAAGTATTCCCGGCCAAAGCAACCCTTACATACTAATCTATATTAAAACTATTTCAAATGCAGGAAACAGAATTGGATGTCAGGCAATTACAAGAGCAGATTAATGTTCTTACAGCCAAAGTAGCAACACTGGAAAGCTCCAGAAAAGATCAACTGTCTATTGCCATCGTTTCGGGCGATATGGATAAAATCCTGGCTGCCATGGTTATTTCGCTTGCGGCAGCGGCCATGGATACAAAAGTCAAATTGTTCTTTTCTTTCTGGGCGCTTTCGGCATTGCGCGCTAAAGAAAAGAAAGGAGAAGGTAAGGACTTTATCTCCAAAATGTTTGGCATGATGCTTCCCAAAGGTAAAGACAAACTGAAGCTTTCAAATATGAACATGGCCGGTATGGGCCCAATGATGATTAAATATCTGATGAAAAGCCAGGGGGTAATGTCGATGGAGCAAATGTTTCAACAGGCCGCTGAACTGGAAATCGAGATCATCGTTTGCGAGATGTCCATGAACCTTATGGGATTCAAAAAAGAAGAGATGATTGATTATCCATACCTGAGCTATGCCGGCGCCACCACATTTGTGGCCGATGCGGGTGAAAGTGCCATGCAGCTTTTTATTTAGCTGTGGGTTTTGAGTGATCAGTGATCTGTGATCTGTGATGAGCGGTGATCGGTTAGAGGTTAGAGGTTAGAGGTTAGAGGATAGAGGTTAGAAGTTAGAGGTTAGAAGCATCCCTTTGCCTGCCTGCCTATTTACCCTTGCCCTTTTTAAACGCTCCTCGTCCCTTTTAAGCGTCCCTCGTCCCAGCTGCTTCTCCTTGTCCCCAAGTCTCCTTGTCATCCAATTAAAAGCAGGACTGTCGAGCAGAATTAGACGTCCCTTTTCAAAGAAAATTGCGAATAATGAAATACTAAAACAAATATAAACCTTTAAAAATCAAGAAAATGACAACTGAAGAATTGAAAAGTGCAACCGTAGCAAAATCAGTAGATGCCCGTGGAACTGCTTGTCCAGGACCGCTGCTCGAGGCAAAAAAAGCCATTGGAACCATAAAGTCAGGCGATATTATGGAAATATTATCAGCCGATGAAGGTACAAAAAGTGATATTCCCAAATGGTGCGGCAAACAGGGTCATGAATATCTCGGCGCTGTTGAAGAAGATGGTTTCTTCAAAGTTTATATGAAGAAAAAATAATCACAGTCATGGCTGAAAAGATTAGGAAAAGCGCTAAGATTTTAGTCTTTTCTACAGAAAAAATAAGTGATCCCGCCATTGATATGGCGGGCTTACTTAAACTTCACTATCCGCCAACGGTGTACACCATTACGGTTCCCTGTTCAAGTGGTATTAAATCCCGCTGGATTTTACATGCCTATGAAAAGGGTTTTGACGGCGTTTTTATTGCCGCCGATGGCACCGATTGTGTATTTGGAGAATCATGTACCGAAAAAACCGGAAACGTTGTGGGGCGCACACATGTGCTGATGAAAGAAAAATCCATAGACCCTGCGCGATTGAAAATGGCCGCCATCTGCTCGGTATGTAGTGAATCGTTTGTAAAGCAGATCAAAGGCTTTAATGAATACTTATTAAAAACCACAAACCCGTAATAATGAACGGACAATCCAATCATCTCAATTTCGATGCACTCATTGTCGGTGGTGGCGTAGCCGGTGGCGAATCAGCACTGAACCTGGCTTCTACCGGTTATAAAGTATTGCTGGTAGAAAAAGAGCTGTCTATAGGCGGTAAAATGATAATGCTGAGCAAGGTATTTCCTACCCTCGATTGCGCAGCCTGCATCACTACGCCTAAAGTTTCTGAAATTTCCAGGCATCCAAACATCACCATTTTTACCAGTAGTGAAGTAAGCAGTATCAACAAAATTGCCGAGAATAATTTTGAGGCAACCATAGTCAGGCAGCCGCGTTATGTGGTAATTGAAGACTGTACCGCTTGTCAACTTTGCGAACAGGCTTGTCCGGTGAGTGTGCCGGATCAGTATCAGTATAACCTGGTTGGCCGAAAAGCTGCCTTTATACCTTTTAGCATCGCCAGCCCAAAAGCTGCTGCCATTGATATAGAGAATTGTGTATTGTGCGGTGCCTGTGAAAAGGTTTGTCCGACCAATTGTATTGATTTTACGCAGGAAGTAGAAACCTTGCAGATAAGTGTAAAAACAGTAATTCTTGCCACCGGGTTTAAACTGTTCGATCCCCTGATGATACCGCGTTACGGATTTGGATTGTATAAAAATGTGATAACCTCTATGCAAATGGAGCGCGAACTGGCTCCTACCCGGCCGTTTAATACAGTACTACGTCCCGGTGACGGTAAAGTCCCGGACAAAATTGCCTATGTACTTTGCACCGGTTCACGGGATGCTACTATAGGCAACCCCATCTGCTCGCAAATATGCTGTATGTACTCCATTAAACAGGCACAGTTGCTGATGGGAGCCTTGCCCATGGCTGATGTCACCATTTACTACATCAACATCCGATCCTTTGGTAAAGGTTTCGAAGAATTTTACCAGCAGGCCAAAGGCATGGGTGTAAATTTTGTAAAGGGCAAAATTGGCAAAATCTCCGAACAGGAAAACGGTAACCTTACCCTGCGTTACGAAGACATTAACGAAGGCATACTGAAAGAGGCCGATCACGACATGGTGATTCTGTCGGTGGGCGTACTTCCCAATCAGGATGCTTCGGACTTTTTTGAGCCAAATCAACTGCAACTTGACAATTATAAGTTTATTCATCAGACTGATATTTTGGCAAGCCCTGCACTCACCAGCATTGACGGTGTTTTTGTGGCCGGTACGGCTTCAGGGCCCATGGATATTCCCGATTCAATCCTCTCGGCAGGTTCTGCCTCTTCAGAAGCCATAAGTTATTTAATACAGGGATAATGAAAAAGAAAATAGGCGTTTACGTATGCCATTGCGGCGGCAACATCTCTGATTATGTGGATGTTGAAAAAGTGAAAAAAGCCATTGAAGATGAAGGCGGGGTTTACCTGGCCAAAACCACCATGTTTGCCTGTTCCGATTCCAACCAAAAGGATATGGTTGATGATATCAAAGGCAATGAACTCAATGGCATTGTGGTGGCTTCGTGTTCACCCAAGCTTCACCTTACCACTTTTAGAAATGTGAGTGAGCGGGCTGACCTGAACAAATACAACTATGTGCATGCCAATATCCGTGAACAGGATTCCTGGGCGCATTCCGACGATAAGGTTGGAGCCACCGAAAAAGCCATACACATTGTAAAGGCAGCCATTGCCAAAGCCCGCCTGGCTGAACCGCTCATACCCAACAAAATTCTGGCACAAAAAGCTGTAGCCGTTATTGGAGGAGGAGTAGCCGGCATGAAAGCAGCCATCGCCTTATCTAATATGGATTGTCCGGTTTATCTGATTGAAAGAGCCCCTTTTGTAGGCGGCAGGGTTTCCCAGTGGGGTGCTATGTTCACCAACAATCAAACGGGAAAAGAGCTCATCACCAAATTATATAACGACCTGGTTAAACGAAAGAATGTAACCATCTTTACCAGCGCTGAAGTAACTCACAATGCCGGAAGTATAGGTGATTTTAGATTAAAAGTGAGTGTTCAGCCCCGCTATTTTACCGGAATATGCGAAGAAAAACAACTTCAGCAGGCCATTGATGCCTGTCCGGTGGAAGTTTCCGATGAATTTAACTTCAACCTGACCAAGCGCAAAGCCATCTACCGCAATGCTGCCTCCGAATATCCGCAAACGGCCACCATTGATATGGAAAGCTGTACCCGTTGTGGCAAATGTGAGGCCATTTGTGATAAAATTGATCTTTCGCAAAAGGAGGAAGTACTCGATTTACATGTGGGTTCTGTGTTGATGGCTACCGGTTTTGACCCATACACTCCGGCGGAAGGTGAGTATGGATACAGCGAGGTAGATAATGTGGTTACGCTTCCGCAATTTGTCCGCATGCTGGAGTTGAGCGATAAAAAGCTGATGCACAACGGCAAAGAGATTAAAAACATTGCCTATATCTATTGCGTGGGCAGCCGGCAGGAAGAAGGTGGAAACACCTATTGTTCAAGGTATTGCTGCACTTCGGCGATTCATACTTCGGTGCAGGTGAAGAAAAAATTTCCGAAAGTTTACAACTACCACTTTACGCGGGGAATCCGGACTTATGGTAAACAAGAATTGCTTTATGCTGAATCCCTGGAACTTGGCGATATTTATCTTCAGGGCGACGAAGAAAGCTTGCCGGAAGTATCCCGCGAAGGCGAAAAAACCATGGTAAAAATTACAGACATTCTGAGTGCCGGTCGCCCCATGGAGGTTGAAGCCGATCTGGTGGTGCTGGTTACCGGCATGGTTCCCCGTGCTGACAATTCTGTAGGTTCCCTGTTTAAGTTGCCGAAAGGACGGGACCATTTTTTCAATGAAATCCACATAAAACTCCGTCCGGTGGAAACCTTTATTGACGGCGTAACTATTGCTGGTGCGTGTCAGAGCCCTAAGAATATTATGGAATCTGTAAACTCAGCCCTGGCGGCAGCCACCAAATCATACTCCTACGTGAGCAAAGGTGAGCTGGAAACCGAACCCATTGTAGCTGAAGTGGATGCTGAGCTCTGCTCCTGGTGTGATGCCTGTACTAAAGCCTGCCCCTTTGATGCCATCAGCATGAGTAACGAAAGTGGCAAGGCCATAGCGCTCATCAACAATTCAGTTTGTAAAGGATGCGGCATGTGTCTGCCGGTATGCCCGACGGATGCCCTCGATCTGATTGCTTATTCCAACAAGGAAATTGAAAGCATGATTGATGCACTTGCAATGGATTAAACAGGGAAACCCATTAAAAAAAGATTTACAATGGAAATAGAAAAAGGAAAGACCTTCAAATATCTTAAGGAGAAACGGGAGGTTTCGCAGCAGGCCAAAGACCAGTTGAAGGAATTTAACCGGATAAAAAAAGCCATTCTTGAAGCGCTTAAGGAGGGTGAGCTAACCATCATGCAACTGTCTGAAAAGCTGAGTATGCCGAGACCTGAGGTAGTTTACTATCTTATGTCGCTGGTAAAGTATGGTTTTGTTGCTACCGGTGAAGTGGACGATATGGATGAGTATTTTACGTATAAAATAAAGCAGTAATGGCAGGGATTGATCCTAAATTCGGAGAAGCACTAAAAAATTATGGTGCAATTAATTTTAACGCCTGTTACAATTGTGGCACCTGCACAGCAGTTTGCTCTTTGTCCACGCCCGAAAACTCCTTCCCGCGCGAAATGGTTCGCCTGAGTGTGCTGGGGATGGAAGAGGAGCTCACTTCCTCACTCAAACCCTGGCTGTGTTACTATTGCGGGGAATGTACCACCTACTGCCCGCAAACGGCAAATCCGGGCGAACTGATGATGTCGCTCCGGCGCTGGCTTACCTCCAAATACGACTGGACGGGGCTATCGGGATTACTATATAAGTCGCTTCCCCTGAGTATTATAGCCTTTTTACTGGTAGCCATTGGAGTGATTTCATTTGCCGCTTCTCAGGCATTTAATCCCGAAGCTATAATGCATTTTGGCCATTATTTTGAAATGACTGCTATTGGTGCGGTATTCACTTTTATATTGCTGCCAAACATTATCCGTATGTGGTATTTTGTGATACTGAAGCCCGGGAAAAAGCTTTCGTTCATGACTTATCTTAAAACCAGCGGTGAGTTGTTTGTTCATATGTTTACTCAAAAACGTTCACTGGGTTGCGACGACAATCAGTTCAGGTGGCTAGAGCACTTTGTTTTGGTTATTGGCTATTTGATGTTGCTTTTTACTACGGTTTTCCTCGATTGGTTTGGTTCGCAGAATCTGTTTGTAATAATTTTAGGGTATGTTGAAAGTGCCCTGATATTTATTATCACTGTTGATTTTGTAAAAAGCAGGATTCAGAAAAACCGCGAAGTCAGCAAAAACTCCCAGCCTTCGGATTGGTTCTTTGTTATCTGGCTGCTGCTGATGGGTTTAACCGCATTGCTGGTCCGCTCATTCATTGATCTGGGCATCATCGAGAATAACCTGTGGATGTATCTAATCCATCTGACTGTACTTGCACAGTGGGCACTCATCATCGTTCCTTTTGGAAAATGGACCCACTTTTTATACCGCTCTTTTGCCATGTATTTTGAGGCATTGCTGACGAAGGCCAGGTAAGCAATGAGCACATTTATTTCTTAAGCTTTTGTCAACATTAATGCACGAAATCCACATCGTCCAAAGAGAAACCTTAGGTCGATGACTGGTTTAGCAGCAAAATGGACGGTTTAATAAACGGTGCAAGCATTCATTGGCTTGCGTCATTCCTCAGCAAATTTCAGCAAAGTGGAATAACACCTGCCAATACTCTTGCTTTTTTCTATTTTATTAATGGGCGAAAGGCCTGCCTGCACTCTCACTGAGTTGACATTTTTAAGGGTGAGGGCACCTGTTTCTCCATGGTATTCGTGGAACAACAGCAGTGAAGTTTTGAGGGTGGATTTTTTAAACCGTAAAGTAAAATTACCTGTGCGGGCAGGATGAATATGAATATATCTGTCCGCGTTGTCGCCTTTGCGGATAATCCATTGGGAGTTGTCGCTCAGGGTAAGGATAAAAAAACTGGAAAGTGCCGACATGGCTTTCTCAAAGGGTTGAATTTCCAGGAGCCTTCTCTCCTTAAGTTGAACAATTACCTCCCGGGCTATGGTTGCCGGAGAAAGAAAACCGGTATATAAATCCGTATAGTTATTACAGAAATTATCGGGTAATATACCGGGTTCTGAAGGGTTGAACTGCAACATATAAGGCAAGTGGTGCTTGCAGGCATTGAATTTTATAGGCAGGGGTATATCAGGTTCGGATTGCATGGGTCAGGTGCAGGTGATACATTGCATAAATATAAACATACTTAAATTTTAGGTTGTGTGTCAGCTAAGCTTTTCTTTTAATAAAGAAACCCAAACAACCACAAAGGTATTTTTCTGTCATAACCGGTCTCTATATTATCTGCAGCGATCGCCCATTTTTTTTGATGGCTTACCTGACGGCTACTTTTGGTTTTACCACCTGCTTCAAGGATTAATTCGTTTACCAGAAAATCACCCTCGGTAGGAGCATAAACTTCCAGACCGGCATTAAGCAATTGATTGAGCAGAAAAGTTTCGCGTATATTTCCAATTTCGGGGTTCTTTTTTAGCGTATAAGCAAGATTGAGCCCCCTCCGATAACTACCATTTTCGCACCGCACCACAATAGCGCAGGCGTGCTATAAAAGTAAAGTGGTTTAAAATTCGGTTGGGCAAGTTGAGTAAGTTGAGTAGTTTTTGTGCCAAATGATTCAGTATGGTGGATAGCAGGTCGAAAAAGCTCTAAAGAGCTTGGTTTTTAACTTTTGCATTGGGTTTCCGATCTAGATGTACGGAATATTTGACAATCCGTGCAAGATTGATCCACAGGCATCTACAGAAAGACCATATTTTTTGCTTGATCAACCCTCTGTATTCTGTTTTTTGTTTTTCAGTTCGCACCCAAAGTGATATATTGTTGCTTCAACATTATTTCGCTTTTGGGCTTGTGCTGTTGGTCGTTGTTTGATCTGCCCTCGTAGCTCAGAAGCCCTTATTTCTATTGCGCCAAAATAGCGATATTTCTCTTCAGGGGTTTTGATTTGATATCTGTCTTCCGTCCTGTTTTTATGTTTTTTGACCTTCCTGGACAAAATCTTTTCGCCTGTTTGGGTATCGGTAACCCATAATCCATCAAGATTTGGTTCTAAATCATATCTGGAAGCAGATCCTTGTATCCCAGTATAAATCAGGTCTATATTCTGACTAAATGTATCATTATCAGGTGTTTGATAACCACTAATTTGGCACATTCATGAAGGCATCAAGCTGTGGTTTTTCTCTGATTTTCTAAACATGGATTATCGCTTTGTAATTCAACGCAAAGATAACATTTTTAATCAAAAAAACCAAATTAGGTTATTGACATTCAATTGTTTATAACTCGCATCAAATTGTTAATAACCACCTAATTTATGACCGGGATTAAAAATTGGAGTTTGGAGGTGGACTTTTCGGAGGGGGCTCAATTTTTTAGATTGGAAGGTTGTGATTTCTTTCATCCTCCTGTCACATTTTTACCCCATAAGGTACAATTTAACAAAACTCTTTGATTTTATCACCAAAGAAATAAATTAATTATTGAAGAATACATTTTAAAAGGAATTCATCTAAACCCAAAAGCCATGAAAACACGCTTTACATTGTATGCAACCATTATTGTCATTATTATGACCATCCTTTCGGGATGCAAAAAGGACGAGGAGGAAATTCAGTCAAATGAAACTGAATATGCGGAAAACCTCCTGGTGATTGATAGCACTGACCTACTGAGTATAACATCTATCAATGACCAGGGAAGTATTGTAATACCAACAAGCACTGATCTTGCAGGAAAACTCCAGACAGGAATGATCATTGCCGGTGGCATATCAGATGTCAGTCCATATGGGTTTCTTAAAAAAATTACCGGAGTGACTAACAATGGATCCAATTCAACTTTCACAACAGAAAATGCAACATTTGAAGATGCATTCATCAATTTAAGTGTTGATTTTTCAAGGCAATTGACATTTGGTGATGTTTCAGGTTCGAACAATTTGAAAAAGGGGGTAAATGTTAAAAGTGTTAATGGGGAGGGTTTCTTTGTTGAAGCAGATAATGTTATTTTATGGGATGGCGACGGGAATCCTGCGACAACGGAAGATCAGATTAAAGCCAATGGCAGCTTCTTTATGGATCCTATAGTAAACCTTGATTTCAAGATTCGTCGCAGAAGACTTGAGGATTTATATTTTTCCTTGAAGAACAATCAAAGCACTGATCTGACGGTGTTTGTGGGTAGTGAAATAATGCCAAGAGAAGTAGAAATTTCACTTACCCGTATCACGATGAATCCAATCTGCATACAAGCAGGATTAGTACCTATTATAATAATTCCTGTTCTCGAGGTAACACTGGGAGCAAAGATAGGAGTAAATCTACGCGTCCAAACCGAAGCTTCGCAGTCATCAACCCTTGAGTACGGCGTTCAATATCAAAATGGTTCATGGGAGCCCATCAGTCATGCAGAAATGTCGTTTTCCTATCAGCCTCCCCAATTATCAGCCAGTGCTGAAGTTAAAGGATATTTCGGCCCTCAACTTAATTTGTTGATATACGGTATTGCAGGTCCTTATACCGATGCAAATGCATTTATGAAACTCGGAGCCGATGTTTTTGCTACCCCATGGTGGACGCTATATGGTGGAGCGGAAGTTGGGGTAGGAGTTCAGGTTGATTTTCTGGGAAAAAGCCTTGCCGATTTTTACCTGCCTAATGTAATCAATTACCAGCAAATTATAGCTCAGGCGAATGGAAGTGCCGAGGGAACAATAAAAGGAAATGTAAAAGACGCCATAACACAGACAGGGCTGGCAGGTGTTATGGTTAAAGTTAAAAAGGGTAACCAATATTTTGGAACCAGTGTATCAGAATCTGATGGACAATTCACTATTGCAGCCCCGGCAGGAGAAGGTATAATTGTGGAGTTCGCAAAGGCTGGATATTTACCAGTAGTATACCATAATGTAATTGTTTCGGTGAATGAAGATACATACCTGGAGCCTGTGCTTCAGATTGATGAATTTCATGGCAGTAATGGCAGTATTTCAGGTGTTATTCTGAATGCTTTAGATGGATCAGGTGTTCCGGGGTGTACTCTTAGTATCCGGGCAGGCATTAACGCTATTGAGGGTGCTGTTGTTGTAACTGCTGTTTCAGGCAATAATGGCTTATATTCTTTGCAGAACTTGCCTGCCGGACAGTACACTATTCAGGCACAAAGACAGGGTTTTACGGATTGTTACTTCACTGTTGTGTGCATTGGAGGGCAAAATCAGAACAACCAGAATGGAACGATGACGCCTACGCTAAATGATGATGAAATCAGGATCATTCTTACCTGGGGAGTGGCCCCTTCTGATCTTGATTCCCACCTGACTGGTCCTACTTTAGACGGAAGCAGATTTCATGTTTGTTATTATTCAAAAACATTTTATCAGAATGAATTTGTCAATGCAGCACTTGATTATGATGACGTTAGCTCCTATGGACCTGAAACCGTAACAATATATCAGTTATCAGAGGGTATATATAGGTACAGTGTGCATGATTATTCAAACCGGAATGAGGAATATAGTGTGGCACTTTCAAATTCATCGGCACAGGTCAGGGTCTATCAGGGAAGTACATTAATATCCAACTTCAATGTCCCTTCAAATACCGAAGGAACACTATGGACAGTGTTTGAACTGTCAAACGGGCAAATTACTCCGGTAAATTCTTTATCCAATGTAGCTTCTCCGGATGCTATAGCAACCCCATCAGGAAACAATGAGTTTAAACTTTTCATGAATCTCCCGGCAAAAAATTAGCCATGAGTTATGCATC
Organism: Lentimicrobium sp.; assembly: GCA_034007585.1. Taxonomy (GTDB): domain Bacteria; phylum Bacteroidota; class Bacteroidia; order Bacteroidales; family Lentimicrobiaceae; genus Lentimicrobium. Next base: position 11,658 of record JAVEQP010000026.1, on the reverse strand, counting down.
ATGCTTTGGCGATAGTGTAAACTTAAACCGACTGACATAAACGGGGAAGCTGAAAACCGAATAGAGTAAGCAAATTTTTAAATCTAAATAAAATGAACCAGGACACAATCAACATTTTAATCTTGGTTTCACCACTACTTGTTGGTGGAATCATTGCGGCTATCAATGCTAACAGTGTTAATGACACGACCGAAAAAGCAGAAGCTTGGACCAGACGAACACAAATCAATGTTTCAGCAAAAAGTGGCTGGTTCTATAGTTACATTGTTAACCCAATGCTTTGGACAATTGTAAAGCTTTCTGACTGGACGGACTCATTTACACATCGTGGACTTAAAAATGGTGTACGAGTGGCATCGACACTCTACTTAATAGCCGCTTGGTGCTTCTTAATCTATGCGGCTTTTATGGTTGCTGTGATACTTGTAATTGGAGCAGTAGTCATTTATATCATTTTCAAAATTCTTGTAAACTATAATGAAGATGCTAAACGAGGATACGAAAATGGACTAAGCGTTTTTAATTCAAACAATCAAAACAGAAAGGAAGAAGCAACTGATTATGTGGGATTAAAAGGAAAGAAAATTTATTCAGGAACAAATTGGTTCAATGAAGAACTAAAAGGTAGAGTTGATGATGAAGGAAATATATATAAAGGAAGGAGTTGGTTCAACGAAGAAAAAATCGGCAGGATAGACGAAGATGGAAACATTTTAGAAGGAACAAATTGGTTCAACGAGAATAAAGTTGGAAGAATTGACAAGGACGGAAATTTACATAAAGGCACAAATTGGTTTAATGAAGAAAAGACAGGAAGGATTGACGAAGATGGCAATATTCACAGAGGGACAAATTGGTTTAACGAAGAAAAAACAGGGCGGACTGGTAACTAACTTGAAACGGCAGACCACCTACATAACGAGAATAGCACGAACGCAAAAAAGCAGCTACAAGAAATTGGCGGTTCAATGGTTAAATGCTCATTTTCGCTATCGGGATGTGCTTCGCACCAAGTTTTGCGTTGGCTGACAGTCTTTATCTCCGAAATCGCCAACTTCTTGTAGCTGCCATCCGAAAGTTTTCCGGCAGGGGAATTGCCAGATGGTTTCTTCATTTATTAATAACTTGAACAAATACAACTGCACAGCAACCGGGACAAAATCCCCATTGCTGTGCTTTTTGATTTTATCCAGAATTTTGATACTTTTGTTTAAACTATTGTGCTTAAAAACAAGAATTATTTGTTTGTGAGCATTTTATAACATCCGGCGTTGTTGGTTCTATATAAATTGCAATCACAAATAAATGAAAAATAAAAAGCCCTCTCCCCTGTCACATTTATCCAATTTAGGGTACAATAAGCAAAAGTACACCGAAAGCGAAATTTTGGAAGGTGTTAAAAACAACGACAACAAAATGTACAGGTTTATCTATAAAAGCTATTACCCCGGAATCAAATCAATGGTTGTGGGTTTCCATTCCCTGGCATTGGATGCTGATGATATCTTTCAGGATGGCCTGGTAACCGCTTCCCGCAATGTGATGGAAGACCGATTTAGGGGAGACAGTACATTTTATACCTATCTGACATCCATCTGCCGTAATAAATGCTTTAAGCAACTGGAACAGGCTGGTAAATTTCGCCCGGCAAATCCGAAAATAGAAATTTCAGAGGAACCGGCGGCTGATCTTGAGGATTTGATTTACAGATTGACCGTGCTCAAAGATAAGATGGATGAAAAATGCAGACAGATAATTGAATTGCGGTTTGGTTTAAAAGACGGAATCAAGGGACAGAACAATTTGTCTGATTCAGGCTCCAATGTGAGATTTGAGGAAATTGCGACTATATTGAAGATTGAACCTGACAATGCCCGGCAACGATTTAAACGTTGTCTTGAAAAATTAAGAGAAACGGTTTTTAATGACCGGGTATGGAATGATTTGCTGGCTACTACAAAATATTAAAAGCCATGAAAAATTTAGATAATGATATTGACCTTATTGAAAAGTTTCTTGATGGTTCGCTATCTGAAAACGAAGAAGCAGCCTTTCGGGAACGCCTGGCGAATGATGCCGTCTTTGCCAACGCATTTTCCAAACGCAAACTCCTTCAGAAAGCATTTTTTGAAGCAACCGTACGTTCTAAAATTAAGAAATCCATCCAATCAGTAATGGCTGAGGAGAACCGCAGAACCACAACCAATCGCCGGGTTTGGTTGGCTGCTGCATCATTGATTTTACTTGCTTTAGCAGGCTCGGTATTGTTGTATAATTCTTCCTGGCGCAAGCCTGAGCAACAATTTGCCAAAGAACAAACTTCGCCTGAAAACGGAGACAGAGCTGCAACACAAAGAAAGGTTAATAGCATGGAAGAGTATAGTAATGTGGATGTCCTGGTCAGAAAAGATTCAGTTAATGACTTTTTCCCTGACGAATTCACCGTGTTGAAGCCAACAGACACCATCATCTTTAAATGGCCCGCTTCGCTCAACGAAAGATATCTAACGATATACAACAGCAAAGGGGAGTTGGTAAAGAAGGCCACCATCAAGGCAAATGTTATAAAATATACCCTGTTACCCGGAGTTCTGAAACCAGAAGTTTACTACTGGAAGTTTATGAACGATTCAGCATTAATCCGCATCAAAGTCAGTAATTAATCGTCTTGCTTAATCAGATACTTTTATGAGAACCCGAAAATACATATTTTACCTGCTGAATATCTGGCTCTGTCTGGCTTTTTTTATCCCCGGAAAGGCAAAGGGGCAGGTGGTTGATTCCTCTTTTTTGAAAGAATACAATGACTTCTACAAGCAGATTAATCAGGATTTTGAAGCCTTCAGTCATCAAAACGATTCAATTTTTATCCTGTTTTTACAGAATTCCTGGAAGGAATTTGAAGGAAAAGAAAACCCAATACCGGTTTCACCAAAGCCGGTAAACCAGCCGAAAATCAATCAGAATAATACAGAAGGAAATCTGAATGACACCCTAAACATCGAAACAATCATCGATGAGAACCGCGGCTCAATTGAAGAACCCAAGTCCAGGCAGAAGGATGCCCCGGAATATCTCTCTGCAGCCAGTTCATTCTCTTATTACGGAACCTGGATCGCTCTGCCTTCCAGCGGCAAGGATTTACCCACTTTATCCGGTATAAGCCGTCAGGGAATTTTAGATTATTTTGTTAATGCCGGAAAATCAACAGAATTAAAGGAGATTGTGTTAAACCTTAAAAAAAAATCGGAAGTATATAAGCTCAATGACTGGGGCTATGCATCCATGTTGCTAAAAGCTGCAGAAGCATTCCATTCCAATCTGAATGATCGTATTTTGTTTACCTGGATGGGCCTTCTTCATAGCGGTTACAATGTTAAGGTGGGATATAGCTCCGTTCGCCTTTATTTAATGGTTCCGGCCAATGTTCAACTTTATACCCCAAGTTATGCCATTGGAAATAAGGATTATTATGTATTGGGCCCTGGTCCGGTTCCTGCTGAATCAGAAAAGGTTTTTGTTCATGAGGGAGACTATCCAGGCAACAAAACAGATTTTAACTTTATGATAAAAGAAGTGCCCCGGCTTGGGAATGAGGAGTATAACCGCACATTTAAGTATGTGAACGCGCCTGATCTTCGGATGAATAAAAACCTGATAAAGTTTTACGAAAATTATCCACCCTGCGAATTGGCGGTTTATTTTAATACCCCAATTTCACCAACCTTAACTAAGCAGCTTGATGCCTTTTTTCTGCCTATATTTGAAGGTAAAACTGAGCGTAAAAAGCTGGCTATACTTCTCGATTTTGTACAACAGGCAATTGTATATAAAACCGATAAAGAACAATTCGGCGAGGAACGTTACTTTTTCCCGGACGAAACACTCTATTACCCGGGTGCCGATTGCGAAGACAGATCAGTGCTCCTTGCCCGATTAATTAAAAGATATTTAAAGCTCGATGCCATCGGGCTTTTGTATCCTATGCACGTCACCATGGCTGTTGCGTTAACTGATTGTGATGAAGGTGACTTTGTAAATTATAAGGGCAAAAAATTCTACCATTGTGATCCAACGTATCTTGGAGCGCTTTGTGGAAAAGCCATGGAAGCTGTGAAGCATAGCACGCCTGAAGTTGTATACCAAAGCTTTTGAAATATTAATTAATATCAGGCCCCATGTCCCTTAGAACAATTCTAAATAACCTATCAATGTTTGTTAACTCAAAAAGATGTTTTAACTTTATGGGTCTCAATTCCCCTTTTCACATGAAGGCAAAGTGGTTCTATATGCTTTTGGTAATCTTATGGTTAAATCCATTTACGGTTGACGCACAGAAGCAAGCTATTGTCAAAGTGGAAGGCGAAGCACAGGTTAGGATCGAAAACAATGAAAGCCGCGATAACGCAATGCAACGTGCGGAAGAATTGGCCATACTCGATGCCATTCAAAACGCATTTGGCACCTATGTGGAGCAAAGTACTGACATGTATGTTGAAGATGGGAAAGTCAACTACAGTATCCTGGCCGGCACCAAAATGAAAGCAGACTGGATAAGGACCAACCGAATCAAATTCTCCTATCCTGAACAAACAAGCAATTTAAAAGAAAAAATTATTTGGATTAAATGCAATATTGAAGGCGAAGCAAGAGAAATCAGCTCAAAAGCCAACCTTGATATCCTTACTTTGCGATGTCCGCAAAAAGAGTGTGCAGCTACTGATTTCAAGAACAAACAAAGCCTGTATTTATACTTTAAGGCGCCTGTTGATGGTTACCTTTCTGTTTTCCTCGACGAAGGGGAAATAACCCGTCGGATACTTCCTTACGAACAAATGGAAAATCACAGTGCAGTGTGGGTTGAGGGTGATAAAGAATATATATTTTTTCAAAAGCCTAAAGGCACTGCCGTCTCTGGTATCATTGATGAGCTGGAATTGTACACCACTAAACCGTATGAATACAATACGATATATGTTGTTTTTTCAGAGGAACCTTATGTGAAGCCCATTCTCGAAAAAAGTGTGCCGACTGAAAATGAATATATCATTCCAAAAAATCTCCCATCCTTAACTTTCAAGGAATGGTTAAGCGACAGCCGGGCTGCCTCTGCCTCATTTCAGGACAAGAAAATAAAAATACGAATTAGTAAAAAATAGTGATAAGAAATATTTTTTATTCCTATTGGCTCTGATAGTTATCTGTTCAGCCTTTGTTTTCAGTCAAGATGTAGCTACCGCAATAAGTAAAGCTAAATAACTCACCGGCTGGGAGCACCTTATAGCGACTGAAGGCATCAACAGCAAGGTTGCCAATGATTATTTTATTCTTGCTACACCGGTTATAATTTTATTGGATTCAAAAACAAAGAAAATTGTTTCACTGCCATCCTCTTTTTCACAAATTGAACAACTATTGAAATAATTTTCATATTTTTGTTAGGTGGTGAAAGCGATGCAAATAAGCTTATATCTACCTGGTTAACACTCCATTGCTTTTATAACGATTTTTTTATTCCCTTTTTGTCACATTTCCTGTTATCGAAGTACTAATTAACGAAATCCACAAAAATTTAATACTCAAAAAATCAACGTTATGAAAACAAATTTTAAATTAATCGTTGCAATGGTATTCATATTCTTTGCAACCAATGCAGTTCAGGCACAACAATCTGAAAAACAACTTAAAAAGGAAATTTCGGCCAAAGCCATGAAGAGCGCACGCAAGGAAGCTAAAACCTACAAAAAAGACGGGTACTATATTGCACCCGGCGCACTTCTGCTTGACAAACAATTGGAGAATGCCTGGATGAAGCAATATGAGGTTGATGATAAGGACGAACCTAAGTACATCGTGGCCACAGGGAACTCTGTTGCAGAGACACAAACAGCAGCAAAATTGCAGGCTACAGAAACCGCTAAACTTGAGCTGGCGGGTCAGATTAGCTCTCAGATTGCTGCGTTGATTGAAAACAGTATTGCCAATCAGCAATTAAATAACGAAGATGCCGCCTCGATAACCAAAACAGTTGCCGCTTCCAAAAACCTGATTGCCCAGGAACTGGGTAAGGTGATACCGTTGGTTGAATTGTACAAAAAAATAGGCACCAATGTAGAAGCTAATGTAAGACTTGCCTATAATTTGGATACAGCCTATGAAGTTGCAAAAAAAGTTATTCGTAAGAGTTTGGAAGAGGAAACAGAAATCGCTCATGAAAAGTTAGAAAAACTAATGAATTTTAACAAGTAATTAAGCCCTGCAAAACTCCGGGAAAGCCAGATTCCCGGAGTTTTAACGAATATTTAAATAACTGCCATACCTGCCCGTTCTATACAAAACTCTACATTCTCAGAAGAATCTCTTTAATAATCTGGCGGACTACTGTTCTTTCATTTATTTTATCCGGATTGCTTTTTAAAATAATCCGCTCTCGTCAACAATTATTAAAAACCCGATAATTTTTTAATCATGAGAACATTTAGCACAGGTGTGGCAATAGGTTTTTCATTATTTACCATGATCAATGGTCAGGTAAATGCACAACTCATGAAGACTTATGCCACTCAACAAAATGAGATAACCGCCGTTTCGGCCACTCCTGATGGCAAATTGATTGCATTGGGCAAAAAATCATCTATCGAGATTCAGAACACTGAAACAAATGCGGTCCTTTACAATTTACCAACAAGTTCAGAAGTACAAGCAATCTGCCTGAGCCAGGATGGGAATTTAATGGTGCTAAGCTTCGACAATAACAATAAATCGGGAAATCTCCTTTTTTGGGATTTTAGAAATAACATTCGAAGTCAGATTATTCATACCCACAGAAGCAAAATCCTATGCATTGCCATAAGCCCAGACGGGAATCTTTTGGCAACGGGTTCAAAGGATCATACGATAAAGCTTTTCGAAACCAAATATTTTAAGGAACTCCGGACTTTACCACCACGTCATAATAATGAAGTAACAAGCTTAAAATTTAGTCCTGACAACAAACTCCTTGTATCTGGCAGTAAAGATAAAACCGCTATTGTGTGGGACCTGGCCACTAATAACGACTTAAAAACATATATCGGTCATAAAAAAAGAGTTAATTCGGTTTCTTTTAGCCCCGACTCAAAACTAATTGCCAGTGGTAGTGATGACCGGACCATCATGATTTGGGATGTATATAATTCGCAAAAACCGCTGTTCGTGTTATTGGGTCATAAAAAGGAAGTTACTGCCGTTGAATTCACGCCTGACGGCAGGTTTTTAGGCAGTGGATCAAAAGATAAAACTATTCAGATATGGGACTATAAGAACAGGGTAATACTTGATCTGAAAAATACAATTGGAAGAAATCAGGGTGAAGAAGTAAATTTCATATCCTTCTATTCTGAAGGAAAATTATTATCCTGCTCGGGAAATAGTTATTTGAAGTACTGGAAATGGGGTTTCCCAATATTATCAATTAATCGTTTAAAAATTGAAGATAAAAATCAAAATAACAAAATTGAAGGTAATGAAGAAGTTAAACTAACCTTTTATATTCAAAATTCCGGAGACGGGAATGCATCCAACTTAAAGTTTAATGTTTCAGAGGTCAGACGAGTTCAGGGTTTAACCTATTTTCCCTCGTTTTTTATTGAATCTATCCCTGCGCGCACAAATTACAAAGTTGAAATAATGGTATCCGCTTCACCAAACCTAATTAATGGCGGGGCTAAGTTTTGTTTCAGGGATTTCATGATGGTTAGCAATACTCCCTTTCCTTTGAAAGACACCTGCATGTCCTTTGAAACTGTTGCATCCCCATTTCTGCAAATTGACACCATTCAGTTTATCTATCCTGATACAAGCACTAATTTAATCGGCAGTAAAGCAGGAACCTTCAACATTCACCTGAAAAATTCAGGTGCTGGGGTAGCAAATAATGTTCAGGTTAAGGTGTTATGCGACAAACCCACTTCGATGCTTGATTTTAGAGAGGTAACCAGTTTTGGAAATATTGGAAATTCAACCGCGCTGATACTAAAAATTCCAGTGAGAGCCACGACAAAAGCGCAGGACGTCAAGGCCGCGTTTAGTTTTGAAATAAGTGAATCTTCAGGATTATCTAACATTTCAGCTAACTACTCAATCTATGTAAAGAAATACCAACCTACGCTAACTGAAGAAATAAGGACAATCGTTGAAAATAAAATTATCAGATGGCAAAATAAAAGTAAATGGGAAACCACTGCAGAATATAAAGATCGTGTTACTGAGAGTTCACGGGAAAAACAAATTTCACTATTCACCCAGAGTACCCTTGACTCTCTTGTGAAAGAAAATTTGAACTGGTCTAAGGCAACTACTGACTATGATGCTGACAATCAAATTTTTAAAATTATCTTAGCTGAGTTTGATCCGATTTTTCTTAAAGTCCCAAGAAATGAAGCACGTATTTTTGAGGCGAATTTTAAACAATACAAGTTAGAAAACATGTCTTATACCGTTAATAAGAATAATTTTGCTTTTCTACATTTTGATTTGGTTGATTCAATCTCTCTAAACAAAAATTATTTATACAACAGCACCGATCTTATTGCTTTTAGTCCAACCCAGTTGAACCTCAGTTTCGACCCTGTAAATATAAGCCTGGCAAACAGTGGAGAGACTACTTATATAGCCGAACAAGCCCGTAGTATATACATTGGGAAGCCTGATGTTGATTTGAATATTCCTGAAGTTATTATCAGCAATCCGAATATTTATGCTGTTGTTATTGGTAATGAAGATTATAAAAGCAATCAGCTCAGTCTGAAATCAGAAAGCAATGTTGAGTTTGCCGAAAAAGATGCTGAAGTATTTGCCAGCTATCTGATGCTCACATACGGAGTACCGGCTGAAAATATCAGGTTGCATAAAAATGCAACTTATGCAATAATGAACCAGGATATTGTCTGGTTGAGTAACATTGCAGCCAACAATAAGGGTAATGCGGAACTTATTTTTTATTATTCAGGACATGGGTTGCCCAACGAAAATACTGGGGAGGGTTACCTGATACCTGTAGATGTTACGGGTACGAACCTATCACTGGCAATTAAACTTGGCAACCTTTATTCAGAACTATCGAAATGGCCAACCAGAAAAGTTACGGTTTTTCTTGATGCTTGCTTTTCTGGGGGTGGTCGAAACGAAAGTTTACTTGCACTGAAAAAGGTGAAAATTAAACCTAAAGACGAGTCTGTTTCAGGAAACATGGTTGTATTTACTTCTTCCTCAGGAGAAGAGTCTTCCGGCTTCTATAAAGAAAAACAACATGGCTTATTTACTTATTATCTTTTAAAAAAGATTCAGGAGACAAAAGGCAATGCCGACTATCAAAGTTTATTTCACTACGTAAAGCAAGAAGTAAGCCTTAAATCACTGGTTGTCAATAGCAAGGAACAAAATCCGCAAATGATTGTAAGCCCTCAATTTGCTGTAGAATTAAGCAAAGTCAGAATTGGAACAAATTTATTACCAGGCGAGTAATTGACTAACAAGGCTAAAGGATAGAAGATAAATGAAAAATATCTATGTTGGTTTGTTAATTATAATGGCGGGCTTCAATGTGTTCGCTCAAAATGCCACGAATGTCAAATTTGAATTCTCTGGAGATCAAATAGTGGTTTATTATGATCTACCAAGATCAGTGATTAAAAGTTTTTGGGTTGATCTATTTATCAGTACAGACAATAAGGCAACCTGGATACATTTAACAAAAGTTACCGGTGATGTTGGGCCGTCAATGAAATCCGGATTAAAGAAAAAAATTATTTGGGATAGGTTTGTTGAAGGTATTGAGTTAAGAGGCAAATTCGATTTCCTGGTTTTTACAGAGCCAGATATCTTCGATGGTTTGGATGCTGGAAGGTTTATTGATCGCCGGGATGGAATATCCTATAAATGGAAACGCCTTGGCAACCAGATATGGATGATCCAAAATCTTAATACGGGTTATGGAATTGAAGGTAGCGTTCAATCAATGGAGAACAATTTGATTGAAAAATACTGTTATAATAATGATCCGGGGAAATGTGATGTTTACGGTGGTTTATATCAATGGGATGAAGCCACTCAATATTCAACAGTTAAGATTAATCAAGGGATCTGTCCGAAACATTGGCATATCCCCGATTCCCTGGAATGGGAGAATCTCATTTCTTTTCTTGGCGGGCCATACTATGCCTATGGAAATATGAAAGAGCTAGGTAATAATCACTGGATCCAAAAAACTAAGGGTACAACAAACTTATCACGCTTTACAGTACTTCCCGGTGGATTAAAAGATTCCGATACCGCTGACTCCTTTGTCGGCTTAAACAATCAGGCGCGCTTTTGGACATCCACAGAAAATGATACAGCCTCAGCCAAAGCCGTTGGATTAAACAATCAGCTTTTACAAGTATATTTTTTCAGCGGCTTAAAATCAGATGCTTATAGTGTGCGGTGCGTGAGGGACTAAAGATGCATTTATCTGTTTAATTTACGACTTCTTTTGTTTAAATAGATAGTGTTGATTTGTTAGCAGTCCTTTGTCTGAGAGTAATTTTAAATAGTTCTGCAATTGAACAGGTTCAATGTCTGGTTGTATCTTTGTTGGGAACCTCCCGTTATTCCCTTTGCGTTCCGGTATCGAGAACTTAGGCTCGGTCAGGTAAACAAGTTCATCTTTATGAACATCTACACGTAAAATTGGGCCAAAGCATCCAATGACCTGGTTAGTTCTGCATTATGGCCGTAAAGCCCATCGCCACCAATAAAATCAAATTCTATTCCCGAATCAATTGCCCACTTGACCAATTTTAGAGCCAGATCAGGTTTTGTTAGAAATTTTTGATCCAATTCGGGCACTCCTGCTGCATCACACCTCTCTTTATCTTTTGTCCATACTTCCGGTGAAAATAACTCCGTACCCACCAAACTGCAAAATTTTTCATTGCCCAACGACAAATGTACGGCTACCTGGCAATTATCGACTTTGCCCACAACACCAGCGTATTGGGGTGATACCCCTACTGATTTCTTCCCCTTTTTCAGATGTGAGGTTTCGTCAATTACAAGTCCCGTGGGCAATCCACTTTTTATTTTCTGTTCTCGTAATGAGCTGTCCACTAATTTCATCGTGACTGAATTCACATCAGATGCACTCCATTTACTGACAGACAGAAAATGTATATATCGCTTATAATCGGAATTATTCACCTTTTCTACCATTCGCTACATATTCCCATGCCCCTTTTCGCATTGTAACAAGCCCGACAAATACTCTTCTGCAACATGCGTACAGCTCCTTGTGCAAACCTTAAATAAACTACTGTACCTGCTGACAATCAGTTCCTTAAGGTCTTTAACAGAGAAATTATTGGTTTTGGTTTTTTTGAAGGAATTTTTTTTATCTGCTCGTTTTGGCTTCATTGTCAAAACAATCAGAGTGCGTTAATAATTAGGCTAGGATATTAAATCTTAGGCATATAGCAAAATAAAATAACATGTTTTTTCAAATTAGTAAAGTAGAATTAATAAAGAAACCCAAACAACCACAAAGGTATTTTTCTGTCATAACCGGTCTCTATATTATCTGCAGCGATCGCCCATTTTTTTTGATGGCTTACCTGACGGCTACTTTTGGTTTTACCACCTGCT
>JAVEQP010000129.1:0-8434 GCA_034007585.1 Lentimicrobium sp. | reverse complement strand
AAAGATTTCACTTTGGGGTAGAGGCCTGGTTTGGTATTAGCAATATAGGTGATATGGATATTTTAAAAGTTTATGAAAACAATTACAGACTAATCATCGGATATAGAATGAGGTAACAAACGTTGCACAATAAATAGGAATATGAGCGGTCTGCAAAGCCTGTCCCGCCTTAAGCGGGAACCCAGCGATTACTAGCTTACGCTGAGCTCGTTCTTCGTCCTCGGTTCCCGATTAAACTAGATTCTCCACTAAGCCATGTACTTTACGGAAGTTTTAGATAGAATTCAGATGAAAAGACCAAATGACAAAAAGAGAAATATAGCCTGATTAATTCACAAAACAGATATGCGCAGTTTTAACAAAATATTATTTTTTGTCCAAATTCCTTTGAACCCATCGCTCAAAAACTTTTCCCTCTTATATGCCTCAAATGGGCCGCAAGTCAGGGCTCGACTTCGAGTCGCACCCTGACTTTTGGGCATCCTGCGCTGGATTGGGCCTTAATTATGGGCGTAGAATCTGTTCAATATATTCCATTTATTGGACATAAAGGTTAAAGTTGTTCAGCATTTTCAAAAAAAACAGGCATATGTCCAATAATTATTAAAATATGAACAATTGTACATTGTAATCTCAATATTTGGACATATCTTTGCCTTTTGTTCAGAATTTAAAAAATAGTGAACAATTATGGAAGAGCCAAAATTTGATAGGCAAAGGCCTTACAATGAATTGCCCTTATTACCTCCAGAGAAGGATATTGAAAATAATACTGTTATTTTAAAACGTTTGGTTTCTGCAACAAGAGCTTTGGCAACAGTTAATGGGAATTTGAACAGATTGCCAAACCCATTAATGTTAATTAATACACTGGCTCTCCAGGAAGCGAAAACTTCTACCGAAATCGAAAATATTTTCACAACGGAAGATGAGCTTTATAAGGCAATTTCTGATACAAATAAAGAATCGAATGCAAATCCGGCAACAAAAGAGGTATTAAAATATAGAGAGGCACTTTGGTCAGGTTATAAAGAGCTTCAAATAAATCAGAAGATTGATACCGGTTTGATAAAGAGAATTTTTAATCAAATAAAAGAGACTACGTCAGGATATCGTCCTCCGCAAGCGCAGGTAGTAATAAAAAGAGGCGAAAGTGAATTTCGCACCGGAGAAATAATTTATACTCCACCAAGGGCGGAAGGGTTGATTGAAACCTTAATGGAAAATTTAGTTGAGTATTTGAATAATGATGATTTATATTCCGCAGACCCACTTTTGAAGATGTGTGTGGCCCATTATCAGTTTGAGGCTATTCATCCGTTTCAGGATGGAAATGGCCGAACAGGCCGGATTTTAAATCTTCTATACTTGTTTAGCAAAGGATTGTTGTGTCAGCCTGTACTTTATATGTCAAAATTTATAATCTTAAATAAGGAAGACTATTATTATAAATTGGGTGCTGTAACCCAACGAAACTCCTGGGAATCCTGGATTGAATTTATGCTGGAGGCAACTGAAAAAACTTCGATATTGACCAATACCCGAATTAATGAAATATTGGCACAAATGGACTCAACACTTGAGTACGCAAAAGGGAAAATTAAATGGTATAACAAAGAAGTAAATGAAGCAATATTCAGTCAACCATACTTTAAACCCGGGACGATTGGCCAAATTACAGGAAAGACATCCAGAACAACTTTAACAAAATATATGGATGAATTGGTGAGTTGCCATATCCTCAGCCCAAAGAAACATGGTGTTGAAGTATTTTATGTAAATGATGATTTAATAAGAATACTCGAAGGGTAAAGAAACAACAAATCCTGGCAATGAATAATAATAAGCTGAATAATACTAATCTCAGAAACCCGTGTGCCGGGGATGGAACAATGGGTATAGCCCATTTCAAGTTTTATGTAATTTCAAAAGGAGAATGAAAAGAACTAAATTTTTCCCACCAATTGAAGAGAGAGAAACAGAAGAATTAATCGGTATGGTTCATAATTCTAATGATTTTTGGCAACAAGAAGCAATTGACCAGGCTAAAATAGAATTAGAAAAACGAAATATTTCAAAAGAGTATCAACTTGAAATTGTAACTAAGTGGAATGAAGAATTCAACGAAAACAAAAGACAATGGGAAAAGCAATTGCAAGAAAATGAATTAGAAATGTACTCCTTCAGTCAGCAATTAATAATATTTCTTATTTCACCTTTAATCTTATTAGGTAAACTTAATTATGACATGAGCATAACTGACTTGAAAAATCAAAATTTCAAAGAGAAAGTTAAGCAACGGAGATCTGCATTAATTACTGGAACCATAGTTTATTTTTTACTATTCTATATGCTATTTAAAACCTGAAAAATGAATTTTCAGGGGAGTCAGGGCGCGACTTCAACTCCTATCCTGACTCACACAAACACGCAAGCCCTCTTAAAAGCCACGAAGTGGTATAAAGAAAGTTCGTACTTTTAACGAAGATTTTGATGGCCTCATTGATGGGAACGTCGGCTGTAGTTGCAATGAATACCAAAAGACAAACACAAAACAATAAAAACTCATGAAAGCAATTTCAATTTTAATCTTCACACTTTTAATTTCGCATGTTCTGACAGCACAGGACATTACGGGGCAGTGGAATGGCGTTTTAACTATTCAGGGAACTCAACTGCGGGTGGTTTTTCATGTGTCAAAGACTGACAATGGATACAGTGCAACGATGGACAGTCCGGATCAGGGTGCTAAAGGTATTCCGGTAACAAATACAACTTTCGAAAGTCCTGTGTTAAAATTTCAAATCGTAAACGCAGGCATTGAATATATTGGCGAGTTAATGGGAAATGAAATCATGGGAACCTTTAAACAGGGTGGTTTGGAATTACCTATGAATTTAACCAGGGAAACCATTGAAAAGATTGAAGTAAAAAGACCTCAGGAGCCAGCCAGGCCATTTCCATACTATTCAGAAGAGGTATCTTTTCAAAATCCGGGTGCAGGCATTACCTTAGCAGGCACATTGACGCTTCCGGGAAAAGAAGGAAATTTCCCGGTGGTAATTTTAATAACAGGCAGTGGACCACAGAACAGGGATGAAGAATTGTTGGGGCATAAACCCTTTTTGGTCATTGCTGATTATTTAACCAGAAACGGAATTGGAGTTCTAAGATATGATGACAGAGGTGTTGGACAATCAACCGGAGATTTTAAAGCTGCAACTACGGCTGACTTTGCGACAGATGTTGAAAGTGCCATCGCCTATTTGAAAACACGAAAAGAAGTTAACGTGCATAAAATTGGTTTAGCCGGTCATAGTGAGGGCGGTATAATTGCACCTATGGTAGCTTCAGAATCAAATGACGTTAGCTTTATTGTGCTATTGGCTGGCACAGGAATTCGAGGAGATAAACTATTGTTACTTCAACAGGAGTTAATTGCAAAAGCTAATGGCGTTTCCGAAACGGAGATAGAGAAATCAATCAGGGCAAACTCCAGATTATTTGAGATGGTGGTCAAATCTAATGATAATGAAAAGTTGAAAGCAGACCTGACAAACGAGATAAATGACATTTTCAAAAATGACACAAGTGCCGAAATTCCAGGTGGAATGACAAAAGATGAATTTATTTCAATTCAGGTAGATCAAATTACAAGTCCCTGGATGCAATACTTTATGAAATACGATCCAGCAACTACATTAGAGAAAGTAAAGTGTCCGGTTTTGGCGGTTAACGGAGAAAAAGATCTGCAAGTTCCGCCAAAGGAAAATTTAACCGCCATACATAACGCTTTGGAAAAAGGAGGAAATAAAAACATTACAACAATAGAGTTTCCTGATTTGAACCATCTATTTCAAGAAAGTAAAACTGGCTCACCCACAGAATATGCTACCATAGAACAAACCTTTTCACCTACAGCGTTAGAAGAAATTACACGTTGGATAAAAAATCAGACGAAATAATAATCTTCTGTTAATCGGGTAAACGGTACTGCAAATGATAACCCAGCGGAAAAACTTCCCAGATACCCGAAGCTTCGGGATATTCAAGCCGGCTTCGCTCCCTCCTTAAAATATCTACCGGACATTCTCTTCCCACGTTGAGTGCACCCGGGTAATTAAGCGGAATAACCAGAGCCATACCTGATTATTTGACCAGAAACGGAATTGGAGTTCTAAGATATGATGACTGAGGTGTGGGGAAGTCAACCGGAGATTTTAAATCCGCTACTACAGCTGACTTTGCCACCGGTGTTGAAAGTGCTATCACTTATTTGAAGTGAAACCCGAGGGATGCAGATGAATTGATGAAATATCGTCCCGCCTGAGGCGGGGCGAAAAATAAGCACTCAGGTTATCAGCACATCAAGATAGTTTCAGTCGATGTCAACAATGTGCATACTAAACTAAAATATTTTTCGTATTTTTATAGCAAATACCTGAATTGTGAATCCGGCAATTACATCTGGCAATATTTTCCATATGAGAACCGTCAAATTCCTGATAGCACTGATAGTTCTGATGACTGTTATATCATCCACTTCCTTTTCACAAACCAAGAGGACAAACGTGTGGTATTTCACTAATTCGGGAGTGGACTTTAATTATGGTTCTCCGCCGGAAAACCTTCGGGCAATTTATAATACTTATCAAACACTTTGCAGTATAAGTGACAGTAACGGCAATTTTTTATTTGCATCAGATGGTCACACAGTTTACAATAAGAACCTTGCCGTTATGGAAGGTGGTAACATGATGTCTTATGGAACGAGTGGATATTATCAGGGCCCGGTAGTATTCCCAATCCCAGGTAATGAACGATTTTATTATATGTTTCATTATACAGGGAATAGATTTTTCGCAGGTGGTATAGAGAAAATTTCCGCAAATCTGGTTTATACCATTATTGATATGCAGGCAAATAATGGATTAGGTAAAGTAAGTGATTCTGAAAAGGTAGTTCAGATCCAATCTGATGTGGATTTTGCCATTTATGCTGTTCATCATAAAAATGAACAGGATGTTTGGGTGCTGAACCAGGGTTTTGAAAACAATCTGATTTATGCTTATCTGGTTACACCTTATGGTATAAATCCGCCGGTTATAAGTTCTGTGGGAGGTGTCACAACACCGTATAATAAATATATAAAGATATCACCTGATGGAAAAAAGTTCGTTAAAACAGTTAATAATTCTTACCAACCCCCTTATATACTGGGAGATCAAAGAGTGCAGATTTTTAATTTTGACAATGAAACAGGGATTTTAAGCGACAGTGGCATGATAGATATTGATATACGTGATTGGCCTGTTCGAAGTGGAAGTCATGTTGGCTTTGAGTTCTCGCCTGATGGCTCAAAATTCTTCTTATCTGAAATACATAAATTGTATCAATATGACCTTAATGCAGGGTCAGCTCAACAAATACTTGATTCCCAATTTTCATTTTATGTGGATACTTCCAGTGTTTATCCTGATCCTCCATACTTTTATGTGGGGAGTCTTCAGTTAGGCCCTGATGGAAAAATATATATAGACTCGTATAGACTATCCGGGCATCATGACCAGGGTTTGTCAGTCATTCATAAACCTAACTTATCCGGATTAGAAAGTGATTTTCGTCAAAATGATTATGTCTTCACCATACGCGACATTTTTACCGGGTGGTCAACTGGTGCTGCCTTTCCTGGCTATATTGCAGATTGGTTAAAAGATCCGGAAATAAAATCAGAAAAGCATTGCTCCAATGAGCCTGTTAACTTTTCACTTAAACTAAACGCATCCATTGATTCTGTTCTCTGGGATTTCAACGATTTCTGGAATTATCCCCATGATAGCTCAACAGCCTTGAGTCCTAAATATACTTTCTCACGTCCGGGCACTTACAATATCACTGCTAAAATTCACTTCGGCAAGCTGCAAAAAACAATTCCCTATACCATTGAAGTCAAGCAGTCACCACAGCCTGACCTTGGCCCGGCGGATACCCTCATGTGTTCAGGTGGTACATTAGAGCTTGATGCGGGATCCGGTTATGTTCTTTACCAATGGAATGGAAACTGGATGCCAGGTGTGCAGACTTATACTGTTGATGATGAAGGTGAGTATTCAGTTAAAGTTAAAAATGAATTTGGCTGCTACGGCTACGACACGATCCAGGTGAACATATCGCCTGAACCCCAGATCATTACTCAACCATTAATAACTCCGGCTAATTGCCAAAGCAATAATGGCTCCATTTCAGGCATTGTGCTAAGCGGCACAGATCCGTTCAGTTATATATGGAAGAATGCCGCAGGTGACATTTTAGCAACAGGCCCGGATCTGACGGAAATTGGTGCCGGCAGTTATACAATTACGGTAACCGATGGTAGTGGCTGTGAGCATACATTTCTTCCATATTCAGTTTCCGATATTGATGGTGTGCTTATACAGACTGTTCCATACACCAATGATCATTGCGGCAGCGGAAAGGGAACTATAACAATAATACCTGAATCGGGCACCCCCAATGATTTTGAGTATAGTATAAACGGAGGAGAAACCTATTCTGCAAATGGCGGGCAGTTCAAAAATCTGGCTGAAGGTTCTTATAATATTATGCTCAAGGATGCCAACGGATGCGAGAAAGCATGGCAGGAGGTCATTATGTTAATTAATGAGGACGGTCCGGTAATAAATCAGATTACGGTTACTCCGGAATTGGAGAGCGATGGACAAGGTTCTGTTTTATTGAACGTTACCGGAGAGGGTCTTACCTTTTCGCTAAATGGAAACCCTTCGCAAACGGAGCCCTTTTTTGGAGACCTGACAGAGGGTGAATATACTGTATTCATTACAGATGAATTTGGGTGTATGAGCGACACTACTATATGGGTCCCCAACTTATCTGGCATTTACCTTAAAGCAATTGCTGACACCTCCCATAAATGCCTGCACAAAATTGCTGACTCCCAAATATCGCTCTTCAACGTCAATGGTCTTTCAACCATGAAATCCACGCTTAACTTCAATGGCGATATCCTGGAATGCACCGGCTATAAGTTTAAGATGGAAGGTCTGGAAGCAAAGATATACCCTGCACTTTCATCTATAGTCCTTGAATGGCAGGGGCCACCAATCATTACCAATCCCGATACCGTTAAATTAATACAGCTTGTTTTTGAAACAAACCAGCCAGGATATGCTGACTTAAGCTGGGCAGAGGATACTGCAAGCACCTATTTCCGGGATATATCGGGTGAACCAATGAATTCGGTCTTAATACCTGGAAGCATAAAGATTCATGATCCTCCCGGGTTGGATATTCTGAACGATCAACCACTATGTATAGGTGATGATCTGACTTTAATACCTGCCGTTGTGGGTGGTACTGATCCGGTAAGCCTGGTATGGCATACACCAACAGGTATTCAGTATGGCGAACAGCTTAATATCTCCCATGCAGATGAAACTTCATCAGGAATTTACAGTTTGTCGGTATCTGATTACTTTAACTGTGCGGATACAATCGAATTCAACGTAAATGTTATTCCATTGCCAAAAGCCAATTTCCCTGAAATAAATGACACCATCTGGTACAACCAATCTTACACCTTAGAAGCAACACCCGGCTATTACACTTATGAGTGGAACACCGGTGACACCACATGGTTTATCAATGTTACAGAACAAGGAAGGTATAGTGTGCAGCTTAAAACGCAGGAAGGCTGTCAGAATCTTGAGAGTGTAGTGCTGATGGACGCATATGTACCCATCTCGGTTCCCAATGCATTTACCCCTAATGGCGATGGTTTAAATGATACTTTCAAACCAATTGTAAATGAAGAACTGATTAGCCAATTCCACCTGGCTATCTACAACCAATGGGGGCAGATGATCTTTGAAACCACCAATGCAACGAAAGGTTGGGATGGAGAAAATGCATTAATCGGCACTTATAATTGGGTAATTGACTATAAAAACAGGACGGGTAAGGTGTTTCAGATGAGGGGGAGTGTGGTGTTGATACGGTAAGATCTGTAAACAGAGCAGCCGGAAAAAAATCCTTATCCGCTCAAATAATTAGGGTCTGCTGAAAAACTCCTAATCGTCTAAAATCTCATAAATTATAAACTTGTTTTTTCTGACATGGTTTACAGTGTTGTTTTTTGACAGGATTTACAAGATTTACAGGTTTTGTTTTGGTCTGTTGAAAAACATAGGATGTGGACTTATGGCGAGAAAAACCTTGCATGTAACATAAAAAGTTTCATCATACTATACTGGTATCCAATGATATATTATTTTTTCAGCAGACCCTAATTAGCAATATTTCTATTTGCTGAAATTTACTTGATTTCCAAACACCGCCAACATATGAATAGATGCGCCTTTATAAATATCCTGATCCCTGATCTGTGATACCAGTTGCACAGTGTCGCACAATGATT
>JAVEQP010000025.1:11919-40036 GCA_034007585.1 Lentimicrobium sp. | reverse complement strand
CGTATATTTTGTTTTACCAGCTTATTGTTGTCCGCATCGGGACAAACGCGATTACTGAGGAATACATAAACCAGCTCATTTTCAGGATCGGCCCAGGCAAAAGTACCGGTAAATCCGCTGTGGCCATAGCTCTGTGCAGAAGCTGAATCACAAACGGGACTGGCCTGACCCGGTAAACCGGGTTTATCAAAACCAATGGCCCGCCGGTTATTGTTCCAGGCAAACTGGGTAGAAGTAAAAGTGCTTATCAATGCAGAATCAAGATAACGTTCACCGGCATAAGTCCCATTATTCATCAGCATTTGCATGATGACAGCCACATCGAGTGCATCAGAGAACAAGCCGGCATGTCCGGCAACTCCACCAAGCATCGCTGCTGTTTGATCATGCACATCGCCAATCACCAGTTGATGCCTGAATACAGTATCGTTTTCAGTAGGTGCTATTCGCCCGATGTCAAAGCGATCCCGGGGATGGTAACCCAGGGTAGTTAAGCCCAGTTTATCATAAAAATTATCATGGAGATAAACATCCGACGGTTGTTCGGTTAATTCTTCAAAAGCCCTTGCAAGTAAAATAAAACCCAAATCACTGTATTTATATTCCAGGGTTTTTAGCAGTGGGGAAGCGATGATAGAATCGACGATAAAGTCGGGATAATCTTCACGAATGTACATTTCATCAGCCACCCTATGGGGGAAGTCCACATTGTAACGTGCCGCAAATATGGTGGTATCGTTAAGACTGCGCTTCATCACCTGGCGATAGAATGGAATATGGGCTTGCAGTCTGGCATGATGGGCCATAATGGCACGAATGGTAAGTTTTTCCTTGTTCGTATTTTCCAAAGCGGGATAATAGCTACTCAAAGGTTCATCCGGATCAATTACTCCCTGCTGCGCAAGATTCATGGCCGTTAAGGTGGTTCCGAGAATCTTGGTAAGTGAAGCAAGATCATAAAGATCATCATTTTTAACAGGCTCAGAAGATCTGTATGTTTTGGTACCAAATGCCCGCCGGAAAATCACTTTCCCTTTGTGCGCCACCACTATCTGTGCACCGGGAAACACCTGGTCGAGCACCGCTTTATGCATAATACTATCAATAATCGTCAGGTCGGCAGAAGCAATTCGTTCACTTTCGGGCAAATCAAAGGCAAGCCGGCCTATGGGAGACCTGTCAAGGCCACTTCCTGCTTTATAGCTGCTATTGGCGGAAACCGGCAATTTGCCTTCAATGCCAATGGCGCCGAAAACAGCTTGTGCGGTAAGGTCTTGCATCAGAGTATTGTCTTGATAGGAAATCAATATTGAAGCATTGGCCGCAGCCTGATTAAACATCGCCAAACTATAAGGACTGGTAAAAAGACACAACACTGTATTTTTAAGTCCACTCAAAATATCTACAAATTGGGCGGCAACTTTGGAAATGCCAAATTTTTTAGAAGGCAGATCACTTGTTTTTACGAAGCCTGTAATTATCAAATTAAAAGGCTCAAGCAACCGCAGTATGGAGTCGCATTCAGCAGCACTTGGGTCCTGCCTCAGACTGAAGTGCGTTATAGGGGCATAATCATCCAACCGCTGCTGAAAAGGCGAAAGCATGCTATCTCCAAATACCAGACTGGCAATCTTTAAAGTATCCAGTTGTCTGATGGGAACTAAATTTTGTCGATCGTTCAACAAGGTAATTGCCTGACTATTTAATTGGCTTGCCGTAAGCCTGGTTTGCGGGCTATTCAAATCCTGATCCAGGTTTATAGTATTGCTGGGTGTGTAATGTGCCAGTCCACTTTCATATTTCCATTGTAATACCCGGCGACATTTATCATCAATGAGTTGCTGATCAATCAAGCCACTGTCAATGGCCGTCCGGATGTTGATAAGGGCTGTGGGTGCATCTACCGGAAGCAACAAAATATCGTTTCCTGCAAGTAAAGCATTGGTTTCAACCATTCCCGGGTCAGCAAAGGCTGTTAATCCCTTCATATCCATTCCATCGGTAATCACCATACCCTTGAAGCCCATTTTATTACGCAATAAATCCGTAATTACCGGCTTTGATAAGGAAGTAATAGACCTCGTGGCAGTATCCAGGGCAGGTACCCGCAAATGCGCCACCATTATACCTTTAACCCCGTGATCAATAAGATATTGAAAAGGATATAGCTCAAGGGTATCGAGCACTTCTGCAGATTTATTAATCAAAGGAAGGGTGAGGTGTGAATCAAAATCTGTATCTCCGTGGCCGGGGAAATGCTTGGCAACAGCAATTATGCCTTCATCCTGCATCCCTTTCATGTACCAATAGGCCTTTTCGGAAACATTTTCACGTTGTTCACCAAACGACCGTGCATTGATGACAGGATTTGCCGGATTATTATTTACATCAACCACCGGTGCAAAATTGATGTGAATACCGATGCGTTTACATTGCAGGGCTACCTCCCTGCCCATTTGATAAATCAGCGCATTACTGCGCGCCGCACCCATGGTCATCTGTTTGGGCAAAAGCCCTACACTGTCGAGGCGCATAGACAATCCCCATTCGGCATCAATAGCCACGAACAGCGGAGTGCGCACCGATTGTTGCAGTTTATTGGTATAAATAGCCTGCCGGGCGGGGCCGCCCTGAAAGAAACAAACACCGCCAAGGTTTAAGTCATGTATCTGCTTCATCAGGCGGTTTTCATAAGCAGTGTCACGGTTTGAGTAAGCCCTTACCATGAGCAGTTGCGCAATTCTATCGTCGGGTGAAAGGGTATTAAAAACCGAATCGGGCCATGAAAGTGGTGGATAAGCCGACTCTTGTGCTTGAGAAACATTAAATATGAAAAGGAAAAACAGGCTGTTCAGAAGAAAATGCCGGAATAGCAAACGAAAACGTACCATAGGATTTTAGCAATAGATTATGTAGTAAGATTGCAATATTAAACGACAAAGTTAAACTTAAGTGTATTATTGGAACTCTTTTTTATTTATTAAGGCTGATTTTATCAACAAAAAAACATACTTTCGCCAATGTTTATTTGTTTGACCAGGTTAAATTAAAGATCAGTGTTTTTATCAAACTACATATCGCACTGAAATGGCAGTAAAACTCAAAGTAATTTTTATTTTTTTCTTACTGATGCCCTTATTGTTATGTGCACAGGGTGGAGTCAAAAATGAGAAAGCAGAGCCTTTAAACCGCATACTTTTTGTTTTTGATGCTTCACAGAGCATGTATGGCCGGTGGCAGAGCGATGTAAAAATGAATATTGCCAAAAAACTGATGGTAGGTCTGTTGGATAGTCTGGCTACCTTTAAAAACCTCGAAATAGCCCTCAGGGTTTACGGCCATCAGAAAACCTATCCCCCACCCGATTGTTACGATACCAAACTGGAAGTTCCCTTTAGCCCGGGCAATATATCACGGATAAAAAACAAGATTATGAGTTTAACCCCGCGGGGTACTACTCCCATTGCTTATTCGCTGGAACAGGCTGTTTATGATTTCCCGCCCTGCGAAAATTGTCGAAATATTATTATTCTCATTACAGATGGTATTGAAGAGTGTGGAGGCGATCCATGCCAAGCGTCTGCGGAATTACAAAAGCATGGCATTGCCATGAAACCTTTTATTATTGGCATTGGTCGCGATTTTAAAGAAGCATTTGACTGTGTGGGCACTTACTTCGATGCTTCCAGCGAAACTGCATTTCAAAAAGCACTCAGCACGGCCATTTCTCAGGCACTTCATCAAACCACCATGCAGGTAAACCTACTCGACAGCCGGAATAATGCAACCGAGACAAATGTAAACCTCACCTTTTATGACCACTCTTCAAAAAAAATGAAATACAACTTCCTGCATACCTTAAATCAAAGGGGTTTACCCGACACCTTACTTATAGACCCAATGATGACGTATGATCTGGTGGTGAATACTGTTCCTCCCATATACGTTGACAGCATTGTTTTGGAGCCTGGCAGACACCTCACCGTTGTAATAAGTGCACCTCAGGGTTACCTCGACCTGAAAATCGGACCAAACGACCGCATCGTAAAAAACCTTTATGCCATCATTAATGAAAGTGGGAAAAAGGAAACATTGAATGTGCAGAATTTTGGCGACATTAAAAAGTATGTGTGCGGCACCTATGATCTGGAAATACTTACTTTGCCACGGATTTACATGAGTGGAGTTCAAATCAGGCAAGGCCAGACCACAACCATCGACATACCCCTGCCCGGTATTGTGGTTATCCGTAAAAGTGTAAACGGGTATGGCAGTCTTTACGTGGAACGCAACAATCGCCTTGAATGGATTTATGAACTCAGGGAAAATATATTGCAGGAAACCCTGGTGCTGCAGCCGGGCAATTACCGGGTAGTTTATCGTTCCAAAAATGCAGAGCGCTCTATGTACACCATTGAAAACAGCTTTACCATACATCCGGGGGGCACCAGCAATGTAAATCTGTTCAGCTATTAAAATCTGTGAAATACAGCTAAGTCCAACATTGATTTAAATCAAATTCCAGTTGCCATTTATCATCTTTCCTATAGATATAAGTATGCTTCCCAGACCCTATAAAAGCTACCGATATCCATATATTTGCACCTGCTTAATTCTCATCCAGAGAATAACGTACTCATACGATGTTAGATATAGAAACCACTACTTCTCAGGCAAATACTTACCGTATTCTTGCCAGGCTATTCGACTTCCCGGATGAAGATTATCATGGACAGACAGAAACTTACAAAGCCCTTATCCGTGAGGCCAAAAAGCTTGAACCCAAATTTCTTGAGCTATCGCATAAATTAGCTCAATCCGCCAAGGGGCAAACGATTGAGTTACTCAGGGTAGAATATCTGAGACTTTTTGACACGGCACAGAAAAAAGATTTTACGAACCTGCGGGCACTTACCTATTTTAACCAGGAAGATGTTACGCTTAAACACCTTATGGAAGCTTACGAAGCACATGAATTTATTTTGGGATATCCTGAGTATCCTCCTGACCATCTGTGCAATGAGCTGGATTTTATACACCATTTAAATGATCGCCTGCTCATCTTATTGAAAGCAGGTACATCCATTCCGGCAATGGAACTTCAAAAATTTAAATGTTCGTTTATGCGCGATCATTTTATGAAGTGGCTGCCCGAGCTGACTAAATACATCTTATGCAACAGTACCTCCGCCTACTTTATGCAACTGTCGATTATTGCAAGAACAGTTCTTGTGAATTGCATCAATCGCGATGAATTGGAGAACCAGCAGACGGAGAAGTAGCTTCAGCCATTTCTGCTGACATTTTCCAGCCTAGGCATATCGAGAATATGGATTAAATCGCCATCAATTTTCACTAAGCCGTCATCCTTAAACACTTTCAACACCCTTATGGCACTCTCTTTAGTCATGCCTGAGAGATCAGCAAAATCCTGACGGGTTAAATGGGTAAAAAAGGGATTTGATTCATAAACCTTGTTAGAAAGATTAATCAGCATATCAGCCATACGCCCGGGCATCTGTTTATGGGTAAGGTTGGTTAGCTGCTCAAAAAGATTGATGGCCTGAGCACTAATTTTACTGATGGATTGGTAACTAAATTCAGGATTGGTTTTTACCAGACTTTGTATTACCTCCGCTTCCACCAGGCAAGCCGTGGTTTCTTCGCAGGCCATGGCACTAAAATGATGTCGCTTATCCACGTATGCACCGGGCACAAAAATATAATCCACAGGTTTGGCAAAACCTATAATAAGCCTTCGGTCATTTCCACTTTCAACATACAGTTTAACCAACCCTGAGGTTACACAAACGAAATCATAACAGGGTGATCCCTGTTTAAAAATCATCTCGCCCACATTGTAATGCATTCTGACCCTGCACATATCAACATGGTCAAGTTCGTCAGGGTGCAATGTTTTGAATATATCGGATCGTTCCCTGCAATTTGAACAACCTTTTAGATTTACATTCAGCATACACTTTCCTATCTTTAATGAATCAGATAGCTCTACTTAAACCTGAAACCACGAGCTATTTAAGTTCAGGAGCAGTGCATTGATATAAATCAATGCCAGCCATAACATTTATCACTTTTACTGTACAAATATATCATTTTTTTTTACCTTTACCGTATGCAGATAAATAGTTTCTTTGATGTGTAAAAATAACACATGACCAAGATGAAAAGAAAATCAAGGTTTTTCACCTTTACCCTGGGGTTCATCCTTATTGGAATTAGCTTTAGCGGTTGCGAATACGAGTTTATCGAATTCGATGATACTCCCATTACAACCGAAGTAAGTTTTAAAAACGATATCGTACCCATCTTTAATGCCAGTTGTGGTTTTTCGGGCTGTCATGCTGCAGGTGCCATACCTCCAGAGCTTACTTCCGAGCGTGCTTACCAGAGTTTATTCAGTAATAACATGGTAACCGCCAACGAACCGGCCAACAGTTTACTTTACACGAGCATAGCTTCGGGAAGCATGAAAAAATATTCTACGGCTGAACAAACAAAGTTAATCAGGGCATGGATTGAACAGGGTGCTTTAAACAATTGATTCTTTTATCAACAACAGGCAACACTATGAGAAACAATACTTTTATCAAAGCTTTTACTTTTCTGGCATTATCCTTGCTCTTTTCACTTCAGGTAATGTCACAGGAAGAAGCTACCGAAGAAAAACCCGTGGCCCGTCCATCACGACCCGCTTTTGAAAGCGGCTTATTATTCGACAATGCCACCACCACTATTCAGGCGCAAAAAACACTTGAAATGATTATTCAACATCGGTTTGGAACTATGGACAACGGTATCAGCGACCTTTATGGTATCTGGGCACCTTCCAACATCCGATTGGGACTGAATTACAGCATTCTCAATAATCTGATGGTGGGAATTGGCACCACGAAATTCAACAAAATGCAGGATATTCAGGTAAAATACAACATTTTGCAGCAAACCAGGTCCAATTCTGTTCCAGTTACAGTTTCGCTTTATGAAGTAATTGGAATTGATGGTAGCGCGGAATCAAAATATGGCAAAAATTATACTTTTAACAACAGGCTGTCCTATTTTAGCCAGATTATTATTTCGCGTAGGTTCAACGATATGTTTTCACTGCAGATTGCTCCTTCGTTCACGCACTACAATGCTACTGAACATCCTGTTGATCATGACCGGTTTGCCATTTCAGTGGGCGGGCGTATTAAAGTTTCACCTCAGAGTTCCATTATCCTTTCGGGTGACTTTCCGCTGGGCATACAGTCCATTTCTGAACACACCGAAGCGATTAACGATGAAGTGGGCATTGCCAAACCAAACATTTGTATCGGCTGGGAAATTTCAACAAGCACCCATGCTTTTCATGTGTATATTGGTTCAGCCCAAAATATTCTGCCTCAGGAAAACATGGTTTTCAACAAAAACGACTTTTTTGACGGAAACATTCTCATCGGGTTAAACATTACCCGATTGTGGGGTTTCTGATTTTACTAACCATTAAATCAATTTAAAAATCATGAAAAAATCACTCAAATTATTAACCATGATGGTTGCCACCATCGCATTTTTAACCATCAATATGGCGATGATTCAAAAGCCGGGCGGCCCCTGGGATGTTCCGGCCAAGTATAAAGCCATGAAGAGTCCGCTTAAGGCCAATGATGCTTCTATCAACTCTGTTGGTAAAGAATTGTACAACAAGCATTGTAAATCCTGCCACGGTTCCAAAGGGCTGGGCGATGGGCCAAAAGCTGCCAAACTTGAAACCAGTTGTGGTGATTTTAGCTCAAAAGAGTTTCAGGCACTTTCAGATGGCGAGCTCAACTATATGTCAATTATAGGTCGTGATGAAATGCCGAATTTTGAAAAGAAGATTCCCGATGAACTCGACCGCTGGGCAGTTATAGGATACCTTCGTACCTTGAAAAAATAAAATGGGAAATGAAGCCCGGTAAATTGCTTTTGCCGGGTTTCATTCTATATGATTAATTTCCGCTTTAACCATCACCCACAACGCACGCATATGGCTAAACGATTTACTTTCAGGAGCCTAAAGAAAACTGCACTTATCCTTGCCACCATTGCATTTTCAATGGTTTCATTTTTCACGCTTTCCTCACAAAATGAAACAGAAGCGTTGAACGAAGAAACTACTTACTGCTTGTCCTGTCATGGGCATGAAACCTATGAAATTAATGATACCATAACAGGAGAGTATGCAAAACTTAAGATGTTCAAAGAGCTTCAGATTGATTTGCTTAAATTCCGGCAATCCACCCACGGTGAATTCAAATGTACAGATTGCCATTCATCTGATTTCGAGGACTTCCCTCATCCTTTGAGTGCCAAAGCAGAAGCCTCATACCTCTGCATTGATTGTCATGGGGACGATGAAGACTATGCCTCGTATCACTTTGATACCATTGAACAGGAATATCTGAAGAGTGTGCATGTAACAGAAAAAGGGGATGATTTTTCCTGCTGGAATTGTCACAATCCACATGCCTATAAGCTTACAGATAAAACGCCAGGGCAGCTTGGCAACCGAATTGCGGAGAACAATTCAGTATGTCTGGATTGCCACGGGAATATCAACAGTTATAACAGTTTGATTGGCCGGGAAAAAACCGATCTTATCAAAAGCCACGAATGGCTTCCCAACCAACCCCTGCATTTTAGCCGGGTTCGATGCATTGATTGTCATGCTGCTACGCACGACAGTATATTGGTGGCCCACATGGTGCTGCCGGCAGAAGATGCCGTTAAAAATTGTGTTGAATGTCATTCAACCAATTCCATCTTATGGGGATCATTATACAAACATCAGGCGATGACTACCCGAAATGAACTGGGATTTTATAATGGGATGATCACTAACGAAGCTTACATTATTGGGGCAAATAGAAATTATTACCTCAATATAATCAGCATAGTGATATTTATCCTTGTAGTAATCGGCATTGCCATCCACGCTACTTTACGTTACATCTACAGACATAAGAAACATGCCAAATAAAAGAATTTACCTTTATCCTGTCTGGATTAGATTGTGGCACACCATAAATGCCATTCTGATGGTGATGCTTATACTTTCAGGATTAAGTATGCAATATTCTAATCCCAACTACCCGCTTATTCGTTTCGATCTGGCGGTGAAGATGCATAATATCAGTGGCATTCTGATCACTGTCTTTTTTCTCTATTTTCTTTTGGCGATAATTTTCAACTGGGCCGGGAAGTTTTATCGTATGCCACTAAAAGGATACAGCAAGCGCCTTTTAAAACAGGTTAAATATTATATGTTTGGGATTTTCAGAGGAGAAAAGGCCTATTTCCCGGTAAATGAGGAAAGAAAATTTAACCCCATACAGTTGCTGAGCTACAATCTCATTCAATTTGTTGCTGTTCCGCTGGTAATCATCACCGGCTGGGCACTGTTATTTCCCGAAACCATTGTACTGAATTTCTTCGGTTACAGTGGAATTCTGCTCACCAGTTTACTGCATGTAATCATGGGGTTTTTCATCTCCATTTTTCTGATAATCCATCTGTATTTTATTACAGTGGGACATTCTGTTACATCCAATCTTAAAAGTATTGTAACCGGATATCATGATATTGATGAGGAAGACAGTGTTGCTACACAAACAGAAAACAGCACTACACTACAAAATAATGACACGCACAAAACTTAACTTTCTTAAAAATAGAAAAACTCACACAAAAAACCAAACAACATGAAAATGAAATCCGTTTTCTTTAGTATTGCCTCCGTAGTCTTATTGGTATCAAGCAGTGCTTTAATCAGCAGTTGCACCAAAGAGGGGCCGGCAGGGCCGGCAGGCAAAGATGGCATTGATGGTGAAGATGCCACTGCTACCTGCGTAAAATGCCACGATTTTTCTGATGATCTGCTCACCAAGAATTTTCAATATGGCAATTCAGTTCATGCCAGCGGTGCACATCTTGACCACAACACCGAAGGTTGTGCACAGTGCCACACCAGTCAGGGCTTCCGCATGATGATAGATTCAGGAATCATTGCCGGCATTGCCTCACCCGCTCCCATCAATTGCCGCACCTGTCATAAAATTCATGAAACCTATACTCCTGCTGACTTTGCATTACGCACCACAGCACCTGTTACCATGATAATGGGTGGCCCGGCAGCAACGTATGACTATGGAACTTCCAACTTGTGCGCAAATTGTCATCAGGGACGTACGGTTAAACCTTTCCCCGTTCAGGGTGGAGAACCTGTTACCCTTACTGCAGCCAATGCACGTTTTGGCCCTCACCATGCAACCCAGGCCAATATGCTGTTGGGTGAAGGTGCCTATGAAATTCCCGGCTCATTGCCCTACTCAAATTCGCCGCACACCAACGCCGTAACCAAAGGTTGTGTTACCTGCCACATGGACGGTAATCCTATGGGTATCGTTGCCGGCGGACACCAGATGGGTCTTACCTATTTGTCCTATGGATCGCCAGCCAAATTACTGAGTGGTTGTACTATTTCAGGCTGTCATACCGATGCGGCTGCCATAAAATCTGCATTCGAAGAAAACCGCACCGAAATTATGGGCCTTTATGCTCAACTGGAAGAACAACTGAAAGCTTTGGGCTGGATTAACCCCAACACCGGCCTGGTAGTACCAGGAACTTACACCCAGGATCAGCTTGGCATTATCTTAAACCAAAAATTTGTTGAAGCTGACTATAGCAATGGTACACACAATTACCGTTACACCCGCGCTATTCTTAAAAACTCTTTGGAAGCACTGGCAACTCAATCAAAAGCCAGAAGCTAAGGCAGTTAATTCAGCTCATTTTCATCAAGCTGAGTCAGGCCACAACATCGGCCTACTACAATTAAGGAATTTTTAAAAGCATAGAAACAGCTATCTTCAAAAGGTAGCTGTTTTTATTGATGTTATGCTATACCCGGCGAGCGACTTACCATTTATCCGGGCAAAAAGGATTTCCCCTTTACTTGACATGGTTTTCGTTAAATAATCTTTAGTTACTTTAGTTGACTTTTAAGCCCTTCCTATGAAACGTTTTTTATTTTTACTCCTGTTGCTATTTAGCCACTTGTTGCTTCATTCGCAACGCTTTCAGGTTCAATTGGCCATACAATCGGGCGTAAGTGTGCCTTTGTCGGATTTTTCTGGAACCAGGCTTGAGAAAGGAAGTTTTGCTCTTCCGGGTTTCTCCGGATCTGTTGAAACCACTATGGTTTTAAAAGATAAATGGACAGGGTTTGTTCAGGGTGGTATGCAGTTAAATCCGATTGATGTCGGTTTGTTGGGTTATGAAAAAATGCAGGCAGATCCATTTCTTCTGGATGTTTATATTCGAAGCGATCCGTTTAAAGTAGTTCATATTTTGGCTGGCCCGGGTTATCAAACCAAAATAGGCAAGTCTTTTTTGATCGAAGGTCAATTGGCAGGCGGTATATTCTTTTCAGCCACACCCTATCAGTTATACAAGCCCAAATACTTTCTAACCGGACCTCCCTATTATGAAATTAAAACTTCAAATGATATAGGTTTTGCCTACGGGGCAAACCTCCGCTTTGGCTACGAAGTAACTCCCTGGTATCAGATTGGGATCACCAATCAATTTTTACATTCCAGGGCAGCCTTTGATTTTTATACAAGTACCGGAATCCGAACTGATCATAGAAATATCAGCCTTTGGAATATCTCACTTTCTTTTGTTGTGAAATTATTTTCAACCAATGACTAGCGTTTCCTGTTAAATTCCCGAAATGAGAGTCAGTTTTAGCTGAAGTATTCAAATCGATTAGGAAGGTAAGGATTAACTTCCTGCCTATCCTCTTGTATCACCGTGCGTACTGTTCCCTTTTGGCATGGATACGTAAACGTGCTTTCTTTTTCCCCCTCGCGATGGACACCCTTTCCACCATCTGGCGGATAATGCCAGGTAACTACAAACCCCCACAACGGACTTGCACCGTCAAGTTAGTGGCCATGCACGGCACACTAAAAAAAAAGCCTGCCCCATAGAAGGCAGACTTTTTAGAAAATGAATGAATAAGGGTTATCCGTTCATAGAAACGAGAAACTCCTCATTACTATTGGTAAATTTCATCTTGTCTTTCAGGAATTCCATAGCTTCAAGCGGGTTCATATCAGCCAGGTGATTACGCAATACCCAGATGCGCTGCATGGTTTCCTTGTCAAGCAGCAGGTCTTCGCGACGTGTGCTTGAGGCTACGATGTCGATGGCAGGATAAATGCGCTTGTTTGACAACTTGCGATCGAGTTGAAGTTCCATATTACCGGTGCCTTTAAACTCTTCAAAAATAACTTCGTCCATCTTGGAACCTGTTTCGGTAAGAGCGGTAGCAATAATAGTAAGCGAACCTCCATTTTCAATCTGCCGGGCAGCACCAAAGAAACGTTTGGGCTTTTGCAGTGCGTTGGCCTCTACCCCACCAGACAACACCTTGCCTGATGCCGGTGAAACGGTGTTGTAAGCACGGGCCAGACGGGTAATGGAATCCAGTAAAATCACCACATCATGGCCACACTCGGTCATACGTTTGGCTTTTTCAAGCACAATATTGGCAATTTTCACATGGCGATCGGCAGGCTCATCAAATGTAGATGCAATGACCTCGGCACGCACACTTCTGGCCATATCGGTCACTTCTTCAGGCCGCTCATCAATAAGCAAAACAATTAGATAGGCCTCAGGATGATTGGCAGCAATGGCATTGGCAATTTCTTTAAGCAATACCGTTTTACCGGTCTTGGGCTGAGCAACAATCAATCCACGCTGTCCTTTACCAATGGGGGCAAACAAGTCAATAATGCGGGTGGACATACTGGCGCCGGGATGACCGGTAAGTTTAAATTTCTTCTCCGGGAACAATGGAGTGAGGTAATCAAAAGGTATGCGATCACGCACCTCATCAGGCGTTCGTCCGTTGATCAGGTCAACCTTGATGAGCGGAAAATATTTTTCTCCTTCCTTGGGCGGCCGAATGGTACCACGCACTGTATCACCGGTCTTTAAACCAAAAAGTTTAATTTGTGATTGTGAAACATACACATCGTCCGGTGAGTTAAGATAATGATAATCAGATGACCGGAGGAAACCATAGCCATCGGGCATAATCTCAAGCACACCATCCGAAGAAACGAAACCTTCAAATTCCCAGGTGTACTCTTCTCTTCTACGCTCAGGATATCGCTGTTGACGTGGGTTAAAATCACGGCTGTAACGGTCACCTGAAGACCTGGGCATGTCAGTATCAATTGGAGAAGGAGGTGGCGGGAAAGCCAGAGGAATGGGTGTAGAGATTTCCTCGCTAATCTCTGGTTCAGGCTGAGCTACCGGTACTGTTTCCTTCTCAACCTCATCATCAGTGATGGGCAGATTACTTAATTCAAGTGCCGTCTCATCTATCTGGTCTGCCTTGGTAGATGTAGTAACGGGTTTATCATAAGTTTTTGCCTTAGTATCACGGGGTGGCCGTCCTCTTTTACGCGGAGCAGGAGTAGCCTCCTCATCTTTCGGTTTTGAAACGGAAGCAGGAGCTGCCTCTTTTTTGTCTTCCTTCACGTCAGCAACGCCTTTATCCTTTTTATCAGCAAGGCCTTTTACCTCAACTGGAACAGGTTTTACAGTACTGCTGTTTTTTTTATCATCCGTGTCATTCTCTTCCTTAGCTTCAGGATTAGATGAAGCAATCGGTGCACGGGAATCTGGCTTTTGAGTCTTCTGATTCTGCTTAAAGCGATTGTCAGGAATACGTTGACGCTTATACTTATTGTCCTGGGAACTGGCCTTTTCCTTTTCAAGAATATCTTTTGAAGGATTAAGGGCCTGATGATCGAGTATCTGATAAATCAAATCCTGCTTGGAATAAGCATCAATTTTGGGGATGTTCAGCCCTTTGGCAATGTCTTTTAATTCGTTAAGCTCCTTGCCGCTTAGCTCGATAATGTCGTACATAAAAATATTTAATAGTTATTGGCAGGCAAAGTACAATAAGGATGTTGGATTAAACCCACTCCGGAATCATCCGGGTACACAGTCAGCCAAATAAAAGAATTAGAGAATACTGGGGAGTGAGAGTTGAATTGGTTTTGAAGCTACAAAGATATAAAAAATCAAACAGTTTATATTTATATAAAAAAAAAATATCAGATAGATATCTCATTAAAAATCAATGAACACAAAATAATTTTAGGTCAATATCAGCTAAAATTGAGAAAATAACCATAGGTTTGCAGTGAAAATCATTTAACGTTATTATCATGAAACATACTGCATTTACCAGGGAACATGAAGCCCTTGGAGCTAAAATGGTTCCTTTTGCCGGGTTCTACATGCCGGTACAATATGAGGGACTGAATGTTGAACACGAAACCGTTCGCAGGTCCGTTGGAGTATTTGATGTTTCACATATGGGCGAGTTTTGGGTTAAAGGCCCCAAAGCGCTCGACCTGCTTCAATGGGTAACCTCAAACGATGCATCAAAGCTTACCGATGGTAAGATTCAATACTCCTGCTTCCCCAATAACGAAGGTGGAATCGTGGATGATTTCCTGGTTTATCGCGTTGACGCTGAAACATATCTGCTCGTTGTAAACGCTGCCAACATTGACAAAGACTGGGCATGGATCAACAGTCAGAACAAAATGGGCGCTGAGCTATACAATGCTTCCGGTGAGATATCACAACTGGCAGTTCAAGGCCCACTGGCGCTTAAAGCTATGCAAAAGCTTACCGACGAGCCCATCACTGATATGGAGTACTATACATTTAAAAAGCTGACTTTTGCCGGTGTTAAAGATGTAATACTTTCTATAACAGGCTATACAGGCTCGGGTGGATGTGAAATTTATTTCGCCAATGAAGATGCTCCCACCATCTGGAAAGCCGTTTTTGAAGCAGGCGAAGAATTTGGAATCAAACCAGTAGGCCTCGGCGCAAGGGACACCCTTCGGCTTGAAATGGGCTTTTGTCTTTATGGAAATGACATAAATGACACTACCTCTCCCATTGCAGCCGGATTGGGCTGGATAACCAAGTTTACCGACGATAAGGATTTTATCAACAAGGCAGCCTTACTGCAACAAAAGCAAGAAGGGGTATCGCACAAACTCGTTGGTTTTGAAATGATTGACCGCGGAATCGCCCGTCAGCATTACGAAGTTATGAATGAGGAAGGTCAGGTGATTGGTGAAGTTACCTCAGGAACCCAGGCACCCTCTCTTAAAAAAGCCATTGGTATGGGTTATGTTGAAAAAGCCTTCTCCAAAGTGGGAACGTCCATTTACATAAACATCCGTGACAAACACCTGAAAGCCGAGGTGGTTAAACTGCCCTTCTACAAAGGATAAACCATCATGACCCAACGAACGCTGGAGGTTTGTTTGTCGCCGGCGCTGTTTCCCTTTAAAAAAACCCGGCAACGGCACATCACGCTGGTTATTGATGTGCTCAGGTTTTCAACTTCCGTAATTGCAGCTTTTGATTACGGGGTGAGTGAAGTAATTCCTGTCAACTCATTACTGCAGGCCGAAACGCTTAAGCAGAAAGGAATACTGGTAGCTGCCGAACGCGATGGTGAAAAATTGCCGTTTGCTGACTTTGGGAATGGGGCACGTGATTTTAATGTGCCGGTCATTGCCGGTAAAACCCTGGCCTATTCTACCACCAATGGTACCAAGGCCTTGTTGCTGGCTCAAACGGCCGGAACAGCCGGCATTCTTGCTTTTACAAACCTGAAAGCTGCCAAAAACTGGATTTTATCCCAGTCTTTGCCGGTAGTGTTGTTGTGTAGCGGATGGAAAAATCTAATCAGCATAGAAGACACTTTATGCGCCGGTGCTTTTGTAGAAACAATGATGCATGAGTCCTCATTTAAAATGGACTGTGATTCTGCCCGGCTGTCGCTGTTAATCTGGCAATCGGGCAGGGAAAATCTGGCAGAGGTCATTCAGAGTTCACAGCATTACCATCGGCTGCTTAAGCTTGGCATCGATCCTGACCTGGAATACACACTCAATCACTCCTCAAGCAATTCAGTACCTGTTTTGCACAAGGATAAACTCATTAATTATTCGTTCAACGATTAACCATTTCTAAATACTGCTGTTGTAATGAAAACCAACAGGACTATTTCTGAACACATTGACTGCAGAAACACCCTGTTAATTTCATTCCGGCTTCATTAAAACCCAAGAGGATGAAAAAACACATTTTAATCATTTTTTGCCTTTCACTCATGATCACTTCATGTACTTCAAATCAAGAGAAGCAAACGGCTTCCAATGATAATTTCAAATTTCTGGTTGAGCAGTTTGCTGATTTACGCATCATGCGCTATCAGGTGCCTGACTTCGAGTCGCTCAGCCTGAAACAAAAGGAACTGGTTTATTACCTCAGTGAAGCCGCTGTAGCGGGACGTGACATTCTTTTTGATCAGAACTATAAATACAATCTGACCATCAGACGCACGCTGGAAAACATATTCGAGAATTATTCCGGGGCGCGCGATACGCCGGAGTTTGATAAATTCACCGTTTATCTCAAACGTGTATGGTTTAGCAATGGCATTCACCATCATTATTCAAAGGATAAATTTTATCCTGAGGTTAGTGAAACATACTTCAGATCATTGATTGCAGAAACAAATTCAAATGCCTTCCCATTGAAGGATGGACAAACTTTAGAAGCGTTTACCGAAGAAATTATTCCCATTATTTTTAGCCATGACA
The DNA here is from genome assembly GCA_034007585.1 of Lentimicrobium sp. Classification (GTDB taxonomy): domain Bacteria; phylum Bacteroidota; class Bacteroidia; order Bacteroidales; family Lentimicrobiaceae; genus Lentimicrobium. Next base: position 23,267 of record JAVEQP010000025.1, on the reverse strand, counting down.
TTGCCTCAAAAGCAGTGAGCCAGTCGGCCGGTGAAGACCTGCTGCTGAGTTCGGCCTGCAATTTTTATGATGGGGTCACCGAAAAAGAGGCTGAAAACTACTATAAAGCTAAAAAGGCCGAAGACATAAAGCTCGGCGGCGACACCCTGGTTTCATACGGGCTTAACAGCAAACTGGTTAAACGTAATGAAGAAATTACTGAAGAAATCTATAAAATAGGCGGCCTGTATTCATCAGCCATTGAAAAGATTGTTTTCTGGCTTGAAAAAGCTGCCGGGGTAGCCGAAAATGATCTTCAGCAACGCACCATCAACGCGCTGATTGACTATTACAAAACCGGCGACCTAAAAACCTGGGACGAGTATAATGTATTGTGGGTAGGCGATATGCAATCGGATGTTGATTTCGTAAATGGATTTATTGAAGTTTATGGTGACCCCCTTGGACTAAAAGCCACCTGGGAAAGTCTGGTCAATTTTAAAGACCATGCTGCCACCAAACGTGCCACTATCATAAGTGAAAATGCACAGTGGTTCGAAGACAATTCTCCAGTTGACCCCAAATTTAAAAAAGCAGAAGTTAAAGGCGTATCTGCAAAGGTAATTACCGCAGCCCAACTGGGAGGCGACTGCTACCCAAGTACACCTATCGGCATAAACCTCCCCAATGCCGACTGGATCAGGAAAGAGCATGGCTCCAAATCGGTCACCATTGAAAATATAACCTATGCTTATGATCAGGCTTCATTGGGCAATGGAATGCTCGAGGAGTTTACTGCCGATGAGCAGGAAATCGGCCTTGCGCAGAAATATGGCAGTCTGGCAAGTAATCTGCACACGGACCTGCATGAATGCCTGGGACACGGTTCAGGGCAATTGCTTCCGGGAACCCGTGGAGATGAACTGAAAAATTATGGTTCTCCGCTGGAAGAGGCCAGGGCCGATCTTTTTGCACTGTATTATATGGGTGATCCTAAAATGATAGCATTGGGTCTTTTTGATAAAGAAGAGGTTTATATGGCTGAATACAACAGCTATATCCGCAACGGCCTCATTACCCAGCTTACCCGCATTGAACCAGGCAAAAACATTGAGCAGGCTCACATGCGCAACCGGCAACTGATAGCCTCCTGGGCTTATGAACAGGGGAAAGCTGACCATGTGATTGAGAAATTCAGCCGCGATGGAAAATCTTATGTTAAGATTAACGATTATAAGGCACTCAGGCAACTGTTTGGAAAATTGCTGGCTGAAATTCAGCGGATTAAATCTGAAGGCGATTATGAAGCCGGACGTGATCTGGTTGAGAAATATGGGGTGAAGGTGAATCCGGAACTGCATCAGGAAGTGTTGGCCCGATTTACAAAACTGAACATTGCTCCTTACGGAGGATTTATCAATCCGGTATTTGTGCCGGTTACTGAAAATGGTAAGATTACCTCGGTTAGAGTGGAATATCCTGACGACTATGCCGGACAAATGCTGGATTACTCAAAAAATCACAGCTTCCTTCCTTCCATTAATTAAATGAAGGATTACTCATAAATAAAATCAGGCCGATCTTGCAAAAACCGGCCTGATTTTTTATTATTTATTCGCGCATTATGGATGCGGCAGATGGATACTACCAAGTAAGATGGGTAAACGCTGAAGCTTAATGTCCACAGGAACAGCCGCCACCGCAACCACCGGATAAATCTTCTTCTTCGGTCATGCTGGTATCGCAACCCCCGGATCCACAACTTCCTGATCCACAGCCACCATCACTACACCAGCCACTATTTTCCACATACTGAACGGGCAGACCTTCGAGAAACCAGGACTGAATGCCACCACCTATATAGGCAACATGCTCAAACCCTTGATGAAACAATAAGTTGGCTGCTTTAAATCCATCCTCATCGTTATAACCACCTATAATATAGTGGGGTGTTTTATCCATCCACTGCAATTTTTCGAGCAACTGCAGCAAAGTTACACGGTTGGGCTCCTTTACATCATAAGCCACCAGCGATTGACCGTATTCATCGGTAATTTCAATAAATGAAGCGCCTTCATTGATTTTATCAAAAGCTTCAATAGCCTGAATCTTTGTTATTTCTGACATTTTATTTGTTTTTTTCGCCTACAAAGATAAAACAAAATAATGCGCTAATTTCATGTATAGTAAAACTTATATGTTAATATATATCTTTTTCATATATGTTTACGAATAGATTGAATTCGAAGAAATATACGTATCTTTAGCACAGATTTTATCTAACACAGAGGCACGTATAAACCATGCTTTTGCTTCAAAGAAAAACAATTATTAATAAAAATAAGTGAAGATCATGAAGACTAAACTTAAAGAATTTAGAGCCATTGTTTCTGAAAATTGCGTAAGCATTATTCTCAATACGCATAGAACCAGTCCCGACAATCAAAAGGATAAATTAACTTTAAAAAACCTGATTAAAGAAGCAGAAGAACGACTACTTAAAGGTAAAGATATAAAGAGAGGCAAAGCAATGGTTGAACGGCTAAATCAACTGGAAGAGACCATAGACCACCGCCAGAACCTGGAGAGCCTGCTATTCTTTGTTAATGAGGATAAATCAGCGTTCGTCCGCTTGCCCATTTCGGTTGAGAACCGGGTAGTAATCGGGGAAACTTTTGCTACGCGCGATCTGGTTCGGACAATGCATCTGGAAGAGCCATACTTTGTTTTAGTGTTAAGCCAACAAAAGGTAAGGCTAATAGAGGCCTTTAGCGATAAAGTGATTTCCGAGAATGACACTGTTTTCCCCATAGAAAACACTCAGTTTTACAGCACAAATAGAGTGGAATTGTCAAATGCTACCCGTCAAAGAAACCTTCTCGTTGAGTTTTTCAACAGGGTGGACAAACAGGTCAACATCATCAGAAAATCAAATCCATTGCCTGTTCTCATTTGCAGTGAAGAGGGGAACTATTACGAGTACCTGAAAGTTGCTGATCAGAAAGGCAGTATTTATAAGACTTATCTGAATAAAAACCGTCTGGACGAAAAAGCCCAGGCCATAGTATCAGATGCCTGGAAAATAGTGAAGGAAGCTATCATTCATAAAAATAATGAACGCAAATCAGAGCTGGAAAAGGCCGTTGGTGCCGGTAACTTTTTAACCGACCAGAATGACATCTGGAAAGCCATTAAAGATGGACGAGTGCAGACTTTATTTATTGAACAGGGAATATTTCAGCCTGCCATTGTAGAAGATAATGTTTTAACAATGGCTTCTCCCCAGGATTGGAATAAAGAATCCTTTGTGGATGATATTTTTGATGAAATGATCGAGCTAAACATGAATTTTGGCGGAGATGTAGTTTTCTTATCCCAGGGAGCATTGGACAAATTTAATGGTCTGGCTGCGGTTACCCGGTTCTGATGTTTTTCCAATTTGAAATTATTTCCAATCATGGGTCAGGTCGATTTCAGGTCTGACCTTTTTTTTCATCCATTAACTTTGGTATTGTATAAAAAGCGGTATCGCATGAATGACTTTTTTTTGTGTCATCTTCTTTATTTGGACATCTAAATATATCTAAGTGCATACACTGATGAAAAATAATTTTCTTACCTTTAACGACGCTATTTATTGACAGATAATGGGATGGTTAAAAATAGCTGACAACGCAGATTTACATAGTTATTTTGTAAAACTGAAATAATCCACGTGCAAAATTCTTCTTAATTAATCTCGAAATCTAATTTAACGTTATGGCTGAACTGGTAAGATGTCGCCCTTGTGGCTATGTAATGGAAGCGGACAAACTTGGGGATGTTTGTCCCGCATGCGGCATGCCCCGAAAAGTATTTGAACCCTACCGGGAAAAAGTATCGAAAAACAGGTTAACGATATTAAACCTTGACCTCCACCCTATTGCCATTCACTTTTCACAAGCCTTTGTGGGCGCCATTCCTTTATTATTTTTGTTCAACGCCCTGTTTCCGGGCTTTTATGCTGAAGAACTAACCATTGTAAATAAAGTGATGATCATTACCCTACCTTTAACCATGTTACTTGCCCTGGCCTCGGGAATGATTGATGGTTATACCCGCTTCAAGACCTTTAAGACACCGCTAATAATCAAAAAGCTTTTTTTAAGTGCAATGATTACCATTTTAGCTGGAATTGCTTCTTTCATCGTAATTAAAAATGGATTAACTCCCAAAAATTCCATCGCCGTTATTTTGCTTATTCTAAGTTGTCTGGCCTGTGCGGTAACATTGGGTTTATTGGGAAAGAAGTTACTGAATGTTATTTTACCCGGCAAAATTTTCTTTTTTTGGGAGCGAAAGAAAAAGGGGATATAAATATAGGTATTGTCTCTGCCTGCCGGTTTGCACTTCAAACATGTTTAACTATAACCTGGCTAACTGCAAGGCAACTTCCTGTCTTTGGTGAATTAACAGCCACAGGCAAGTGATTTAATTCGGGTACGTGACACTGCTGAAGTAATTGTTCTACCCGGCACTTAATTCCATTTCCTCCAACATCACAGTATTTCAGTTGTTATAACAATTAATCGGGTTGATTTTTTTTGTATATTGCTTGCAAAACCAGGCTGGCGTTTGCCAGTACCTGAATTGAACGAAGACCTGACACTCGCCAAACCAAATTTAATATTCCTAAAATCATCAATAAAATGATCATTGACGCACATACACATATCAATAACTACCACGAAGACAGGGTAATATCACTTGAAGGTTGTTTGGATGAACTTACAGAAACCATGGCCGAAAATAAAGTGGATTATTCGCTTATACTCACCTCTTATATGGTGAATGAGCACAGACCGGGCATTAAGAAGGTGGTGGAGGCCGTCCGCGACCGGAACAATCTCGGGGTAATTGCAGGGATAAGCTTCCTGAATTACAAGGAAAGAGATTTGCGTGAACTGAGTGATTATCTTGAAGATGGCCTCATTAAGGGGCTGAAGCTTTATCCGGGATATGAACCCTTCTATCCATATGACAACCGGCTTCAGGTGGTTTACGATCTGGCTGTGGAATACGATGTGCCGGTAATGTTCCATTCCGGCGATACATACTCACCCAAAGGAAGGATACGCTTTTCGCATCCCATTCATATTGATGAAGTAGCGGTGGATAACCCGGAGCTGAAAATTGTAATCTGCCATGTGGGAAATCCCTGGATAAAGGATTGTATGGAGGTCGTTTACAAAAACAAACATGTTTATACCGATTTTTCGGGATTGGTGTTGGGTGATTTTACCGAGCAGTTTGAAAAATATATGAAAAGTCAACTGGAAGAGATGATTCTTTATGCCGGCGAGCCTGAATATCTGCTATATGGCACTGATTGGCCTATTTCTACCATGAAATCATATCTTAACTTTATGAAACAACTGGACCTGCCTGAAGATAAAAAAGAACTTATTCTTTGGAAAAATGCGGCAAAACTTTTTAAAATCGATGTTTCAAAATTGGGATAACTACATAGGACAGCTTTTAGATACAAGAAATTTAGCAATTCCTGTTTTGAGAAAATATTGGATTAACTATAAAGCTTTTTTATTAAGAAACGACAAATAATGAGGACCTATCTTGATTGTATTCCCTGTGTGATGCAACAGGCATTGCGCGCAGGGCGAATGGCTACTACGGATGAAGAAAAGCTGAAACAAATTCTGGATAAAACGGGAGAATTGATAAAAACCATCTCAATGGAAACGATCCCTGCGGCAACAGGTGCGAAGGTTTATCAGATTGTAAGTGAAATTACAGGAGTGAAGGACCCATATAAAGAGATCAAGCAGCAACACATCAAAGAGACGAAAGCTATCTACCCTGAATTGGAGCAAATTGTGGCCAATGCTGACGACAAGCTTCTTACGGCTATAAAAATAGCCATTGCCGGAAATATCATTGATTTGGGCGTAAATAAGGCATTTGACATTGTAACCGATGTAAAAACCATACTGAGCCAGGATTTTGGCATTTTTGACTATCCGGCTTTCAAAAAGCAATTGGACCAAAGCAAGAACGTGCTCTATATTGGCGATAATGTTGGGGAATCCGTTTTCGACAAAATATTAATCAAAGAGTTAAAAAAGCCGGTTAAGTACGCGGTACGCGCCATTCCCATCATCAACGATGTAACCTGGGAAGATGCTGTTGCATCAGGCATTGACCAGGTTGCAGAAATAGTTGATTCAGGATGCAAATCGCCGGGAGTTATTCTTGACCAAAGCTCGCCCGAATTTCTTGAACTTTTTAATACTGCCGATCTTATCATTAGCAAAGGGCAGGGAAACTTCGAAGGATTATCCGGGTGCAAGCGGCAGGTTTTCTTCCTTTTAAAAGCGAAATGCAGAATCATCGCACATCACCTTGGTGTGGAAGAGGGTGCTATAATTTTGAAGGATAGTAAGGTATATTCAAATAACTAATGAGACAAAAGATTAACGGTATTGATTTTTGGCTTGCAAACCTTGTTAATTCACAAAAACAAATTTACACAGTTTTGTAAGTAAGTGAGGGTGCGACTCAAAGTTGCGCCCTGACTCACACAAATTCGCGCCCTCACTCACACAAAACCATCATCCTTTAACCCCTTCCCAAACTTTATGATTGCCCCATTGTTAGTATTTTAAGAACAAAAATTCATCTATTCATTCATTAAAAAACTAATTATTATGTCAACATCAAACGCCCATGCACAATGGAAAGGAACCATAAAAGAAGGTAAAGGCACCATGAAATTTACCGGTTTCGAAGGTACTTACACCTTTGCTTCACGTTTTGAAAACAGCGGAGGCACCAATCCTGAAGAGCTCATAGGCGCAGCTCATGCCGGATGTTATTCCATGTATTTGTCCCTGCTGCTTACTGAGGAAGGATTGAATCCGGAAAGCATTGATACCAAAGCAGCCGTAACCATTGGCCAGGATGACTCCGGTCCGCATATCACCGAAATAAAACTGGAGTGTAAAGTCAAATGCCAGGGTTTGGACGATGGCAAACTTCAAAAACTGGCTGCAACCACCAAGGAAAAATGCCCGGTTTCGCGCCTGTATGCAGGAGGCACGGCTAAAATCTCAGCCACCGCACAATTAATTAGATAAATCACTTTAAATACGGTTAATGCCACATATTGAAATCATTTCCGCAAGCGTTAGAGCCGGACGGAACAGCCACAAAGTTGCTTTATATTTTAAGAACTTTTTGGAGGCAAATGAGCTTGCCACGGCGCATATCCTCGATTTAAACGAATACAATTTTCCGTTGTTCGAGGAGCGCCTGCGTTTTCAAAAATCGCCTTCAGAGAAGGTACTCGATTTCTCGGAAAAGGTAAAAGCGGCTGACGGTGTGATTATCGTTACTCCCGAATACAATGGAGGCTATCCTGCGAGCTTAAAGAATGTGATAGACCTGTTGTACGCCGAATGGCAGCGTAAGCCCGTTGCTATATCCACCGTTTCGGATGGGATTTTCGGAGGCACACAGGTCATCACTTCTCTGCAATTTTCCTTGTGGAAAATAAGGGCATGGACGGTTTCGGCCATGTTCCCGGTACCCAATGTGATAGACGCATTCGATGAAAATGGAAATCCTGCCAACAAAGAAGCAGTGGATAAACGGGCAACCATTTTCATCGATGAACTGCTTTGGTGCATAGAAGCAAAAAAAAGGATGACAAACTGATTGCACAAGCAGTTTAAAATCTAATTTTCACATCCTGTTCATGGCTTGCTCAAGGCTTTCCACTGAAGTGAGAATGCTGGCCGACACTTGCGGGCAGATCTTAGAACCTGCCATTTCGGAAAATAAATTGTAACCTTTTCAACATTGCTCAACTCTATTGTTTGTTAACCTTTAAAACCAACTAAAATGAAAAACTTAAAAATGACAATGCTGATCACGGGTGCAATATTATACACCTTTACGCTCTCATCCTTCGCGTTTGGGCAGCAAACCCCTACGCTTTCGGATGCAGAGATAGCTTCTATAGCTGTGGTAGCCAATCAAAATGATATTGATTTCGCTAAAATAGCCATGCAAAAAGCCAGCGATCCTAAAGTAGCGGAATTTGCCAAAACAATGATTAATGACCATCAGGCCGTTATTGATATGGCAGTAGAACTGGTTACAAAGTTAAAAGTAACTCCTAAAGACAATCCGGTAAGTAAAGAGTATGTTTCCAACGCAAAAAAAACGATGGAAATGCTCAATTCAAAATCAGGCAAAGCATTTGATAAAGCTTATGTTGATAATGAAGTAGAGTACCACAGAGCAGTGATTGGTGCTGTTAAAACAGTACTCATCCCTCAATCTCAAAATGAGGAATTAAAAGCTTTGCTCCAAAAAGCAGTGCCCATTTTTGAAACACACCTGCAACATGCAGAAATGATTCAAAAGCAACTCAAATAGAGATGCGAGCTTTTCTCTTCATAAAAACCGGCATCTTCTTTTCGCTGCTGCTGATGTTGATGGCGTGCGGTCAAAGCAAACGACCCGACTATACACCTCAAAAACATGTAGTTGAAATAAAAGATATGAAATTTCAACCTGCTGAGCTCAGCGTGCACCAGGGAGATACCGTGTTTTGGATAAACCGTGACATCGTAGCCCACGATGTTACTGAAAAGGACAAAACCTGGGCATCGCCGTTACTGAATGCCGGAGATAGCTGGGAGAAAGTTGTAACAAAAAGCGATGCTTATTACTGCAGCATCCATATTACCATGAAAGGTGAACTCAAGGTAAACTAAATACAGGATTTTCTGCTTGTGACCAGGCCAATAAAAAAAAGAACAGAACCTAAGCTATGCAGTATTCCGATGAAGAGTTGATAAAACAGATATTGGCCGGTGAAACAAAACTCTACGAACTGTTGATCCGAAGATACAATCCCTATTTGTACAGGATAGGCCGATCGCAGAATTATAGTCACGACGACACCCAGGATTTAATGCAGGATACCTATGTGGATGCTTATACTAACCTTTCAGGTTTTGAGGGCCGTTCGACTTTCAAAACCTGGATTGTTAAAATTATGCTTAACAATTGCTACCGGAAACGACAGAAATGGGGTTTCAAGCATATAATCAGTTCCATAATAAGTGAAAAGTCAATTCCGACCTTTTTCAACGGTCAACGTTGGGACCCCAACAAAACAGTTATGAATGAAGAATTAAATTCTATAATTGAAAATGCGTTACTACGTATCCCTGTCAATTACCGCATGGTGTTTACGCTGCGTGAGGTAAACGGACTAAGCGTTAAAGAAACAGCAGATACACTAAACATCAGCGAGGCAAACGTGAAAGTAAGACTAAACCGGGCGAAAGCCATGTTAAGAGAGGAAGTAGAAAAGTCTTATTCAGCAGAAGAGATTTTCGAATTTAACCTAATTTACTGCGATGCCATGGTAGAAAATGTGATGAAGAGGATTAAAGAACTGGCCCGTTAATCATACTCTTTATGTACAGGTCTTATAAGGCGTAAAATCATCTTTGGTATTCCTACAAACAAATAGCCAATTCTAAACATTTTCATAAAATTATAGTTAATACCCTAATGTTACATAGCCTCTTCGGCAGTTCAGACCCCTTATATTAAACCGAAAAATAAGAATGAGCCACCATCTTTATGTTATCTCAACTTTTATTCACATCATTTCAGCCTGCATATGGTTAGGCGGAATGATTTTTTTGATCCTTGCTTTTATTCCGGGCATTAAAAACCACCCGGAAAAAATAGACCTCATTGCAAATGTCTCACTTAAATTCAGGCCGGCCGGCTCGGTCGTGCTCGCTTTATTGCTCATTACCGGTATTTATCAGCTTGAAATACGGGGCGTTCAATGGACCTGGACCTATTTTACCGGCTCATTTTTCGGCAAAGTAGCCGGCTTAAAGCTCCTCGTCTTCATCGGTATTGTGTTCATTAGTATCTTTCACGATTATTACCTGGGAAACCTTGCCATCAAAGCCTGGAAATTGAACCCTGAACATTCTTCTACTCAAAAATTAAGAAACATCTCCCGCCTAATGGGACGGATTGGCTTTTTACTGGCTGTATTGGCTACATTTTTAGGTGTACTACTGGTAAGGGGATGGTGAATGATTTTTTATCACAACCTCCCACAATAGTGAAATTACCAATAACATTGCATGATTGTATTGCCTTTTCTTTCTATATTTGTAATATCATAAGATAAGAACTCTAATAATTCATACATTACATCTGATATGATTTATCAATTAACTTAATCTATATGAAGCCGATTATGAAACAAAGGATAGAATGGGTTGACACTGCAAAAGCGATTGGAATGTTTCTGGTTTTTTACGGGCATTATATCGAAAAGGTTTCTCAAATTGAAGGGGAAACCGGAATAGCCATGATGCAATTGAAATTCATCTATTCATTCACCATGCCTCTTTTTTTTATTCTATCAGGATTTTTTGCCAGAAAGCATCAGGATAAACTCAGGCAAATTAAAAAGTTATTTCTTCAGCTTATCATACCGGTTTTCGCCTTTGGTCTCCTATTTTTTCCATTATGGCTATTGTTTAATAAATACAGATTCGGGGACTTTTTATTTAGTGAAGTGGTAAAAAGAGGGCTCTTTTACCTTAGTGGTACTCCCCAACTCGATTTTATCACCTGGTTTCTGATATGTTTGTTTACAGCGGAAGTTGTTCTGGTGCTTATGGGGTTACCTTCTAAATTCAAATACCTGAATTTAGTACTGGGTTTTCTCTTTTTAACAGCCGGATTTCTGATAATAGAAAATATTCATTTCTTTTCCACCTACTCAGAAATAGGAATGAATTTTTGGTACTTCCACGAAAGTATAATCGCGATGGGATTTCTACTGATAGGCAATGGTATCTTTCCGGTAATAAGCGCTTTATCATCAAAAAAGGATCGGCTGTTTTATCTGGTCATACCCATAGTTACTATTTTACTCTTTCTTTCTCAAATGTATCTCAAAAATGAGCAGGTTTTAATTATGTCAGTATCACAACATGGAGACTTTATACCATTTGTGGTTCATTCATTACTCGGATCAATATTGATCATCAGTGTAGTAATGGCTTTACCTTCCAATAAATTAATCCGGTTTATTGGATCAAACACGCTGATATTATTGGGTCTAAATGGAATATTTTATCACTTCTTAAACGGTTTCATAGCCAAATGGACTTTCATTGACCACCCCGGGTATATTTTATCTAACAGCCTGTTCGTTAGCATTTTATCAATGGCTCTATGCTACCCTGCTATCCTAATCTTTAATAGATATCTGCCTCAATTATTTGGGAGACCATTTGTTGACGGCCCAATATTAA
>JAVEQP010000025.1:0-11819 GCA_034007585.1 Lentimicrobium sp. | reverse complement strand
ATTTATTTACCTCTCCCCTGAGCTACAATCAGCATGGTATAGATTAAAATTTTAAAATCCATGGCCAGCGACATATTTTCAATGTAAAGGATATCGAACTTCAGCCGTTCCACCATTTCTTCTACGTTTTCAGCATAGCCATATTTTACCTGCCCCCAGGAGGTGATACCGGGTTTAACCTTTTGCAGCAGTCTATAATGCGGTGCCCTGGCGGTGATCTGATCTATAAAATACTGACGCTCAGGCCGGGGTCCTACCAGTGACATATCTCCAATAAGCACCGACCAGAACTGTGGAATTTCATCGAGGCGCACTTTACGCAAGAACCTTCCAACCCGGGTAATGCGCGGATCATGTTGGGATGAAAGCTGAGGAATGCCTTCTTTTTCAGCATCCACATACATCGACCTGAACTTGATCATGTTAAACTGCTTACCATGTATCCCAACCCGCGGCTGGGAATAAAGAATGGGGCCTCTGGATGTTACTTTAACTGCGATGGCTACTGCCAGATAAACCGGGAAAAGGATAATCATAGCGATTACCGAGACCGTAATGTCCATCATTCGTTTTAACGATTGCTGCCAGGCTGGCATCAGATCGGGCGAGATCTGAAGCAAGGGCGCATGAAAAATTGAGGTTGACCTTATGGTTCCCAGCAGATAATCCTGCATATCGGGAATAACCTTAATCACCACGTTGGTATCTTCTACCTCTGTGATGATCTGCTCGATGGTTTTCACTTCCGAGCGTTCCGTAGCAACGATTACTTCTTCCACATTGTTGTCTTTTATAATCTGTTTCAATTCGCGAATCTGCCCCAGGTGAGGCAGAAACTCTTCCAGCTTGTAGTTCTTATAAGGGGCTGCATTTACAAAGCCCACAAAATGATTCCCACTTGATTTTTCCTGATTCTCTATGTCCTTGTATATTTGAAGGGCATTGCCATTACTCCCGACAATGATGGTATTAAATCCAATCAATTTATGATGAATACGATACGCAGTGATGGAAGTCAGAATAAAACGAAACAAATAGGTAGGCGTAAACTGCAGTAAGAAAAGCACTAACAGTGACTCATAGTAATTCCGATAGGTGACAATTGTATCGTCGAGAATGAGTGCAAAAAATATTATGATAACTCCGATAAAAGTAACCAACAGGGTTTGCCCCAATTCGCGCAGCCTGGACTTGCGATAAATGCGGCGATAGGTGCCCATAATAATATAAAGACACAGCCAGAAAATGGGAATAAATATCAACCCGTAAATGAGGTTGGCATCCTTATATATCACCTCAGGATATTCAAATACTGCCGGATCTGCGGAATACTTCCTGAAAACAAAAAAGAGCCCCCAGGCCAGCACGGCAGAAACAAAATCGCCAATAACGTACTTAATAACCTGTAGTCGTCTGTTCATTTTGAACGATTGATATGAATAAGTTTTATATTGTCTATCAACAGATAACCATCTGCATCACCCTGATCGGTTTTGGCACCAATAAAAATCTGAAAATCTGTAGCTGACGGTGTATCGTATTTGGGTACAGTTAAATTTACGTAAATCTTATTCCATTCCGGGCTTGGTTTCAAATAAAGTAAAGGCCTTTGTACTATCAAGCCAAGAGCAAGGTATTTAACACCTACAACAAATTCATTATCGGTGGCGTAATTCATTTCCAAAAAGACTTCAGAACCTGTTTCCGGAAATTCATATTTTTCTGTTGACATGGCCTCGAAGATGGAAGAGTCAGTAGGCAAATATACATAGCCCGAATATTCATTCAGTTCGCCGGGATGGTTAAATAATAATGCTGGATCAGAAGTACGTTCGAGGGCAACGGTGCTTTTTGAAGTAGTATCAAAAGTAAGGACAGCACCTTCAAAGTCCTCCATCCATGCAAATTTCAAATTGTTTCTATACTGAATGGACACCTGCCCGAACGCATAAACACTATCGCGGACAAGATTGACTTTTTGCAAAATGGGATTGAAAAAGGGATAATAGGCACGCGTGGATGAAATTCCATTTAGTTTGATGCCTGCCATCAGTCTGATATCGGTTTCACCTTCAAGAAGCAAAGGTACTTTTACCGGCACTTCAAAGGCTCCGATAAACTGTTGATTGGCATATACCCAAACGTCGGTAATCTGCTCAGCCGAGGTTCCCTGGCCGGGATCAACATTAAGCGTAAATTTATCAACAGAAAGATAGGAAGGAATTAAAGCGGAATCATCCCCTTTTTTACAACCAAAAAAAGCGACTAGAGACACTGGTAACAATACAAATAAAACTATACGTATAAATCTCAGCATACCGCCCGCTTTTTTGTAGTTATTACCATGTCCTATTGAACGAGCAAGACAATCTATTATTGTCTGATTTGTTAAAAAGTATTAAAAAAATTACTAACACCAATATACCTACTCAACCTGATTGATTGAATCATTCATTTTTCGCATAATGCGATAAGCCAGATCGAGAGCTGCATAACCATCCTGTATGGTTACAATGGGTGTAGTATTGGTTTCTATGGCGATGGCAAACTGTTCAAGCTCCGTCAGTATGGCATTTATAGATTCAATTTTGGGCTTGTCGAACATAATCTGTTTGGGTTGCTTTCCTTTTCCCAGGTCCAATATCATAGCCAGGGGATCAGCATTTTCAGGATCAACGCTTTGCATACGAATAATCTCGGTGGTTTTTTTCAGGAAGTCCACTGAAATATAAGCATCGCGCTGGAAAAACCTTGATTTGCGCATATTCTTCATCGAGATTCTGCTGGCAGTAAGATTTGCCACGCAGCCATTGTCGAATTCCACCCGCGCATTGGCAATATCTGGCGTATCACTGACCACAGCTACCCCACTGGCGCTTACTTTCCGGATGTCGGCATCCACCAGACTCAGCACAATATCCAGATCGTGAATCATCAAATCAAGAATAACCGGCACATCTGTTCCACGGGGGTTAAACTGGGCCAGGCGATGGGTTTCAATAAACATAGGCTGACCAATGAAAGGCTGCGCAGCCATAAAAGCAGGGTTAAAGCGTTCTACATGGCCTACCTGAACTTTTACTCCGGCTTCAGCCGCGAGGTCAATCAGTTGCCGGGCTTCTTCCGGGGTTGTGACTAAAGGCTTTTCAATAAAAACATGCTTAAACTTACGCATGGCCTTAAAGGCACAATCAAAATGTGACAAAGTTGGCGTAACAATGTCCACCACATCCACCGCATCTATCAGGGTATCCATATTGTCAAACGCACGAATTCCGGTTTCGCCAGATACTTTCTCTGCCTGCACAGGGTCCAGATCATAAAAACCTATAAGTTCGTAATTATCAATCTGTTGAATACAATTAAGGTGGATTTTTCCCAGATGCCCGGCACCCAGAACGCCAATTTTAAGCATATTGAATAATTTTACGTTTAAAGAAACATTTTTTAAACGTTGCGAAAGTAGTAATTTTGGCCGGAACTCTGAAACAGGCTTAACAATGAATACTGTCGAATTGAATGATACCTTTAAACACAAGGGACTGAGAAAAAAACTGGTACAGACGTTGCGCGAAAAAGGTATTGATGATGAAAAGGTACTCGCTGCCATAGCATCGGTTCCCCGTCATCTCTTTTTCGACTCCGGTTTTCTGGAATTTGCCTATGTGGATAAGGCATTTCCCATAGGGGCCGGGCAAACCATCTCCCAGCCATACACTGTTGCGATTCAAACTATTTTGTTGAACATTTCCCGGGGAGAAAAGGTCTTGGAAGTAGGTACAGGTTCCGGTTATCAGGCCAGCATCCTGGCTCAACTGGGAGCCAAGGTTTTTAGTATTGAGCGGCAACGAAGTCTCTACAACAAAGCAAAGGCATTTCTCCCAAAGATGGGCTACATGGTGAAAGTTTTTTATGGAGACGGCTATATAGGCTTACCGGCTTTTGCTCCCTTCGATAAGATAATTGTAACCGCAGGTGCCCCATACGTGCCCCAGGAACTAATCGATCAATTAAAGGTTGGAGGCATACTCGTTATTCCGATTGATGACCAGGGCGATCAGGTAATGACCACCATAAGTAAACTGGAAGATGGAACGCTGGAAACCAGAGAACATGGTAAATTCAGATTCGTTCCACTTCTGGGCGATAAAGCAAACGATTGAGTTAATTGAAATCTGAAAATCAGGACTTTATTTTCCCAGCGTTACAGAGATGGTCCTGGTTATTTCAAGCGCAGTAGTGAGGGTATCTAGATCGGTAAACAGCTCTCCTGATTTGCCGGCATGGTGACTGCGGCCTATGGCTTTTAATTTATAATTACCGGGCTTATCCGCATCAATCATCACTTCATAAACCACCGCTGGCTGGGCCGAAGAAAAATAATCTTTATCGCCAGGGAATTTGTTATTGGTCCAGTGCGCATTCCAGTCCCACGACTGATTTATTTCGGCCAGCAATCTGAACTTCCCGCTCAACGCCTCATCGCTAAAGGTTTTCAGCAAAAAGGCAGTTTTGGGAGTAGCTCCACTGTAAGCATCAGCCACAGGTTGAGCCGCAGTAGGCATATAATTGCCTTTCTCATTCAATACATTGCGCTTATGTGCCCAATAGGGCAGTGCAGCAGGCCTTTCTATTTCACCAGGTTGCCAGCGACCGGTTGATTTGTCTCCGTATTTAAATATTCCTTTGGCAATGGATTCTGACACATATAAAGTCTGAATAAAATTGCCTTCAGCATCTTCAATCCAAAATGCAAACAAAGGATGATTGTGCTCAGCACCCGGGGTAAAAGATATCTCTAGCATAGGTCCCTCACCCTTACTGTTGGTGATGAGTGTGTCAACCATTATCTCATGATGACGCTTTATTATCTGACCGAGTGCCGGTGTAACATTTACCCATCCGAAACAGATAAATAATGCAATAACCGAGAAGTAGCTCTGGTTTTTCGTCATTTGAAGCAAAATTAAAATTCAACAATAATTCCAATGGTAGGCAATACGGTACCTGACTCATTAACAATACTTTTCATAAGATAACGGTTTGGATCAGCCGGATCAATCAGGTCATTGCCAAAATTGTCGGTTTGTGTAATTAAATTCGGTGGCCCGTCCTGTGTAAAATTATATAAATTTTGGATATCCATGTAGAGATTTAGCGACCATTTCCCAAAAAAGTATTGCTTGTCCACCCTGAGGTCAAGCTGTTGAAAGTTTTTCTGGCGAAGGCTATTGAAGCGGGAATAATCCAGGAAACCCTGCCGTCTTGAATCCCAGGCCGAAATCAATGAACTTCTGTCCAAATCCCAGGGTGTATAAGGTGACCCGCCTACAAAACGCCATTTTAATCCCACATACCAATTGCGTTTAAAATCTTTGGATACAATGGCATTAAACAAATGGCGGTTGTCCCAGGCCGATGGAATAAGTTCCTCATTGGTACCTGCAAATTCACTTCTCACAAAGGTATAGCTTAAAATAAGGTTGATTTTGCCCGGAAGGTTTTCGCGCACATACAATTCAGTCCCATAAGCCCGGCCCTTGCCATTGGATATTACCTCTTCGCTCCCGAAAACCCCAAAATCGCCCCCCTTATTGGCCAGAGATACTGAATCGTTCACCGAAACAGGGTAGTTGTTGTAGTGTTTATAAAAACCTTCAAGGGTAATTCTGGTATTTCTGCTTCTTCTGAATTCAAGTCCGCCAACCAGATGGGTACTGCTAATGTAGCGGGAATCCTCGCTTTTATTGACGCGTTCTCCGGCATTATTCCTAAACCCGAGTGTAGTATAAGGCAATAACTGATAGTACTTTCCAGTATTGAAATTGATAAAAAACTTAGGAGTTACCGCATAAGATGCCGAAAATCGTGGTGAGAACTGATTCAGCGGATTACTCATAAAAGCAGTGAAATTATTTCCATCCATTCGAAAGCCGGCCGACAGAATAAGACGACTGCTAAACCATTCGCGGCTAAGCTGAGTAAATGCATGATACTTAAACATATCGAAGCTGGAAGCGTAACTTATCGAACGAATGGTATCTCCGTTTACCGGAATAAAAGCTTTTTCGAAGGTGCTGCTGTTATATTTTGCATATTCACCACCCAAACCGGTAATGAGCTTATAGGCACCCATACGTCCGGAATATTCGTAACGGAATTTATTTTCAACCTCCTGCGAGGTATAATCAATGATGCGTTCATTTTGCTCATTGTTGTCGCGGTATTTAAAAGCCTGATTATCGAGCATATTTCTGCTAAACACCCAGGTATCAAATGAATTGGACCTAAAATGCTTGTAAACCAGGCCAATAGCATAATTCCACTGCTCATTCACGGGCAGATAATTCAGAATATACTGTTGATCTTCCGTAGGATCTTTAATTTTGGTGTTTAGGTTAAACTGATCTATAGCTCCTATGCCAAGAACGGTAATCTCATTTTTCAGATCAATCTTTGTCTTTACTTTAAACTGAAAATCGTTGTAAGTAGGTAAAAACGGCAAACCTATTACGCTAAAAAGAAACTGAAGATAGGAACGACGGGCTGAAACAAAGAAGGTGGTATGCTCACTCAATGGTCCATTTAAGGTAAGGGCGAGGTCTGAGGCACCAAAGGCGCCCTTAAATACGAGTTTCTCCGGGTTGCCATCCACCTGCTTCATTTCGAGCACAGAGCTGAGTGCATTGCCACGATTGGCGGGGAATGCGCCGGAATAAAAGTCAACTTCACGTATAAAATCCACATTTATTATACCCACCGGTCCACCTGAAGCGCCCTGTGTGGCAAAATGATTGAGATTTGGGATTTCAATACCATCCAGATAAAAACGGTTTTCTGCGGGACCGCCACCACGCACAATTAAATCATTACGGAACGAAACGGTAGAACCTACACCGGGCAAAGCCTGAATCACCTTACTGATATCGCGGTTGGCACCTGGATTTTTCTCTATCTCAGCAATTCCCAGGGTGCGCATGGATACAGGGCTCTCTTCCGTTTTCCGGAAAGGAGAAGCTTCTATTACCACTTTCTCAAGATCAATAGTCGTGGACTTAAGGGGGATATTGATAAAAGAGGTACGTGAATTGGTCACCTGGAATTCTTCACTCACATAGGACTCATATCCCACGGATGTGGCCGCAAGTTTGACAAAACCAGGCTTAAGTCCGGTAAAAATAAAATTGCCGTCTAAATCAGAAATAGATCCAATACTGGTTCCAAATACTACAATATTGGTGAACGGAAGTGGTTCATTGCTCTCCTTATCGAAAACCCTCCCCTTGATGGTGCCGCTTTGCGCTACCATAACAATTGGGAGAAAACTCAGGATCAAGAGATTAAACAAATTTTTCATGCAAGTAGAAATTTTTGAACGATTTATGTAAATCAGATTGTTTGAAATAAATATTTTGTTTAATCTTTATCATTTCATCATAAACATTTACATCAACAAAATGTTCACCAGCTTTACGTAAGCTATCACGATTATTTAAAGATATTTATCGAATGCAGGATTTCGCTTTTCATAGATTCAACACCCGTTTGTCCATCCAGCCAATGAATAGTTATTCCCCGCTTCTCCATACGCCTGAACCAGGTCATCTGTCGTTTGGCAAACTGATGAATGGCCGTATTCAAGGCAGCGACCATCGGTTCATATTCCATTTGTCCGGTAAGATAAAGAGTAAGGAATTTATATTCCAATCCATAATAAATAAGGTCTTCCGGAGCCACACCTTTGTTTAATATTTTTTCAACTTCCTTTAACATACCACGACTCAACCGCTCCTTCAAACGTTGGCTGATACGTTCGCGCACCAGATTTCGTGGCAATGAAACCCCAAAAACAAGCGTATGCTCAGGCTGAGTGTAGATTTTACTTTCATAACCGTGATCTGAGGTCCGGCCCACTTCAATGGCACGAATCAACCGTTCCCTATCCAGACTGTCAGAGGTATTATGCAGGGGCCGGAGCCTGGAAAGCATATGCTGAAGCTCTTCAATACTTAATGTAGCGGCTTCTTCCCGAAAATCAGCATCAATATCTGCCTTTTGCAATTCGTATAATCCAAGCGAGGTTTCAAGGTACATTCCACTTCCTCCGCATACAATTACCGGATTACCGCGGCCACGGATGGCTGCCGCAGCCTGCTCAAAATCGTGCTTAAATTCAAAGATGCTGTAACGATGACCAGCCTCAACTATATCAATCAGATGATAAGGCACTTGTCGGCCATCCACCATATAATCGTCCAGGTCTTTGCCCGTTCCTTCATCCATGCCACGATATACCTGGCGTGAATCAGCCGAAATGATTTCACCATGAATGGCATCTGCCACCAAAGCCGCAAGCCGGGTTTTGCCGGTAGCCGTTGGACCAAGAATTACAATGTCAGGGGTTGTTTTCATAGGGTTTTTATTTTGTGCTGAAGTATTTCTTCGTGATAAACCATAAAATTACGTAATCGGTTTAATGATTCTACAGAACAGTGAGAAAAAGAAAAGGGTTCCGGCAAGTCGAGTGTCCTAAAGCCCTGAAAATGAGTGGACAAGAAATTTAAAAGCGTGGATTCTTCAGATTCCTGATAGTGACTCTTGTCGTATTTGAGAAATTGTAATATCCGGAGACCATCCAAACGATGCTGACAAGATTTGACGAAGGTAGCTGCTGAGGCAGCATTTTTTCTCAGGGTTTCCCAGAATTGAGTCAATCCGAAATTTTGCTCAATAAAATTATCCATCGGAGTTGGGATATCATGATCATACAATTGCATGAATGAATCATAAGTTTCCTTAATCTTCACAAAACTTTTTTCATGATAAATGGGATAGCTACTCCAGTTTCCCTGATTACCCTTAATCATCGCCGGGCCGGTACCAAAATATACGCGATCAGAAAACCTGGCTTCGGGATATACCTTTACCGGAAGATCGATAATAATGGGTCCGGCCTTTCGCAACTTT
The DNA here is from genome assembly GCA_034007585.1 of Lentimicrobium sp. Lineage (GTDB taxonomy): Bacteria > Bacteroidota > Bacteroidia > Bacteroidales > Lentimicrobiaceae > Lentimicrobium. The sequence goes on along the minus strand of JAVEQP010000025.1, from coordinate 2,852 downwards.
TGCATAAAATAGAAATCTTCACCACTCATTTTTGGAGTTAACCCACCCACCCTGTGATAGTTGCGCATCGTACAGGCCATGCCTGACCCAATGGCTGTAAAGCCATAAGGATTGCGAATAAGCAACATATTCAGGGCATAGTTGCGCATATAGCACTCATATCGAAGCATGCTCCTGTCTGCATCTTCATTTCCTGTAAGGGGATGGTAGTACGGTGCTGACAATCCGACCGCATCCGGATGGCTATTTAATTGATTGACAATTTCAGCAAAAAAAGAGGGTGGATAATGTGTATCGGCATCAATGGTTACCATCAAATCATCGGGAGAAGCCATAGTTGCGGCCCGATCCATGGCGGTTTTCCGGGCCCACCCTACCCCATGTTTCGCCCCTTTCCAACCTTTGCCGGGAGAACTGCGGTCAATAATGGAAATCCGCTCATCCTGCAATTTCTCCAGCAGCGAAAGCGTTTTTTGATTGTCCGCGCAAAGTGCTGTCTTTTCATGCTGTTGCCACCACTCTTCCGGTTGATTAACGCACACCACCAGTTGCCAGCGCACCGATTGCTGAGACTGTAAATCATTATAAAGCCTGAGTATGTGTTCCGATTCATTCAATACCGGGAGGGTGGCATAAACTTTCGGACGGCTTTTGTTGTTATTATTCAAGTATATAGATGTTTTACTTTTACATCCTGCAAAGGACAGCAAAATTATTGAAACCGGCCTATGGAATTGAATGAAGTGTTGAACAAACTACCTGCTCACCTAATGGATCTGGTGATAGATCAGCCTTATAATGAATACACCGCTCAGGACCATGCGGTGTGGCGTTATGTAATGCGTCAGAATGTGCGCATACTGAGCAGACTGGCCCATGGATCCTATCTGGAAGGATTAAAGAAAACAGGCATCAGCATTGACGTTATTCCACACATGTATGGCATGAACCGAATCCTCAAGGAAATCGGATGGGCCGCAGTGGCGGTGGATGGGTTTATTCCGCCCCAGGCATTTATGGAATTCCAGGCCTATAATGTGCTGGTCATTGCTGCCGATATCCGGCCCATTGACCAGCTTGCCTATACGCCTGCACCGGATATTATTCATGAAGCTGCCGGTCATGCACCCATCATTGCCGACCCCGACTATGCAGCTTATCTCCGCCATTTCGGAGAAATCGGAGCCAAAGCCTTCTCTTCAAAACGCGATTACGACCAATATGAAGCCATAAGGCATCTGTCCATTTTAAAAGCCGACCCCTATACGCCCAAAGCGGAAATAGAGGCCGCCATACAGCATCTGAGTAAACTGGAAGCCACTATGGGCGAGGCTTCAGAAATGTCGCTGATACGTAATTTGCACTGGTGGACAGTGGAATACGGTTTAATCGGCAGGGTGGACGATTTTAAAATATATGGAGCAGGACTGCTTTCTTCCATTGGTGAAAGCATTAATTGCATGAAACCTGCCGTTAAAAAGTTGCCTTACACCCTGGAGGCAGTCAATTATAATTTTGACATCACTACGCAACAGCCTCAGTTGTTTGTGACGCCCAATTTTAATCATCTGAATGAAGTACTCAATGATTTTGCCGAAAAAATGGCCTTCAAAAAGGGTGGCAAGATGGCGCTGGATATGGCAAAGGCTTCCGGCAATACGGCTACCGTTGAGCTGAGTTCAGGTATTCAGGTCTCAGGAACTTTTGAGAAGAGCATTATTCAGGGCGATGAGGTGGTTTATCTGCAAACTTCCGGCCTAACCATGTTGAGTTGCGATAACAAACAGCTTCAGGGTCATGGAAAAGAAAAATATCCGGATGGCTTCGGCTCACCGCTGGGTCCACTGCAAAACGGGCTGTTCCTTGAAAATATGAGTCAGGATGAACTTGCCAAAATGGACATTGTGGAGGGGAGAAAGGCTGTATTGGTTTTCCGGTCTGGCGTTCGCATCAGCGGAACAGTGGATTATCTGCTGCGCCGTCAGGATAAAATTATCTTGATCGGATGGCGCAATTGTAGCGTAAAGCTTCACGAAGCAACACTGTTCAAAGCTGATGATGGAGCATATGTACTGGCAGTGGGCAATACCATTACCTCGGCTTATCCCGGCCCGGCTGATGCTGCTGCATTTAACTACAGTTATACCGCACCGGCTGAACGTACCCACAAAATTCAACACAACGAAAAATCACGACAGTTACATGCCTTATACCAGCGTATGAGGGATGTGCGCAATCTGAATAAAGCGGGTTTTAATGCTGAACAAATGCTCATTGAAATTGAAAACAATTTCCCGGACGAATGGCTGTTGTATCTGGAACTTTTTGAATGGCTTGAAGCAAACAAGGGTTCTGAAAGCATTAAACAGCGACTTTACCAGCGGTTATCATCCTTAAAAATTAGCAGTCCGGAATTAACTACGCTTATTGAAGATGGTCTTACTTTAATCAACAAGAAACAACCAATTGACAACTAAAGAAAACCGTAATTGTTTTCTTAAATCAGAAAAATCAATAATATTGTGGGCTAAATAGGGCTTGCTGATAAAATGATATGTCATTGAATTCCAGCATGATATAATATCATTAATTTTCGTTAAATGCAAGGTTTTTGACGCATATTCTCACTTTTTCATGCATTTTATATTGCGATGCGCTGCACCTTATTATCATTCTGCATCATTCTTTCTACCAATATTACGGTCTCGTCTTTCGGGACGAGACCTAAAAAATAGCCACAGCATGGCGAATATAAGCATTGAAAGTTTCTCAGCAGAACCAAAAAAAACCTGTAAATCTTGTAAATCCTGTCAGAAAATGCATGTTGAGTGATTTTGGGAGGTCTCGTCATT
>JAVEQP010000128.1:3281-8580 GCA_034007585.1 Lentimicrobium sp. | reverse complement strand
ACCTATAACCGTCAGGATTTCTGGGCAACCACCAGCAACAAACAGTTGAACTTTGTTCAGCATATCCGCTCCATGCTTAAAACAACCGGTCTGGCTGCGGTTGTTGTGCCCGACAATGTGTTATTTGAAGGCGGTGCCGGCGAAACCGTCCGAAAAAAACTGCTGGAAACAACTGACGTGCATACTATTCTTCGTTTGCCAACCGGTATTTTCTATGCCCAGGGAGTGAAAGCCAATGTAATCTTCTTCGATAACAAACCGGCCAGCAAAGATTCCTGGACAAAGGAAATCTGGGTGTACGATTATCGCACGAACATCCATCATACGCTAAAGAAAAACCCTTTAAAACTGGATGATTTGAAGGACTTTATCTCATGCTATAACCCTTCGAATCGGCACAAGCGCAAAGAACTGTTTAATGCCGAAACCAATCCTGAAGGACGCTGGCGCAAATTCACCTACGAGGAAATTATAGCCCGTGATAAAACCAGTCTGGACATCACCTGGCTAAAAGACAAATCCCTTGCCGACCTCGATAACCTGCCCGATCCGGAAGATCTGGCAACTGAAATTATTGAGAATCTGGAAGCAGGGCTGGAAAGTTTCAGGGAGATATTGGTGAAGTTAAATCTGAAAAACCGAGAATGCTAGATTAGGGTCTGCTGAAAAACTCCTAATCGTCTAATATCTCATAAATTATAAACTTGTTTTTTCTGACATGGTTTACAGTATTGTTTTTTGACAGGATTTACAAGATTTACAGGTTTTGTTTTGGTCTGTTGAAAAACATGGAATGTGGACGTATGGCGAGAAAAACCTTGCATGTAACATAAGAAATTTCATTATACCATACTGGTGTCCAATGATATATTATTTTTTCAGCAGACTCTAAATTAAACGGCATAAGTTTTACCACATTCCGCTCTTTCCCCACCTCAAACCCTTCACACATAAAAACGCCATAAAAACGACAGCAAAGAAAGAATTGGGTCCATGAAAAAACTGGCCCTTTCTCACAAATCCTCCTTATTTTCGCAGCGCCATGAACCCACCGCCCAAAATCTACTTTGCCCCTTTCCAGGGAATTACTACGCACCTTTTCCGGGAGGTGTATGCCCGGCATTTCAGCGGTGTGGATAAGCTGTTTACGCCCTATTTCTCCAATTTCGCACCGGGTTGCAAGTTACCGCCAAAACAACTGGCTGCTTTGAAAAATCAGTTTGAGCATGGCGTTGAAGTGGTACCGCAAATTTTAAGTAAAAATGCCGATGAAATCCTCTGGCTGGCCAAAAATTGTGAAGAGCTTGGTTTTAAGGAGCTGAATTGGAATTTAGGATGTCCATATCCACAGGTAGCCAACAAAAAGCGTGGTTCAGGTATCTTGCCTTACCCGGAAATGGTGGATGAAATTCTGGAAACAGTTTTCAGGGAAATCAACATTGCCTTTTCCATCAAGTGTCGCCTGGGCTATGCTTCCGCAGATGAACTTAACAAGCTTATTCCTGTTTTCAACCGATTCCCTATCAGCGAACTCACCATCCATGCCCGTATCGGCAAGCAATTGTATTCGGGCCAACCCGACATGGAAACTTTCGCAGAAGCGGTATCGCTGATCAAAGCGCCACTGGCTTATAACGGAGATATTTTCACGCCCGGAGACTGGCGTCATTTTTCTGAGCATTTTCCATCCATCCAACTGCTGATGCTCGGACGGGGCATACTGCGCAACCCATTTCTGCCGGCACAAATTAAGGGGCTGGAGTTGCCAGACAATCCCCAGGCAAGGGTATATCAATTTGTAGATGAATTGTATCTGTCTATTCGCCGTGAGCGCAACGACAACCCATCCGTGCTCAATGCTATGAAGGAGTACTGGGCTTATCTGGTCGAGTCTTTTGATGAACCTGTGAGGGTTTTCAGGAAGATCAGAAAAGCGAAGAATTTTGAAGATTATGAAAATGCGATAAGTCATATATTTGACAATCATGCAATAGGCAGCTTTTAATTTAAGTTTTCCCTGTGGAAGATTAATCTTATTAATTATATGTTACCCCAACATGCTGATTATTAATTTAATAGAGCTAATTTTTTTTAAAATCTCATTGACAATAAAAATATTGTTAAAAATACTTGACAATAGATGTATTGTTAAGTATCTTTGCCAATAAAAATATTGTCATTATGAAGAGGACAGAATGGGTACATCCAAAAACGATTACAGGTCCGCCTGCCGAAGGGGACAGCTATATTCGCAGGCCAAATTTAAATAAAGAATTTTGGCGGGAAATAGAAAAAGGTTCGCACATCTTATTTATTGCACCCAGAAGGGTTGGAAAAACTTCTGTGATGAAAGACTTGGTTACAAATCCTCCAGAAGGATACAATTGCATTTTTGAGAATGTTGAATCGGATAAATCATTGCAAGAATTTTTTAAAAGGCTATATTTTCTTGTCCTCAATAGATTGAGTTTGGCTGGGAAGACAAGAACAAATATTGAGAGGTGGCTTAAAGGTAGGGGTATCGAAGAAATCAGTTTTGAAGGTGGGGTTAGGTTTAAGGAAAAGGAATTGGAATATAAAAGTGAACTCTTACTTTTGATACAAAAGCTTCCTGACCTTGATCAAAAAGTTGTTCTGTTTCTTGACGAATTCCCAGAAGTAATTTCAGCCATCCGCAGAAAAGAGGGAGATGAAAACGCAATAGAAGTTCTTCATACCATACGGGAAATCAGACAAAAGAAGGAATTTAATAATTGCATTTTTGTTCTTGCGGGCTCTATTGGACTTGAACATGTAATAGAGTCATTGGATAGGGTTAAGCTTATCAACGATTTGCATCCGATCAGGATTGAAGCATTATCCCAGGAAGAAGCAATACAACTCATTACACAGTTAACGCATACAGCTACAGTAAAATACTCACCCGATTTCATTGTACAATTATTGGACAGGATTGAACATCTGATTCCCTATTTTATTCAATTAATGATTGAAGAAATTGATAGGATACTACATATTCAGAACAGGCGAAAACCTGAGGCTGATGATATCAGAACAGCATTTGAATCAATTGTTAAAAAAAATACCAATCTTAAGGATTGGAAAGACCGCTTGAACCCGCCCTATATTGCCTTGGACGAGGCTTACTTTAGCAACAAAATTCTGACAATTCTCTCCCGTCAAGATACAATTGCCATTCAGGAAATATATAATGAAGCGCAATTATTAACTGTCCCGGGGGAATATATGAATATTGTTACTATGTTGATCCGCGATGGCTACATAACTGAAAAACAAGACGGAGTTTACCGATATACATCCCCACTGCTTCAGGCATGGTGGAAAAATCAACACCCAATAAACTAATCAAAATCTGTCATGGAAAACAACAGATGTCCAAGAATAATGTACGCCTATCAATCTGCCAATCTTAAGGATGATGAAATCATCGAATCCTTTGTGGTCAGGAAAAAGGAATTTGCCCGGATAATATCAGAGATAAAAAGAGATGATATGTCTAAAGCGATCCAGCACTTTATCCTTGTAGGGCGCAGAGGAAGCGGGAAATCCACTCTCTTGCGTAGGATTGAGGCGGAAGTAAATCGCGACCAAAAGTTATCAAAAAAACTGATCGTTGTTAATCTCAGTGAAGAACAAGCCGGCATTTATCGATTACATGATCTTTGGGATCTGATTCTTCGCACTTTTAATTCCCGGAATATACCCACAGAGAAAGTTGAGTGGGCTTTATTTTCAAATGATCAGAATGAGTATTCAAAAAAACTTTATTCCTTAATTCAACAATCATTAAATCAACAGAAAAAGAAATTGCTCTTATTGCTTGACAATATTGACAGAATTTTTGAAAACATAGGTGAAGATGCCCACTTACTGAGAGAGCTACTTACCAACCATAAAGACCTTCGCATAATTGGAGGAAGCGTTAAAATGAGCGAACATTATTGGAAATATGACAAGCCATTTTATGAATATTTCAGGATTATCCGTCTTGAAAGCCTATCAAGAGAGGAAGTAGGCGAACTCCTTTCCTATTGGTCATCATGTATGCACTTACCTGATTTGGAAACATTCTTAAAGAAAAATCCAGGTAAAATTGAAACTATCCGGATATTAACTGACGGCATGCCGAGAACACTGCTGAACTTCTTCGAAATATTAATTGATCGCGAAGATCAAAACGGATATGAGTATCTGAGATTAATTCTTGATCGGGTAACACCTGTATATCAAGAGCGTTTGAACTATCTTCCGCCTGCACAACGAAAAGTGATAATTGAACTGGCAAACTTTTGGGATGCAGTTAAAGTAAACCAGCTTATTGAAGTATGTAAAATGCCGGGTAAAGTGATTTCAGCCCAGCTTAGCCAGCTCGAAAAAAGCGAAATTGTCGAAAAGATACCTGGGTTTAAAAGAGAGCATCTGTATCGGCTTTCAGAAAGGTTTTTCAATTTATGGTTGTTAATGACGCAGGGTGGGCCCAAAGAGAAACGGCAGGTGAAATACCTGACTGTATTTCTGGAAAATTGGTATGACGAACCGGAGCTACGTTCACTATTTAATCAACATATTTCAGAGTTAGAAGCAGAAAGTTTAAAACCAGATTATGCTGTACTGATGTCATCTGCTCTGGCCCATTTAAGGAACATAACTGCCGATCAAAGAGACATTCTCATCGAGAAAACCCGATATTTGAAAGAAGCTGAACTAAAATACGGTGAATACATTCCTGCGTCAACGGCTGAGATAATAGATAACGTAATGCAAAATTTAATTTCACATGATTATAAATCTGCACGAATGGAGTTAAATTCAATAGAAAAAGCTCATCCTTTGAAGGAAGGTATTTATGGATTAATATCTATGATGGAAGGTGACTACGCTAAAGCAGAAAAAGAATTGTTAAATGCAATAAATCAAAAAGATGCAATGGCAGAGTTTTATCTGGCCTATTTATACAATGAAACGAATCGTTTAGATGAAGCAGAAAAGTATTATCTGTTAGCTAATGAAAAAGGAATTGAAGAGGCATCTTTTAATTTAGCTAATATCTATCTGAAAAATAGACGTTTCGAAGATGCTGAAAGATACTACCTTATTGCCATTTCGAATGGGATTGATGATGCATTATACAATCTTGCTTTATTGTACACTCTAAGTAATCGTTTGGAAGAAGCAGAGAAATATTACCTATTGGCCCATAAAAAAGGATTTGTCAAAGCAACCTTTAATCTTGCAAAATTGTATTTTGACTTAAACCAATTGGAGAATGCAGAGAAAT
>JAVEQP010000128.1:0-3181 GCA_034007585.1 Lentimicrobium sp. | reverse complement strand
GCAGAGAAATATTATCTCTTGGCAATTAAAAATGGGAATATTGAGGCACTTAATAATCTAGCAAATTTATATGCGATATTACATAGATTTGACGATGCCGAAAAGTATTATTTATTAGCAATAAATAAGGGTCATCTTCAGGCACTTTATAATCTTGCAATCCTTTATAAAGAAGAAAATCGCCAGGATGATGCTGAAAAGTATTATTTATTAGCAATAGACAATGGTGACGATCGGGCCCTAAACAATCTTGCCGCACTGTATCAAGAAAAGGATCAATTCGATTTAGCAGAACAATATTACAAAGCCGCGATAGACAAAGGAATAAATCAATCTCTTGTGAATTTGCTCAAACTTTATTATTCTCGCAATATGAACAAACAGAAGGTTGTTAACTTAGTTAAAGAAAAAATAGCGCATAAAGTGGGCCATGAATCCATGATCATTTTCTCTATTGTATTTCTATGGGCCGGTCAGATGAAGGAGTTTGAGGAAACCGCAAAAGTACTAATCCCAGACATTTTACAAAAGGAAGGAACCGATGATTTGATGGATTTGTTTTTCGCATTTCTGGTACATAAGCAATATAATTATGTCTGGTCGTGGTTCAATAATCGGGAATTTGGCGATAAATTAAGAGAGATGGTTAAACCATTGTATTACCTGACCGCAGAATTTATTAAAGGCCAGGAAGAAGAAGCACTGAGGCCCGGCCCCGAAATTGAGGAAAGTATAAAGGAAATCAGGGAAGAACTTGTAAAACAGCAAGCTTTCTATTATGAATAATGAGTTTTATCAGGGCGCCAATCAGCACAAAGAATGTTTATTAATCCTCCTAAAATAATATACCATGCAAAGCCTTCAACAAGGCTTATGAGGACAACATATCCATATTTTAAAATTTAATTCCAAATATCCATTCCGATTGTAACTTTCATAGCCTTTTGCCGATTTACTGCTGTATGACCAAAGACAATTTCATTGCTTGTGCTAAACTATATACGCCAAACCTGTTAAGGTTCTCGAAGCGTGTAGCAGGTAATGCAATTGAAGCGGAGGATATTGTACAGGAATGTTTTGAAGTTCTTTGGAAAAACAGGGAAAAGGTGGAAATGGGCTCGGCAAAAGCTTATCTGTTTTCCATAGCGCACAAAAAAATAATGGACACTTACAGGTCAGATTTCATGATGAAGGAGCTGAGCCCGGAATTTTACAGAACTGAAACCAGACCGGAGAATAAAGACAATGAGCAGTTGATTCAATTGGCGATGGCTCAGATTCCTGTATTGTTTAAAGAACTGTTAACCCTTCGCGACCTTGATTCATACTCGTATAAGGAAATCGAAACCATCACCGGATTGACTGAAAGCCAGGTAAAAGTTTACCTGTTCAGGGCAAGGAAAGCGGTAAAGGAAAAAATCTTAAAACTCGAAACGGTATGAACACTAAAATAACCATCGATAATTACGAAGAAATCATGTTCCGGCTGATTGAAGATGATTTTGACGAAACAACCAGAAAAGCCCTGCTTGAACAGATAGAAGGGAATGTACTTTTTAAATTTGAGTGGGAGCAATGGCAAAAAACCCGCTGTATAGATCCACTTGAAAACTACACTGCTGAAAGTCTTGCCTTGACAGGAAAAATCATTCAAATTAGCAAGACTCCGGTTTTTGGACGGAAAAGAAAAGTGCTCTATCTGGCTGTCGCATCCATTGCGGCATTGATTACCAGTCTTGTTCTATTTAATGTTGATTTTAATTCCGGGAATAAGCAGATCGTTGAATCGGAAAGTAAAACGCCTGCACTCAAATATCATAATCCTCCGGAGAATCAATATACGCATTCGGATTATGTTAAGGAAAGCCCTAAGCAGTCTCCAGGGCGAGATAAAAAAGCAGAAAATATATCCGCAAGTGAGACCAGCACTATACCTGAACTTACAGTTAAAGATGCCGACGAATCCCCGGTTATGCTTGATTCTATGCCTGAAAGCAGTATTCATCTGGCATTGGTTCCTCAGGAAAAGCCAGGGTACACCATCACCGTAGAAACCACCCGGATAGAAGAGGATGAAGAACAAATGAGTGAAATAGCCCGGAATGAAAAGGTAAAACTCAATAAATTGTTTACCAACACAAAAATCCTGTTTCGCAGGAAACCAAACGGAGAACCGGACAAGCTAATTCTTGTGGGTGAGGAGGAGAACTTTTTATGTATAAACTTAAACCAGACTATAAAATGAAACCAATCAACGTCCTATTTTTCTTAGCGATGGCAATGCCTACGCTTATGGCAACCGCACAAAAGCCTGATTCAGTTATTGTTATCTTTGACAATCAGAAAACAGTAATCCCTGTGCCAGCTTTTGGCAGTCAAACAACCATAAAAATGGCCGACTCCATACAGACCATCGAAATCGGGGTTTTAAGGAGAAGGGCAGGAGAGAACCTCCCGAATTCCAGACAACCAGGTTATCAATTGATTTCGGGCAATACATCAGAAAAAGCCAGAAAACAGGTTAAGTGGCTTTCACAAATTGAAGCCGGCTATGTAAAAGGTTTCACAGAAAACAGTATGCGGTTTATTACCAACTACACAGATCAGAACGGCACTCCGATTCATTGGGTAAGTGACTATGAAACGGGAGATATTAATGGGTTTCAACTCCGGGTTTTACTTCGGGAGGGCGAGACTATGCTGAATGAAAAAATTTCATTTAATTCAGGTTTGAAAATTGGTTATAGACGGTCATTCAGCAATTCATATTCTAATTCCACTGAATATGACACAACGGGACAGATTATTAACAATCAAGGTCAATACTATGATTATAGGATAAGTAGCTTTCTACTGACGTATGAGGCTGGATTTGCTTATCATTTTCAAACATTTAAATTGCCTTCAAAAGTCTTTTTAGGAAATAGTTTCAACTATGCAATTGTAGGATCGAAAGACGTAAATACAAAAGAACGGACTTCAGCCAACATTACCTCTTACACATCAATACTGCATCCTTATATAGGAACTGAAATTGGGAAGTTTGGAATCTATATTTCTATGGATTGGAATGTGTCAGATCAATCTTTAATTCTTAACAACTACGGGTATCATTTTGACCGCACGCATACTTTAACCACCGCGCTTACTTATCGTTTGTTCTAAGGCAGGTAAACTCTGC
>JAVEQP010000127.1:0-8660 GCA_034007585.1 Lentimicrobium sp. | reverse complement strand
CCCGCCGAAGAAATCGTGTGAGGAGAAAAAAAGTTAGGATAAGAGGTTGGATGAGAAGGGAAAAGTGGTAAGTTTGTGGGGGTTATGCGAGTGAATGAATTTAAAATCACACTTCTACAAAAAAAATATAATTTTGTAGAACTTAATAAGATTCAAAACAAAATCCAGAACTCATGACTAAAGAAGAAATCAAAAATAAAGAGAAGAAGTTATTGGAACTGACAGGCTCATTTTGTGCTCAAAAATTAGATGATGATTATTATCGGCTTTGTGAAAAGCTAATATTGAAATTAGGGAGAAAAAGAGATGTTCCGTTCAAAAGTGGAAAAATTGAAATATGGGCAGCAGCAGTTATTCACGCTCTTGGTTCTATAAATTTTTTGTTTGACAAGTCATTTGAACCTTACGTAACAGCAGATCAAATAAGTGAATTCTTCGGGACAAAGAAATCAACTGTTTCAAACAAAGCAAGTCAAATTAAAGACTTGCTTAAAATGGGATATTATGATTCTGATTTTTCAACTCAACACATGACTGAAGGCAATCCCCTCAATGATATGGTTATGGTTAACGGATTTATTGTTCCTTTATCATCAATCCCTAAAGAATTACAAGAAATGGTAAAAAAAGAAAGAGCCGAAGGAGGTGATATTGAATTTACTACTAAAGAATAGTAAAAAAATGTCAGTTGGTAACAAATAGGACTTAAACGCAGTCACGGGTTAAAGTAAAATCCCTGCCCGCATTTTGTGGTAGGGCAGCCGGGAAGTTTCTGCGACTGCCCCCGCAATAGATGCGGGACTGAAAAAAAAGAGTTTATGCCCCGTGAAACTCTGGATGAAACGGGATTCTTTTCAAATTCGCAATATTAAAGGAGGTTTTGCTTTCGCGAAATCTGGTATAAGCAAAAAAAAAAACGGATTGAATGCAAGCCCGCAGAAGAAACTGTTAGAATTTTACACTTGCAGCTATATTTTTGCATACAAAGTAAGTGAATGACGAATGCCTTTTTACCTGTTCAGTTTAAACCCGAATCTATTGAAGTTAAGAGAGGTACTTGATGCATCATATATAACAGGAATTCCACTCTTCCTGATTACTTCTCCTAATCCATAATCATGAGACTCCCACTGCTGGTTCAGACCGGTAAAAACCGTCTAAGACCACGGTAGGATTAACGATTAACTGCCTTCTGATATTTCTGTTTTGTGCAAAATTGATGAGACCTCCAACTAATTCATCAACTTGCATTCCCAGCAAACATTTACCTTCTCTGTGGCTTCTTACTAAGGTGCATAGCTCCATGAATTAATGTATTCAGTATAGGTCCGATAGATTAAATGCTGCATCCCAATATAAATATGAAAATCTGCATACGCTGCCACATGAGAACCTTACATCCAACACTAAATCCCGTATTCTACCGATTGATTTTACAATACCTGCCAGTCCTTTTATCAGACCTATGTATTTCAGTATGCATACTTTCCAATTGCCTGCAAGTACCTTGCTTTGGCAATTTCAGCATTACACTTTGCATTAGTCAATTTATCCCTGGCAGATTGAGCCATCGCCTGAGCTTCTAACAAATCCGAAACACCAATAATTCCGGCCAGGTAATTGTCCTGTGTTATTTTCAGGTTCTCCTGTGCCTGCCCAAGTGCCGCCAAAACCAGCTTTACCTCGTCCAGATTTTGCTGAAGCTCATTGCGGGCATTTTCAAATTGAAGCATCAGCAATTCATAAGCTTCATTTTGTTTGTTGTGGGCTTGTTCAATTTTAAACCGATGTTCTTTTAATTTATGCGAAGCGCCCCACCAATCTGTAATAGGAATACTTAAACTGGCCAGCCCGATTGTATTGTCCATGTCTAATTTATCAATTTCGGCATAAAACAAGGTTCCACCCAATGCAAGCTGTGGCAAAGCTTCTCCTCTTGTCATTTTCATCTGAAGTTCTTCGGCTTCAATAGCAATATTTGTCAATTGATATTCGGTTCTTGAATGCAATGATTCATTGATGTTTATCGCCCCGGCATATCCTTCAGTAACAACCGGTTCATCGCTTAAAGTGAGCAGTGAATCACACACAATACCAATGTGTTGACACAGGAGTTTTTTGCTTAAACTTAGTCCGTTCACCAACTTTAAGCGATTCAACTGCAGTTCATTCTGCCGTAACTGAACTTTCAACACATCGTTGCGCTGTGTTAATCCGGCATCATAAAAATTATGCACATCGTGCAAAAGCGTATCCAGCAGCGATATATAATCATTTAATGTATTTAACTTTTCTTTCATGCCAATAACCGACCAATACAACTCCTCTGTTTTAATAAGAACATCGGTGGTTGTCATCTCTTTTTGCAACTGACTTACTTCTATGCCCACTTTTGCCAACTTATTACCATATCTGATTTGCCCTCCCATATAAACGGGAAGAATAGCCGTTAAACCAGCCAGGTTAACTTTGTCAATCATGTTTAATTCCATGGGTGGTAAATAAGCGAATTGGTTCCCGTTTTGCAATAAATTACCATCAACATCAGATACAGGCAGTCTTATTTCGGGAGTTTTCAAATTCAGCAGGTAATCGACAGAACGCATGGCCATTAAATTTGCATTGATTTTAGGAAAATAATTTGTGAAAGCCGCTTTGCTTACTTGCTCCGAAGCTAACACATTGTATTGTGCATCGGCAATCTTTCTGTTGTTTTCGAGCGCTAACTGTTTACAGGAATCCAGGCTCATCGTTTGCGCATTTCCACTCAGCGAGAACAACGTAAAACCAAGTATAAATACAGTAATTACCGGTTTGGGAGGCACACTCCAAAATCCATTTTTGGCCTTTTTGTTTTCGGGATAGGTAAGCATATAAAGAACCGGCAAAATATAAAGTGTTAACACCATTGAAATGATTAGACCGAAACAAATAACCGTACCAACAGGGCCCCAAAGTGGTGATCGGCTCAGAATCATCGGAATTACACCTGCCGATGCAGCTGCGGAAGTAAGAAAAATAGGCCTCATCCGGCGTTTTCCTGCTGCCAGTGCCGCCTCCCGAATCAGCATGTTCTTTTTCTCCTTTAACTCCCTGGCATAATCAATGAGAATAATACCGTTGCGAACCACCATCCCGCAAAGGCTGATAATTCCAATGAAGGCTGTTGTTCCAAAAGGATAACCCATTATGTGCATGCCAATTGCCGTTCCGGGAAGCGCCAGAAGCATAGTGGCCATTATTATCAGCGAAAGCCTCATTTTTTTAAACTGCAACAAAATGATGATGAATATAAGGATAATACTCAGCCCCAAAGCAAAGCCCATGGGAATAAAAGTCCGGGACATTTCTGCATGATCGCCACCATGCGTAATGGTTGTTCCTTCGGGCAATTCCAAAGCATCAATTTGCGGACGGATTTCGTTAAAAATAGAAGAAGCGACTACGCCCCGGGCGTTATCAACCAATATAGTAAGCGTTCTTACTCCATTCCGACGCACAATATTGCCTTCGGTCCATTCGGGTGTAAAGCTTGCAAATGAGCGAATGGGCAATGTAGCCATTCCAGTTTGTGAGCTTATATACTGGTTGCTTAGGGTGTTTAGATTTATGGCTTCTCCGGTTTCCTGTAATAGCTCAACATCAACCGGATAATTATCTTCCCACAAGGTAGTAAGCGTCATTCCTTTCAGCCCCATAGCCAGGGAATTGGCAACCTGCTGCTTGGAATAACCCAGGCGGTTAGCTTTGTCCTGGTCAAGAACTACTTTTACACTCTGGCGTTTTTCCTGCCAATCGTCGCGCACCCAACCAACATTCTGCGCGTTTGCAATTATTTCAATCACCTGTCGCTCAACAGCGCGTATATCTTCGATAGAATCAGATGAAATCAGCACCTCAATGGGTGCTTTAACGGGTTGTAGGGAAAGTATCTTCCATTTAATATGAGCATTTGCAAAAGCATTGGTATATTTTTGCTCATAATCGTCAACGATTTCCCGGGTAGCTTCGTTTGATATAGTATTAATGAGCAACTGCCCCACATTTGGTGCAGGCATGCCGGGTGCATACATGGTGTGAAAACGGGGTGAAGTAGTACCAATGAAGCTGGCTACGTTTACCACACGGTCGTCGTTTAGTAAAACCTGTTCAAGACTATCAACCACTTGCGCGGTATTTTCAAGTGATGCGCCTATGGGTAGCGAAATTTCAACCGCAAACTGGTTTCTTTCCATTTCAGGAAACAGTTGTTGGTCGAGATTCATAAATAAATAGATGGCAAAACCAACAAATAAAATTCCGATACCCACTACCCATCTCGGTTTTTTAAAAGCAGCCTCAAGTGAAGAGTCAAACCACCCCTGTAGCCTGTCTAAGAAGGACTTTCCTTTCTTCTCCTTTTTTGAGGTCAATCCTTTTTTTATGAATACAAAGTTCAAATAGGGTACCAGTAATACAGCTACAAGCACAGATACTATGAGCGCGACAGAAATAACAACAGGCAGTGTTTTCATAAATTCTCCTGCACCTCCCGGTATCATAAAGCCCAGCGGTATATTGGCGGCCATAATAGCCAATGTGGCTGTGATTACCGGTATCAGCAATTCTTTTGCACTCTGAATAGCAGCCTGCCAGGGAGAAAGGTTGTGGTCGAGTTTCTCAATATGGTTATCTATAATGACTATCGAATTGTCCACAATCATCCCCAAAACTAGAATTAATCCAGCCAAAGAAACGGTATGTAATTCAACGCCAATAAAATAGAGGATACCCAGGGTAATCAGCACAGAAATTGGAACGGTAATTCCAGCTACAGAGGCAACTCTGAACGGTAGCAAAATAATGGTAACCAGAATAACGGCGATAATTGCCATCAGGAACTCTAACATAAAATTTGATATGGATTCATTCACATATTTAGGCAACTCCGAAATTTTTGCTACTTCAATATCATCGGAAGAGTTTTTGTGAAAATTGGCAATTGCCTTATCAACATCCTTTCCATACTGTACAATATTGTTTCCCGTTTGCATTTCGAGCGATAGGAGTATGGTTTTTTTTCCATTTTGTCTGATGTAATTTTCGGGTTCATCATAGCGGCGCTCAATGGTTGCCACATCTTTCAGGCGTATTATATTCCCATTGGGGTCGGAATATACAATTTGATTGGCTAAATCCTCTTCGGATTCAAAATTAGGACGCAAGTGGACAGTCAGATTGTAGTTTCCGTCTTTTAATTCACCTGCATAATTCACACCGCCGTTCATCATGTAGTTGCCCATCAAAGTCAGCGAATTAATCCTGTACTCTTTGAGTAATTTTGGATTTACATTAACAAATATTTTTTCGTGCTGAAGCCCAAAATGTTTAATTTTTGAGGTGGCGGGAATCTTACGACACTCTGCTTCCAGTTTTGTCAGCTCCTTCTCTAACTCTTTATAGCTTTTTGTGTCCGACGACAAGGTAATTAGCAAGGCCGAGGTATCACCAAAGTCGGAATTTACAATCAAGGCATAAACCCCTGATGGCAAGGTTTTTTTTAAGTTATTTAGCCCGTGATTCAACTTAGACCAAAACTGGTCTGCATTCTCTACATCATCGTTCAATTCCACAAACATATACATCATTCCCTCTTTTGAATAAGAATATGTTTTGAATTTATTCACCTCTTTAAACCCGTATATATAATTTTCAACTTCCGTTGTAAGCTGTGTTTCCACTTCGGCAGAAGTCGCACCCGGATAAACCCCTACCACCAATCCCTGGCGGATAGTGAAAACCGGAAATTCATTACGTGGCATATCTTTAAGGGCAAAAACTCCCCCTATAATCAGAAGTGCCGTAATCAAAATTACAATGGTGTGGTTCCGCATCGCGGCCCCGATAAAACCTTCTTTATTATAGTTCATTCCTGGAAACTTATCTGTGTGTTATCAGCTACCTTTTCTTTTCCCTCAACAACTATCACCTGGCCGACTGAAAGGCCACTAAGTACGGTTAAGCCATTCTTCTGATAGGAGCCAACTTCTATAATTTGCTTCTTTGTCTTGTTATTGTTGGCCGACACCGTATAGACAAAGGGATTTCCATGGTCATCTGTTGTTACTGCGGTGTAAGGAATTATCACCAATGATTCGTCCATTTCATTATCAAAAGTTACATCGCATACCATTCCGGGTTTTATAGCTTTACCGGTATTTTGAATAGTTATTTTTGCCATATAGGTTCTCGCATACGGATTGGCTACAATTCCAACATGACTGATAACGCCTTCAAAGCGCTTGTTCCCGAGCGCAGAGACTCTGACGACAGCTGTTTTGCCTTTTTTTATGCTTTCGATTTCATTTTCAGGAACTGAAAAGTTGATGAGCACTTTTTCAATTTTCATCAATACAAAAGGGGGCATTCCGGCTGCCGATGACTGCCCTGGTTCCACATTTCTGATTCCAATGATGCCATTGTCGGGCGCGAACAGTTTGCATTTTTCAAGTCTGCTTTTTGCCATATTAAGTTGCACTTTGGCCTGTTCCAGGTTCGATTGCACTTCCACCCATTTTATTTCAGGCAGGCTGCCTTTTTCGTAAACTTGTTTCATTCGTTCATAAGCATCCTTTGCTTGCGTATGCATTGCTTCAACCGCTCTATATGAATTGTCCATATCAGCAGCATCCAGGGTGGCCAGCAACTGCCCTTTTTTTACATCATCCCCTTCTTCAACCAGCACCCGTTCAACGGTTCCCATCCCCTGAAAAGTCAACGGTATAGTTTGATAAGCCTCAACAGTACCACTATAACTCAATTGCACTGTTTTGTTGGCATGTTTTACTTTTTCAATTTTAACTTTTACTGAAGCATCTCTGCGATTTTCATCAGCCACTTCATTTTTTTGCCCACAACTGACCAAAGAGAATAGAATGATGCATCTAAAAAGAACTTTTTTCATGATTACTTTTTTAAATCATTTTCATTTTCCGGAATCGGATATTTAATATGAGGACAAAATTACAGGGAATGCTTAGGCGAAAAAAGGTCATTTATGCCATATTTTTGGTTTAAATGTCGTTTTTTTTATAATTATTCCGACTATTAGACTTATTTTTGATAAATCATGAAAAATACAATCGCTCATTTAAATTGGCGTACCGAACTCAAAAATGTAACTACAGATTCAATCGGACAAGATTTTATTTTGCTTGGCAACGAGAATTCAAGAGGCAAGCGCTACTTTTGGGTTAAAGAACATGAATTTGATGTTCCCTTTAAAATGGATGTAACAACGATTATTCTTTGCACTGGCGGAAGAATGAAAGGTAAAGTAGATTTAAAAAGCTATTCTACCGAAGCACCTGGCCTTTTCATCGTTCTGCCCGACCAGATTCTACAATATGAATACATAAGTGATGATTTTAAGGGCGACTTTATTATTATGTCAAAACCATTCACCAACGATTTATTGCTCAACATTCATGAACGGTTTCCTTTATTTCGTTCTATTCAGGATAATTCGTGGATTCCCTTAACAACGGAAGAAGTAAAATCGATGATGGATTATTTTTCCATGTTTAAGAAGACACTCCAAACGGAGAATAATCCTCAAAGGGTAGAAATTATAAAACACCTGGTACAAGCATTTTTCTATAGTTCAGGATTTCATCTGCTTAATATGACCGCATTAAAAGAGCAATCAAAACAGGATGTACTAATGAAACGGTTTTTAGATTTGGTTAAAACAAATTTTAGGCGCGAAAGAGGCGTGGAATTCTATGCAGACCAATTGTGCCTTACTCCAAAATACTTGTCAAAAGTTGTAAAACAAAACAGCGACAAGTCAGCAAGCGAATGGATAAGTGATTTTGTCATTCTGGAAGCCAAAGCTCTGTTGCGCTCCACAAATATGACTGTTCAACAAATTAGTGATGAGCTGGATTTCCCCTCGCAGTCATTTTTTGGGAAATATTTTAAACGATGTGTGGGCGTGTCTCCCAAAGCATACATGAAAGCATAGAAGAAGTACAAAATTAAACCCGTTTTGCTTGCTCATGACTGTTGGTAAATATCAGACATACGACTGCCAAACTCCCATTTTAAGTCTGAAAGAATTAGGAAATTTATTTCCAATAATTATTTCTGACCCTAACCCTGAATGGAAGATTTTATACGAAACTGAAAAATATGAATTGATAAAGATTTTAGGGCAAAAGGCAATCAGCATTGAACACTTTGGAAGTACAGCGGTGCCAAATATTAAAGCAAAGCCGGTAATTGACATATTAGTTGAAATTCCGAACAAAAATGAAATCAAGAAGAGAATAATTGAACTAATGCGGTCAAATGGGTATCATTTTATTCCAAGAAATGATTGTCCTCCTCCCTACATAATGTTCGTAAAAGGATATACGAATAAAGGATTTAAGGGACAAGCGTATCACATTCATATGGCTGAAAAAGAACATAGTGGACTTTGGGACAGATTATATTTTAGGGATTACCTGATTGAAAACAAAGAAACTGCGAAGGAGTACGAGAAAATTAAAGATTATCTGGCAGAAAAATATAAATATGACAGAGAAGCCTATACAATAGGCAAAACTAAATTTATAAAGCAGGTAACAGAAAAAGCAAAAGGCAGGAATAAATAACAATTGACTCAATCGGTTTAA
>JAVEQP010000024.1:0-41024 GCA_034007585.1 Lentimicrobium sp. | reverse complement strand
GTTCCATTATTGGTCAGATTACCATCAACCGTTAATGTATAAGAATTGCTACTATGGCTTTGGAGTGTTCCATTATTAATAACGTTATGTTTAAAAACATTGGCACTTCCATAAACGAGCAATGAACCATATAATCCTGTTTCAGGTGCATCAATAATGAAATTGTAAACATAAGTGCCGGTACCTGTCGTAAGTTGGAATGCTGGCATGGCCGATTTGAAAATGACACCATCTGACAGGTTTCCACCATCCATGGTAAGTGTATTTCCAGTTGTAAATGCAAGCGTATCCGAATTCAAATCGATGGCCGTACCAACGAAACTTAAATTCGTTGTTGCCAAAATTCTCCCGCTACCGTCCGTTCTGATAAAATTGCCCAACTGCAGGGGCTGGGTAGAGGCCATTTGCTGGTTCGCGGTTCCCGTGAAATTTAGTGTGGTATTGGTCATGGTACCACTATTGTTAACATTCCCTTTTACATTCACTGTAAAGTTATAGGAGGTATTTTTTATTATACCCTGATTGCTGAGGTTACCGTTGACAACCAATGTATAAGAATTAGAGGAACTGTTTTGAAGAATGCCCCCACTTTGAATGGTAATGTTGTTACATTGCATTCCACCAGGAACACTTACGGTGGAGGCAATAATAACATTATCGCCCGCACCCGGAACAGTGCCGCCTATCCAGGTAGCCGGTAAATTCCATTGACCGCCCGCCGGGGCAGAAACGATTTGTGCTTTCATGAAATTCGGGCTCAGAAACAGAAGGAAAAGGCCCAAAAGGGTGTAAGCCGTAAAAGGTGTAATGTTGTTTTTCATAGCTGTTGTGTTTTGTGATGATATAGTATAAACGTAAAAGTTAAAATAAGAGACAACAAAAAACAACAATTAACAAATAATTAACACTTAAGCAGTTATTCAGGCAATGTTATATGTAACTATTTATCAGGCATTTGAAAGATTTTTAAAAATGCTCTACAATTACATACGTAAAGTTATATTACATTTAGCATTGCTGAAATACCAACAAGCCACTAGAGTGAAAAATAATTAATTCAGGAAATAAAATAATTATTATGGCAGGATTCTAAAAATTCAAAAGAACTATTTATACCGGATTTATATAAAATTCTTCAGCTCCACATACACCCGTTGAACCGGCAAGCCCATTACATTGGTATAAGAACCTTCAATGCGTTCTACACCCACATAGCCAATCCATTCCTGTACACCATAAGCCCCGGCTTTATCGAAGGGTTTATATTTTTCCACATAAAATGATATCTCATCCTGCGTAAGCGTGCGGAAGGTTACTGCCGTATTTACATAAAAAAGTCTCACCTTATCGGCAGTTTTAAGACAGACTCCTGTAGATACGATGTGTGTGTTGCCCGAAAGTTTGTGCAACATGGCTTTTGCCTCCAAAGCATCAGCAGGCTTGCCGATAGATTCACCATTTAACCAAACAATGGTGTCGGCAGTAATAATCAATGCCTTTTCGGGCAACTTATCAAAATCAAATGCATCTGCCTTTTTACCGGCTATATACATAGCAATTTCATCGCGATCAAGTGATTCAGGATAAGTTTCGGCAGTAGGGATCACCCTGACTTCAAATTTTATACCCGCTTCAGCCAAAAGCATTTGCCTTCGGGGTGACTGCGAAGCAAGTATAATATGATAAGGTGAATTGTTGAGGTGATTCATAAACTTTAACCAAAGACCATAGCTAATGGTTGCAATCCCAGTACTCCTGCAACCATGATGATTTTAAAAATCAGGCTGATACTTTTGTAATCTTCAGGCTGTTTTGCTTTTAGGATACGGTAAAATGCAAAAAGCAGCAGCGGAACCACTGTCAGCAGATAATAAGCCATCGGGATGGCCCAGCCCAGGCGGGAAAGCAACAACAATGACCAAGCCATAAAGCCCAGGGTAAGCAGTGAAAAGACCATCAGCCAATACCCGGAGACTTTAACTCCACGCATCACGGGCAGGGTGTGATTATTCGTTGCCGAATCTCCCGGCAAATCCTGTATGTCTTTGGTTAGTTCGCGACACATAGAGATAATAAAAGCAAAACCTGCATAAAACAGGAACAGCTTATTGATGAGGCTCAAGTCTGAGGATAAGCTGACAAAGGCATCGGGTTGCATCCGAAGCATGAAAAACTCGAATAGCCAGACGATAATCACCACCATTGCCGACATAAAAGCTACTGCAATATTGCCCCACAATATCGTATTTTTATAACGTGCCGAGTAAAGCACAAGCAAGACCATCATCAGGGGAAAGATAAGACTCAACCGCCAGGAATGCGCCTGAAAACCAAGATAAACACCGCCGGCCAATGCGATAACATTAAGAATGAGATTGTATTTTATTGCCTGCCTGCGTCTGAAGGTACGACCCAGAATCAGTTTATCAGGCCGGTTAATGCGGTCAGTGCGCAAATCAAAGTAATCGTTAATGATGTAACCGGCTGCAGCTATTATCACCGTAATACCCACCAACAGCCAGAAAAGCGGGGTACTCATAGCCGGACTGATCCCCACTATGACATATACAGGTTTAATTATGGCGTGTCTCAATAAAAACTGAGTAAGAATAATCACCAATAAATTGGGCCATCTTATCAATTGCAGGAAATCATAAACCCGCTGAAAAAAAGTATGTTTCATTTCAGATTAATTACCAGTGATAGGCATTTCCGTTCAGCCATTTTCCCTGAAGTTTCATCACCTGTTCAATCACATCGCGCACGCATCCCTCACCGCCCTTGAAATGAGAAATATACCGGCTAATATCTTTGATTTCCTGAGCCGCATCAGCCGGACATACCGGCATACCCACCATTTTCATCACATGATAGTCGGGAATATCATCGCCCATGTAAAGCACTTCCTCCTTCTTCAGATTATGCAATGCCTTATATTCTTCAAAAACAGTTACCTTATCAGCTACCCCTAAAAATACATCTTTAAGATTAAGGGCATTGCAACGGTGCCGCATAGATTCAGAAAATCCGCCTGAGATAATCACTACCCGATAGCCGGATTTTACGGCCAGTTGCAAGGCATAGCCATCCTTTACATGCCCGGCACGCAGATGATCGCCGGTGGAAGAAATAATCACCACACCATTGGTCATTACTCCGTCGTAATCAAAAATCAGCGTAGTTATGCCTGACAGGTCCTCTTTATAATTTGTCATTTTTAAGCCTTTCTCTCTTTTAGCAATTGAATATGTTCACTCAATAAACGGTAAATTTCAGATCCGGATTCATCATCGGCCAGCATGCTGAGGTGTTTTTTCATAATTCGCACATCACCCCTCACCGCAGGACCGGTCTGCAGTTGAATTGGTTCTCCCCTGCTCAGCCGGGAAGCCGTTTCCCTGATCAATGGTAAGAGGATGGAGGGATTCACTTCTGACCGTTTCAGAATGTCGAATGCCCGGGCGTAAAGGTGGTTGGTAAAATTGGAGGCAAAAACGGCCCCAAGATGTATAACTGCACGTTGTGCTGAACTGATGCGCCTAACATCATTAGAGATGAGGCGGGCCAGATTTTCAAGAGTGCGGGTAATGCCTTCATCTCCCCCTTCAATGCAAACCGGTATTTCATTGAATTCAACGAAATTATTTTTGTTAAAGGTCTGTAGCGGATAAAATACACCGGCCTTTGAAGTAATTTTCAACAAATCATCCAGAGGTGTGCTGCCAGAGGTATGCACCATCAGCCCTTTGAAATCAACATTTTTAGATAATAACTCCGTATTATCACTAATGGCGTCATCGGGGAGTGTAAAAAAAACAGCATCGGTGTATCTGTCAATCTCTGAAAGATTGTCGGCAGCCACCGCATTAACCCGTTTCGCAAGCTTTTGA
Source organism: Lentimicrobium sp. (assembly GCA_034007585.1). Taxonomy (GTDB): domain Bacteria; phylum Bacteroidota; class Bacteroidia; order Bacteroidales; family Lentimicrobiaceae; genus Lentimicrobium. The sequence goes on along the minus strand of JAVEQP010000024.1, from coordinate 37,134 downwards.
GCCTTAATCTGATTGCGGCTCACAATGTGCCGCACCTGAATCCCGGCATCAAAAAATGCCGGAGCCAGGTTAAAAGCAACGTTACCGGCACCTACAAACGATACCTGTTGAATAGCGGTAGTTTCCATAGAAGGCAAATTTACAAAATACCGCCATTAAAAAAATTATTCGGCAGCAATACGTGCTTTGCGTGATCGTTTAAATACCCCGATCGTAATACCTATGAACATAATGATGCTTCCCGTCCATAATAGAATGATGTATGGGAAATACAATATGCGCACAACGATGTAATTGGTCTGTTTTTCATATAACCCCACTTGTATAGTGCCTGGTTTTTGCGAAATATTTTCAAATTTAAGTCTGGCTTTTCCATCATTCAGCTCTACAAAACTACCTTCAACAAAATTATTCTCCAGCGTATAGGTCATAATGCCGGTTTTAACGGAATCATTCCCGTTATTCCAACTTATCAAGGCACCAATGGTAAGGTTGTTTGCCACACTGTCATAAGCTGTAATATATAACGAATCGAGCGAGACTATTGACCCGCTAACTTCAAGCGTATCGCCGAGGCTAAAATCCGCTGTTCCACTTTGTGAAAATCCGTCAACCATAGTTTTAGCCGGTTCCTCGGCAAAAGTGATAAACATGTACACATCCCCTTTCAGCATATTGCGCGTATCCGGATTATGCACATTACCCATCATTGAATTATATTTAACCGTTGGTTCGAGGGTAAACTTCTTATAAAATTCACCATCATCTGCTTTTTCAAGAAAATCGATCTGATGAAATACTTCATCGCGCTCGACGCGTTGCCCGGAATAGTTCACAAAATAATCACCCACAGCTTTGGGCTCATTCTCAATCAGCACGGTATTTTCTCCGCCGGGCCCTTCACGCGAAAGCGTTTCAACATTAGCAAAAGTGAGCAATACTCCCAGCAAAAACAGCCCGAAACCAAAGTGCGTAATGCCTGCACTTGTATTGGTTTTACCTGAGGTGAAACGAAAAAGATAAGCCAGAGAAGAGAGTATGACGAATACAATACTGAAAAGAAATACCGCATGCATAATTTGCATGTCCTGATCAATGAAAAACCCTGCAACTGCCATCACCAATGCGATAACAACCGGATAAATGATGTTACGAAGGAATGCCCTAACATCATTACGACCATAGGCTACATACTGGGCAATTCCAAGTAATATACTTATGAGCATGGCAAATGGCATTTGCCAGGTATTGTAAAAGCTAACCGTGTCGGTTGGTGCTGCCATTTTTGTGCCCAGCAATTTGTTAAATACGGGCAATGAAGTAGTGGCAATCACCTGAAATGCAGCCAACAAAATCACGATGGCTCCATAAAGCATCAGGAATTCCCTCGAAAAAAAATCTGGCAAATCGTTGACCTTTATTACTTTACGACGTCTGATAAGTAAAATTACCGGAAACACTGCAAACAGCAAAATAAAAGAAAGGAGCTGAAAACTGCGTCCATCATCACCAAAAGCGTGCACGGAGGTTTCACCCAGCACTCCTGAACGGGTGAGGTAACTGGCATAAATAACCATTACAAAGCTCAGGGCAACAAATATATACGTACCATAGTAATACTTATCGCGTTTATAGGAAAGCAGCATATAGTGCAAAGCAGCTACCATAACCAGCCAGGGCACCAATGAGGCATTTTCTACCGGATCCCAGGCCCAGAAACCACCAAACGTGAGTGATTGGTAAGCCCAGGCACCACCCATAATTAAACCAATACCCAACAAGCCAATGGCTAGCAATAGCCAGGGCAAGGTAGGTTTTAGCCAATAGCGCTTATCCCCTTCCATGAGTGATGCCATAGCATAAGCATAAGGGAATATGGCTGAAGCATAGCCCATAAAAAGCATGGGCGGATGAATGACCATCCAGGGATTTTCGAGCAACGGGTTCAGCCCGTTTCCATCCACAATCAACTGCAGGTAGGCGGGATTGCGGAAAAAAGTATTGTCCATGTTTTCGCCCACATTCCTGAGTAGAATAAAGGGATCACTACCAATGGACAATCCTGCCCACTGAATGCCAAGCAGCATGGTAACCAGAATAAGCTGAGCCACCAGAATCACCGACATTACTCCACCTTCGAGCCGGCGGGCCGTAAACATGGCACCCACTCCAAACAAGCCGATAAACATAGCCCACAACAAAAAACTCCCTTCCTGACCTGCCCAAAAACTCGAAACTATGAATTTATCCGGCATAAGGCTGGAGGAATGCTTAAAAATATAGGCATATTCAAAAAAATGATTGAATATCAGATAGAACAGTATCAAACCTATACCCACAATACCTGCAGTTTGCAGGCTGTAAAAGACCCTGCCCCATAACCGGGCAGCAGTATTTAACGTATTTTTAGCCAGTTTTATATAAAAAAACAGTCCGGCCAAACCGGTTAAAAGTGAGAAATAAATTAAAGTTCGTCCGATAGAGCCAGGCAATAAATGCTCACCAACGTATGCAATTTCGTTCATAAGTATATATTTATCAGTGTGTAATGATTAAAAAATGACATGAGATCCCTACTCAGACCCACTTTGTCATTTTTAAGCCACTAAAATACAATACTTTCTCTTGTTTTTATGGAAAAGTTATTTCATCTTTGTTTAAATTCTGAATCAGATCCAGTTAAAAAAACATCTTCTTCAGCACCACTCTATGGAAATTGAAATAATTAAAGTCAGCAATAAGGGTCATTTACGCACTTTCATCAACCTGACCGCTAAAATTCACCGTAACGATCCCCACTGGCTGCCTCCGGTATATGCAGATGAATGGAACTACTTTAATCCTGCAAAAAACAAGGGTTTTAACCACTGTGAGACTATACTCGTACTGGCTTATCATCAAAAAAAAGCCGTTGGACGTATCATGGGCATTATTCACCGGAGTTACAACCAACTTACCAGCGAGAAGACTGCCCGTTTCAGCCATTTTGAATGCTTCAACATTCCGGAAGCCGCAGCCGCTCTGCTAAGCTACATAGAAAATTGGGCACTTAAACTAGGCGCTGATATGGTGGCCGGCCCTTATGGATTCTCAGACAAGGACCCTCAGGGTTTTCGCATCGAAGGTTTTGATGACTTGCCACTTATTGACATTGCCAGTAACCACCCTTACATGGTGACACTTACGCTGGACAATGGCTATGTTCCTATGATCGATTGTATGACCTATCGATTTAACATCGATTTGGTGTTGCCTGACATTTATAAACGAGTGCAGCAAAGGGTCATTAACGGAAATCGGTTTAAAATGCATGAATTTACCAAAAAGAGAGAGCTAAAAAAACAGATTGTTCCCGTGCTCAGACTGGTTAACCAAACCTACGGCCAATTATATGGCTTTTATCCTATGGATGAGGAAGAGATGCATGATCTGGCCGACCGCTATATGCCGGTACTCGATCCCAGATTTATAAAAACAGTTACCCACAATGGCGAATTGGTTGCTTTTATTGTAGGGTTGCCCAATATGAGCAAAGGTATTCAGCGGGCAAAAGGCAAACTGTTTCCTTTTGGATGGTACCATATTTTAAAAAACATGCGCTCTACATCTCAGCTCGATCTTATGCTTGGTGCCATTAAACCAGAGCATCAGGGACTAGGCCTTGAAATTAGCATGGGAATGCTGATGCTTGAATCTGCACGACAGGCGGGTATCAAAAACATCGAAACGCATCTGATATTAGAAACGAATACAAAAATGCGCTCTGTAGTTGAGCGAATTGACGCTAAAATGGTGAAAAGATTTAGGGTCTTCCAAAAAAAACTTTATCCAAAAACACCAACAGTTAACTAAGCCTGAACTATTCATAAATTCTTAATAAAAATGAAAAAAATTAAGTTAATCGCGACTTTATGGGGAGTCAGGGTGCCACTCAAAGTCGCGCCCTGACTTACAGTCCAAATGAGGCAGATATTAAGAGGAATAAGTTATTGAGCAATCGGTTCATAGAGGTTTGGATAAAAAATGATATCTTGTCAAAACTGCGCAAATCTGTTTTTGCGAATTAATCAGGTAAGAAACGGGGCATTAAAAAATCCCCGGCTCATTACAAACCGGGGATAAATCGTGTTACACTCGAAATAAGTTATTTAGCGTACTTGAAATCTTTCCCGAGGTATTTTGCGGTTGAGCCAAGAATCTCTTCTATACGAAGCAGTTGATTATACTTGGCAATCCGGTCGGTACGGCTGGCTGATCCCGTTTTAATAAGTCCGGTATTCAGGGCCACAGCAAGATCCGCAATGGTAGTATCTTCAGTTTCTCCAGAACGATGACTTATTACTGCAGTGTAACCATGGCGATAGGCCAGATTAACAGCATCAATGGTTTCGGTAAGCGTACCAATCTGATTTACCTTAACGAGTATCGAATTGGCAACGCCTTTATCAATGCCCATTTGCAGACGTTTTGAATTGGTTACAAACAAATCGTCGCCTACCAACTGCACTTTTTTACCCATTACATCGGTCATTTCCTTCCAACCATCCCAATCGTCTTCGGCCATACCATCTTCTATTGAGATGATGGGATATTTATCCGTCCATTCCTTCCAATAACTTACCATTTGTGACGAGGTAAGCTTATCACCGGTTGACTTTTTAAGGTGATACACTTTCTCATCTTCCAGATAATATTCTGAAGAAGCAGGATCAAGTGACAAAAATATATCTACACCGGGTTTATAGCCTGCTTTTTCTATGGCTTTCAGAATAACCTGAACAGCTTCTTCGTTGGATTTAAGATTTGGAGCAAAACCGCCCTCATCACCAACGTTGGTAGAATAACCTGCCTTTTTAAGCACCGATTTCAGGTTGTGAAATACTTCGGTACCCATACGCAGTGCTTCCGAAAAGTTTGGGGCACCCACGGGCATAATCATAAACTCCTGAAAGTCGATGGCATTATCTGCGTGCGAGCCGCCATTAATAATGTTCATCATTGGAATAGGCAGGGTGTTGGCATTTACGCCGCCAACATATCTGAACAAAAACTGATTTGACTCCTGAGCTGCGGCATTGGCAACGGCCAGGGAAACACCGAGTATTGCATTGGCACCCATATTCGCTTTGTTCGGAGTACCATCAATCTCAATCATACGCTGGTCAATCTCATTCTGTTCCGAAACCAGGTAGCCTTTTAGCTCTTCGGCCAGCACTTTATTTACATTGTTAACGGCTTTTCTTACGCTCTTACCGAGGTAATATGCCTCATCTCCATCACGTAGTTCCATCGCTTCATGCACTCCTGTAGAAGCGCCTGAGGGAACTGCCGCCCGGCCCATAATTCCATTACTGGTATAAACATCCACTTCTACCGTGGGATTTCCACGCGAATCAAGAATCTGGCGGGCAAAAACATTCACAATTGAACTCATAATATATTTTTTTAGGTTAAACAATAAACACTTTTCGTGTATCTTAAAACAGAAAGAGGACAAAGTATCGGCTACTTCATCCTCGGTCACTTTATTAAATCAAAAGCTATGCTTTTGGTTCTGTATCTTCTGAATCAGTTTCGCCGGTTTCTTCTGTCTGAGCCGGTTTAATTTCATCAGTGGGTTTTTCGGCTACAGGTTCTTCAGCTTTTACCTCGGCTTTTGGTGTAGCCTTTGGTTTGGCTTCTTTGCTATCGGTAACCTTAGCTTTGGCAGTCCGGCTTCTGCGGGTAGTTTTAACTTTTGCACCCTCTTTGGCACTGAGCATAACCTCATTATAATCTACCAATTCCATCATACACAATTCAGCATTATCCCCGAGGCGGTTACCGGTTTTTAAAATGCGTGTATAACCTCCGGGGCGGCTGGCCACTTTAACTGATACCTCCCTGAAAAGCTCGGTTACCGCTTCCTTATTATGCAGATAGCTAAACACCGTGCGGCGTGAATGGGTAGAATCATCTTTTGAACGTGTAATCAGGGGCTCAACATAAGTACGCAATGCTTTGGCTTTGGCAAGCGTAGTGTTGATGCGTTTATGCAGAATGAGCGAAGACGCCATATTCGATAGCATGGCCTTACGGTGGGCGCTCGTCCTTCCAAGGTGATTGAATTTCTTTCCGTGTCTCATTTCAATTAATCCTTATCAAGTTTATATTTTGCAATGTTCATTCCAAACTCAAGGTTTTTTGCCTTCACCAAATCTTCCAGTTCAGTGAGTGACTTCTTACCAAAGTTGCGGAACTTTAAGAGATCATTCTTATTGTATGATACCAATTCACCCAGGGTTTCCACGTCAGCGGCCTTCAGGCAGTTGAGTGCCCTGACCGAAAGATCCATATCTACCAACCTGGTTTTGAGCAATTGGCGAATATGCAATGAAGTTTCATCAAATTCTTCGGCTACTGCTTTCTCTTCAGTATCAAGGGTAATTTTCTCATCTGAGAAGAGCATAAAGTGATGGATCAGGATTTTGGCAGCTTCTTTCAATGCTTCCTTAGGATGAACTGAACCATCAGTCACCAGTTCAAGAATCAGCTTTTCGTAGTCGGTCTTTTGCTCAACACGGAAATTCTCGATGGTAAATTTTACATTCTTTATCGGTGTATGAATGGAATCAATGGCAATGGTATTCAATGGGGCACTGGGCTGTTTATTTTCTTCTGCCGGAACATAACCCCTGCCCTTATCTACTGTAATGTCGACAATCAGCTTAACGGAAGTTTCCATATGGCAGATTACCTCCTCGGTATTAAGCACCTGAAAAACCGACAGGAACTTGTTCATTTCACCGGCTTTGAAGGCATTCTGGCCTGAAATTACGATGCGCGCTTTTTCCGTAGTATCGGACTCGAGCAATCTTTTAAACCTCACTTTTTTCAGGTTAAGGATAATGTCGGTAACATCCTCCACTACACCTTTAACCGAAGAAAATTCCATGTCAACACCTTCAATTCTCAATGAAGTTATTGCATAACCTTCTAGTGATGAAAGCAGTATTCTTCTGAGGGCATTGCCAATGGTAATACCAAACCCGGGTTCGAGGGGCCGGAATTCAAAAACACCTTTTGAATCATCAGCTTCGACCATGATCACCTTTTCAGGCTTTTGAAATGCTAATATAGCCATAAACTCTTGCTCTTACGTAAAAAAAAAATAAACTTGCAATCGTTATTTCGAGTACAACTCAACAATGAGCTGCTCTTTAATGTTTTCCGGAATATCTTCACGCATTGGAAGACTTACGAATTTTCCGGTTAGCAGATTGCTGTCCCACTCCAACCATGGATAGGTATTGCGGCGAACTGAAATTGAGTCCTGAATGGATTCCAACGATTTCGATTTTTCGCGTACTGCAATAACATCACCTACCTTTAGTTCATAGGAAGGGATATTTACCACTGAACCATTTACGGTAATGTGGCGATGTGAAACCAACTGTCGTCCAGCACTACGACTGGGAGCAATACCCAAACGATACACAACATTGTCGAGACGCATCTCAATAAGTTGAAGCAAAATTTCTCCGGTAACGCCTTTTTTTCGACTGGCTTTATGGAAGATATTCTTAAATTGTTTTTCAAGAATACCATAGGTATATTTGGCTTTCTGCTTTTCCTGAAGCTGAATGCCATATTCTGAGAGCTTTTTACGCCTCTTCGAATTTCCGTGCATACCCGGACCATAGTTCTTTTTCTCAAAAGCCTTATCCGGACCGTAAATCGGATCTTTGAATTTGCGTGCAATTTTGGTTTTTGGACCTGTGTACCTGGCCATAATTACTTGTTATTTTTGTCAGTGTTTTACTTTTTATTCTCCTACCGGGGCTATGCTGAAAACCATAATGTCACGACTAAAGCACCGATAAAGGGCGAAATTAAACCCTTCTGCGTTTCGGAGGACGACATCCATTGTGTGGTAATGGAGTTACATCCATAATTTCCATCACTTCAATGCCTGAAGAATGAATGGTACGGATGGCTGATTCACGGCCCGAACCTGGTCCCTTAACAAACACCTTCACCTTACGTAAGCCCATATCATAGGCCACTTTGGAACATTCGGTCGCAGCCATCTGGGCAGCATAAGGAGTGTTCTTCTTCGAACCCCTGAAGCCCATTTTTCCGGCCGACGCCCAACTGATCACCTGACCTGTATTATTGGTAAGGGAGATGATGATGTTGTTAAAAGAGGCAGATACATATGCCCGTCCTATCGGATCAACCTTAACAACTTTCTTTTTTGATGTTTTAGCAGTTTTTGCCATAACAGTATTTTTTCGACAATTCTTTTCGTTAAACTTAGGTTATCCCATCAGGTATTAACCCTTGGTTGCTTTCTTTTTGTTGGCAACTGTTTTTTTCCTTCCCTTACGGGTACGGGCATTATTCTTAGTGCTCTGTCCACGAAGGGGCAATCCCAAACGGTGACGCACTCCACGGTAACAACCTATATCCATCAATCGCTTGATGTTTGTTTGTACCTCCGAACGCAATGCACCTTCCACCTTAAAATGATCATTGATCACAGTACGAATGGCATTCTGTTCATCATCGTTCCAATCCTGTACTTTTTTATTAAAGTCCACACCGGCTTCTGTCAGAATTTGCTGGGCAGAGCTTTTGCCAATTCCGAAGATGTAGGTTAACCCTATTTCGCCTCTTTTGTTTTTCGGTATATCAATACCAGCAATACGTGCCATATATTGGTTTCTTGTTTGTTAAACTCGGTTATCCTTGTCTTTGTTTGTATTTGGGGTTCTTTTTGTTGATAACGTACAATCGCCCCTTCCTTCTGACAATCTTACACTCCGGTGTCCTTTTTTTGATTGATGCTCTTACCTTCATTTTACAAGATGGTTTATTATTTGTATCTGAAAATTATTCGGCCTTTAGTGAGGTCATATGGCGACATTTCAAGCTTCACTTTGTCACCAGGTAAAATTTTGATGTAATGCATCCTCATTTTACCCGAAATGTGAGCGGTGATAATGTGTCCATTCTCCAGTTCAACACGGAACATGGCATTACCCAATGATTCGGTAACGGTTCCATCTTGCTCTATCGAAATTTGCTTCGCCATGTAATTCAATTTAATGTTTTGATTCAAGTACTTTCTCAATTTCCTCAAACGAGGAGAGTATTTCTGTTGTCCCTTCCTTGATGGCTATGGCATGTTCATAATGCGCAGAAGGCCTTCCATCGCCAGTTCGGATGGTCCATCCGTCCTTGTCCTGGGTTACTGTTCGTGTTCCCAGGTTGATCATGGGTTCAATGCAGATGACCAATCCGGGCTGAAGCATGGTTCCGGTCCCCCGGCGTCCATAATTGGGCACCTCCGGTTTCTCGTGCAAATGCTTGCCAACCCCATGTCCTACCAAATCGCGTACCACACTGTAACCAAACTGCTCAACATAGTTTTGAATCTCAAAACCTATGTCTCCAATGCGTTTACCGGCAGTAGCTGCCTGGATACCCAGATACAACGATTCTTTGGTGCGCTCCATCAACAGCCTGACTTCTTCAGCCACCTCTCCTACCGAAAAGGTATAGGCAGAATCACCAACAAAACCATTCATTACCACACCACAATCCACTGAAACCAAATCGCCATCCTGCAAAATCTGATTACCCGGAATGCCATGCACCACCACGTCGTTAACCGATACACAAAGTGTAGCCGGAAAACCGCCGTACCCTTTAAAGGCAGGTATGGCGCCATGGTCACGGATAAAAGTTTCCGCTACCTGGTCAAGAGCTTCAGTAGTAACGCCCGGTTTAATGTGACGTGCCACTTCAGCAAGGGTTTTACCAACAAGTAAAGAACTCAATCGTAATAATTCAATCTCTTCGTTTGATTTGTAATAGATCATGATTTTTTAGATCATTGAAGCCTTTAGCCCATGTTTATTGAAGAACGTCCCTTGATTCTGCCTGACTTGGTCAGTCCGTCATAATGACGCATCAAAAGATGACTTTCAATTTGTTGTAATGTATCAAGTACTACACCCACCAAAATAAGCAGAGAAGTACCCCCATAGAACTGCGCAAATTGAGCAGTAATACCAATCTGGCTGACCAGCGCCGGCATAATAGCTACAAAAGCAAGGAAAAGAGATCCTGGCAGGGTAATGCGCGACATAATCTGATCAATAAATTCAGCAGTTCGTTTACCCGGTTTCACTCCCGGAATAAATCCGTTATTCTTTTTCATATCCTCCGCCATCTGATTTGGATTGATGGTGATGGCTGTATAGAAGTAAGTGAAGATGATAATCATCAGCGCGAAAACAAAGTTATACCAAAAACCGTGAATGTTAGTGAACGCAGCAGCAAAGCCTGAAAGTGATTCAGAAGAAGCAAAACCTGCAAGAGTTAATGGCAAAAACATAATGGCCTGCGCAAAAATGATGGGCATTACGCCGGCAGCATTTACTTTAAGTGGAATATACTGTCTTACCCCACCATATTGTTTATTTCCAACAATACGCTTGGCATATTGCACCGGAATTTTCCGGGTACCCTGCACCAGCAGTATACTTATAAGTATAACCCCGACAAGTACGGCAAGTTCAACAATAAATATAACCAAACCGCCTCCTTTCTGTTCCATACGTGAAATGAGTTCACCAAACAAGGCAAAAGGCAATCGGGCAATAATTCCAATCATGATGATGAGTGAAATACCATTTCCAATACCTTTATCGGTGATGCGCTCACCCAGCCACATTACAAACAGAGTGCCTGAAATAAGGATAACTACCGAAGATACCCAAAAGAAGGTACTTGGTGAAGTTACTGCCGGATCAAATGGCGTAATGGCCTGAGCAGGCAATTGTGAAATAAGGTTGGCAATGTAGCCCGGAGCCTGAAAACCGGTAATCAGCACCGTAAGATAACGGGTAATCTGATTGATTTTCTTTCTTCCGCTCTCTCCTTCTTTCTGTAACTTTTGAAAATATGGTATGGCCATCCCCAAAAGCTGAACTACAATAGATGCAGAAATATATGGCATGATACCCAGAGCGAAAATAGAGGCATTCGAAAACGCTCCCCCTGAGAACATATTGAGCAAACCAAGCAATCCACTGCTGGTTTGATTCTGCAGATTGGCCAGTTGATTAGGGTCTACCCCCGGAAGTACCACATAAGAACCCAACCTGTAAAGCAATACGATACCAATGGTATAGGTAATCCGCTTTCTCAGGTCTTCAATCTTATAGATATTCCTTATGGTCTGAATAAATCGTTTCATTTACCGTTTAGATTTTTGTGGCCTGTCCACCCTTTGATTCAATAGCTTTGATTGCTGATGCTGAGAAAGCATGTGCTGTGATGTCCACTTTGGCAGTAAGCTCGCCACGACCCAGTATTTTAATACGGTCATTCTTGGAAGCCATGCCATGTTCAATCAGTACATCCATATCAATAACCTCAATGTTCTTGTCGGTTATTAATGACTGAATAACATCAAGGTTAATGCTGCGGTATTCAATACGGTTAATATTTTTAAATCCGTATTTAGGTACGCGACGGTAAAGAGGCATCTGACCGCCTTCAAAACCAAGCTTACGGCTATATCCAGAACGTGATTTGGCACCTTTATGCCCACGGGTAGCAGTACCACCTCTTCCGGAACCCTGCCCGCGTCCAATCCGTTTGGTCTTTTTAACAGCGCCTTGTGCCGGTTTAAGATTGCTTAGATCCATAATATTTTCGTGATTAATGTCGTGTATGAATTAAATTTCTTCAACTTTCAACAAGTGGTTGAGTTTAGCGATCATCCCTTCAATCTGAGGGGTGGCCACCACTTCGATGGGACGGTTTACCCCTTTTATTCCCAACGCCTGCAGGGTACGTTTCTGACGCTCTGGCTGGTTAATGCCGCTCCTGATCTGGGTAACTCTTAGCTTTTTCATCCGTGCAATTTTTTTCGGGTTAACATTATCCGTTGAACACCTTGTTCAGGTCCACACCGCGCTGTTGAGCTACTGAGTAAGCATCGCGCAATTTAACCAATGCATCAATAGTGGCTTTTACCACACTGTGTGGGTTCGACGAACCTTTCGACTTGGCCAGTACATCGGTAATACCTACACTCTCAAGAACGGCACGCATGGCACCACCGGCAATAACACCGGTACCCGGAGTAGCAGGTTTTATAAATACAAGAGCACCACCAAATTTACCCAATTGCTCGTGAGGAATGGTTCCTTTAAGTACGGGTACCTTTACCAGATTCTTCTTGGCATCGTCAACACCCTTGGAAATGGCTGAAGTAACTTCCTTAGCTTTGCCCAGTCCGTAACCCACTACGCCGTTTTCATTACCAACAACAACAATTGCTGAGAAACTAAAAGTACGCCCTCCCTTGGTTACTTTGGTAACCCTCTGGATGCTAACCAGCCTGTCCTTGAATTCAATTTCGCTGGATTTAACCCTTTTTACGTTTACGTTTGCCATTTTCATTTAAAATTTAAGGCCTCCTTCCCTTGCAGCTTCTGCCAGGGATTTGATTCTACCATGATATAAGTAACCGTTACGGTCGAAAACTACTTTTTCGATACCTGCTTCCAGGGCGCGTTTGGCAATAAGTTGCCCAACCATCTTGGCCTGAGCTATCTTAGCCATGGGTTCCTGGGAGGCTTCCGGAGTTCTCGACGATGCAGAAACCAGTGTTGTGCCTTCCAGATCATTAACGATCTGAGCATAAATCTGCTTATTGCTTCTGAATACGGTCAACCGCGGCTGATCAGCCGTGCCGGAAATGTCCTTCCGGATTCTCAGCTTAATCCTGTGCCTTCTGTATTCCTTTTTGTTCTTAATAGCCATCCTTTTATGAGGAGTTTATCCCGTTTCCGGGAAGGTTTATGTTAAAAATTATTTCTCTGCAGCTGATTTACCGGCTTTTTTCTTAATCTCTTCACCCACAAAACGGATACCCTTTCCTTTATAAGGTTCAGGTTTGCGAAACGAACGAATTTTTGCCGCTACCTGTCCGATGAGTTGTTTGTCAAAAGACTTTAGGGTGATGATGGGATTCTTTCCCCTTTCGGTCAGTGTTTCTACACTCACTTCGGCAGGCATTTCAAGAAATATGCCGTGGGAATAGCCCAGCGAAAGCTCTAGTAAATTACCGGTAGCGCTCGCTTTAAAACCTACACCAACCAATTCCTGAACAATGGTATAACCCTCAGAAACTCCCTTTACCATATTAGAAAGCAACGAACGGTACAAACCGTGTTTTGCTCTGGCATCCTGAGTTTCGTTTATACGGTTAACATGCACTATGCCATCTTCCACTTTTACTTCCACCAGCGGATCTATTTGCTGGGTAAGTTGTCCCAGTTTTCCTTTTACCGTTACTATATTGCCATCAGATACAGAAACCTGAACTCCTGAAGGCAACGATACGGGCATTTTTCCTATTCTTGACATGGGTTTTCTCCTCTCTCAATTTAGCTAATGTAACACAAAACCTCACCCCCAATCTGCTGCGTCCTGGCTTCCTTATCGGTCATCAGACCACGATTGGTGGAAAGAATAGCAATTCCCAACCCATTCAAAACCCGGGGAAGTTTCTCAGCATTTACATACCGGCGTAATCCCGGTTTACTGATACGTTCCAGTTTCGATATGGCTGACACCTTGCTAATGGGGTGATACTTCAGCGCGATTTTAATGGTGGCTGGAACCACCTCATCCTCGAATTTATAATTCAGGATATAACCTTTTTCAAACAGAATTTTAGTTATTTCCTTTTTCATGTTTGAGGAAGGTATCTCCACAATCCGGTGGTTAGCCATTACGGCGTTACGAACACGGGTCAGGTAATCTGCAATAGGATCTGTTACCATTTTATCCTTTATTGTTTGTTATTCAATGACTTAATTTTACCAACTGGCTTTCTTTATCCCTGGAATCAACCCTTCGAGCGCCATAAAGCGGAAGTTGATACGCGAAATACCAAACTGACGCATGTAACCTTTGGGGCGACCAGTGAGCTTGCACCTGTTGTGTAAACGAACGGGCGAAGCATTCCTGGGCAATTTCTGAAGTCCGATATAATCTCCGGCTTCTTTGAGTTCTGCACGTTTAGCTGCATATTTGGCTACAAGACGCTCTCTTTTGCGCTCTCTTGCTTTAACTGATTCTTTTGCCATCTTACTGTTTTTGATTTTTGAATGGTAAACCAAATTCTTTTAAAAGTGCCAGACATTCCTTGTCAGTATTGGCTGATGTTACAAAAGTAATATCCATGCCATTAATTTTAGACACTTTGTCAATGAGTACCTCAGGAAAAATTATCTGCTCTGTTACGCCCAGGGTATAATTACCCCGGCCATCGAAACCTTTCTCATTGATACCGCGAAAGTCGCGAATACGAGGAATAGCTACCGAAACCAGACGATCCAGAAACTCATACATCTTTTCACCCCTGAGGGTAACCCTCACGCCAATGGGCATACCACGGCGCAATTTAAAGTTGGAAATGTCCTTGCGGCTTTTCGTGGCAACAGCCCTCTGACCGGTTATGGCGCTCATTTCGTTAATACCGGCGTCAATCAGTTTCTTGTCGGCAATAGCCGTACCCAGTCCCTGGTTAACACTAATTTTGAGCAAACGGGGCACCTGCATCACGGTTTTGTAATTAAACTGCTCCGTGAGGGCCGGAATGATATCCTGTTTGTACTTATCTTTTAAGCGTGGTGAATAGTTCATTACTTAATTACCTCCCCAGACTTTTTTGAATAACGGACTGATTTATTGGTCTTGGCATCTACCTTGCGGCCAACCCGGGTAGGCTTACCTGTATTGTCAACCACCATTAGGTTAGACAGGTGAATCCCGGCTTCTTTTTTTATGATACCGCCCTGAGCGTTTTGTGCATTGGGCTTGGTGTGTTTTGAGATCAGGTTGGCTCCTTCGATGATGGCCTGTTGTTTGTCAACCATCACTTCCAGCACCTTTCCCTGTTTTCCTTTCGACTCACCGGTGATAACCTTAACGATATCACCTTTTTTTATCTTTAGCTTTGTGCTCATAGTTTCTTGTCGGTTAAAGCACCTCGGGTGCCAGTGAAACAATTTTCATGTATTGCTTTTCACGCAGCTCTCTGGCCACAGGACCAAAGATACGGGTCCCTGACATTTCACCAGCAGCGTTGAGCATTACTACGGCGTTATCATCGAACCGGATGTATGAACCGTCATTACGACGAATTTCCTTTTTGGTTCTAACCACCACCGCTTTGGCAACTGTTCCTTTTTTTATATTACCGGAGGGTAACGCATGCTTTACGGTTACCACAATTTTGTCGCCAATGGAGGCATAACGTTTACGTGTACCACCCAATACCCGGATGCAAAGTACTTCTTTTGCGCCACTATTGTCAGCTACTAAAAGCCGTGATTCCTGTTGTATCATAATTACTTGGCCTTTTCAATAATTTCAACTAATCTCCAGCACTTGGTTCTGCTCAGTGGACGGGTTTCAGCAATGACAACGGTATCACCGATACTACAGTCATTCTTTTCATCATGAGCCGTAAATTTGGATTGTTTTTTCACAAACTTACCATATTTGGGGTGTTTCTCGCGATGTTCAACCTGAACCACAATAGACTTATCCATTTTGTTGCTTACCACAACGCCGGTGCGTTCTTTTCTCAGATTTCTGGTTTCCATACCTTTTCCTGTTATTTTTTGTTAACGGCAGCGGTTGACTGTTCCTTTGCAGCTTCAGTGGTTTTGCGTTTGTGCAATTCAGTGAGCATGCGGGCTATCGTCCTGCGGTAATTTTTAATTTTATTGGGATTCTCCAGAGGTGAAACAGCATGATTGAGGCGTAGCCTGGTAAGCTGTTTGCGTTCTTCATCGAGCCGCTCAATAAGTTCGGCTGTCGAAAGCTCTTGTATAACTTCTTGTTTCATCGTTCGTTATATTGTTTCTTCAACGTAATCTCTTCTTACCACGAACCTGGTGGCTACAGGAAGTTTCTGAGCACCCAGGCGAAGGGCTTCTTTGGCAACTTCTTCCGTAACGCCTTCGGCTTCAAAGATGAGGCGACCGGGACTGATGCGGGCCACAAAATATTCGGGAGCACCTTTACCCTTACCCATACGTACCTCAGCGGGTTTCTTGGAAACCGGCTTATCAGGGAAAATACGAATCCAGATCTGGCCTTCACGTTTCATGAAACGGCTAATGGCCTGACGGGCTGCTTCAATCTGCCTGCCGGTAATCCAGGCTTCTTCCAGGGTTTTGATACCGAATGAGCCAAATGAAAGTTCTGCACCACGCTTGGTGTTGCCTTTCATTTTGCCTTTCTGCATTTTCCTGTATTTGGTTTTCTTTGGCTGTAACATTATTATCTAATATTGAGCGTGTTACTACTTAGTTTCTTGGGTTACTGCTTTTACCACGACCACCTCCACGGTTGCCGCCGCCACGGGGAGGACGTCCACCGCCACGGGGTGCCATAGGTTTGTCGCGACCTGGACCTGCAAGATTGCTGTCAGCAGCAGGGGTAAGATCTGGTTTACCATAAATCTCCCCTTTACAAATCCATACTTTTATTCCAATACGACCATAAGTCGTGTGTGCTTCGGCAATAGCATAATCAATGTCGGCTCTCAGGGTGTGCAAAGGGGTACGACCTTCTTTGATCATCTCGCGACGGGCCATTTCAGCTCCTGCCAAACGTCCGGATATTAACACCTTTATGCCTTCAGCGCCTATACGCATGGTAGAGGCAATGGCAGTTTTAATAGCACGGCGATATGATATACGTCCCTCAATCTGCCGGGCGATGGCATTGGCTACGATTACCGCATCCATTTCCGGTCGTTTGATCTCGGCGATATTGATCTGTATCTCCTTTTTAGTGATCTTTTTTAATTCTTCCTTCAACTTATCCACTTCCTGGCCACCTTTTCCGATAATGATACCCGGACGGGCAGTGTGAATAGTTACGGTAACAAGTTTCAGGGTGCGTTCGATCACAATCTTCGATACGCCAGCCTTTGATAAACGTGCGTTGAGATACTGGCGGATGGTATGATCCTCAACCAGCTTACTCTCGAAACTCCTGCCACCATACCAGTTAGAATCCCAACCTTTAATGATGCCTAACCTGTTACCTATTGGATTTGTCTTCTGTCCCATTCAACAATGTGATTATGTTTGTTAAAGTCTTTTAGCAGTGATTTTTATTGTTATTCAGCGATTTCTCTGTTGTCAATTCGCAGCGTTACATGATTAGAACGCTTGCGGATACGATGTGCACGACCTTGAGGGGCAGTACGAATACGTTTGAGCGAACGGGCACCATCCACACCAATTTCACTGATGTACAGATTGGCACTTTCCATGCGAACTCCTTCATTTTTTGCCTGCCAGTTGGCCAGGGTTGATAGCAACAGCTTATGTAACCTGCCGCTGGCATCCTGAGGCGAGTGTTTGAGCACATGAAGTGCCTGCTCCACGTTCATTCCGCGGACCAAATCAGCCATCAGACGCATTTTGCGAGGCGAGGTCGGACAATTGCGGAGTGTAGCAAAAGATACGTTTTTACGCTCTTCTTTAAGTTGCTCTGCTTTGTTTTTTTTACGTGATCCCATTTATTTTTCCTCCCTTACTTTTTTCCTTTGTCCTTACTGCCGGCATGCCCCCTGAATATGCGGGTAGGTGAAAATTCACCCAGTTTATGACCAACCATATTCTCAGTCACATATACCGGTATAAACTTATTCCCATTATGCACGGCGATGGTTTGTCCCACGAAATCAGGAGAAATCATGGTAGCCCGCGACCAGGTTTTGATTACCACTTTTTTGTTTGAACTCACCACGTCCAAAACTTTCTTTTCAAGCTTGTAGTCTATATAAGGACCTTTTTTAAGCGAACGGCTCATGTTTATTGCTGTTTACGGTTCAATTACTTCTTCCTTCTTTCAACAATGTACTTGTTGGAAGCTTTTTTCGGGTAACGTGTCTTATAGCCTTTTGATGGCAAGCCTTTACGTGAACGTGGCTGTCCACCCGAAGCACGTCCTTCACCACCACCCATGGGGTGATCCACCGGATTCATAACCACGGCACGGGTGCGGGGTCTGCGACCTAACCAGCGGCTGCGGCCGGCTTTACCTGAAACTTCCAGGTTATGTTCTCCGTTAGAAACCATACCAATGGTAGCTTTACAAGCCTGCAGTATCATACGGGTTTCACCTGAGGGCAGTTTAATGATGGCAAACTTTCCATCACGTGACATCAACTGTGCCGATGATCCTGCGCTCCGTGCCATCTTGGCACCCTGACCCGGTCGGAGTTCAATGTTATGAATAACAGTACCGAAGGGTATCTCGCTCAGATACATTGCGTTTCCAACTTCCGGTTGTGCACCTTTGCCTGAAACCACTTCCTGACCTACCTTGAGTCCATTGGGCGCAACAATATAACGCTTCTCACCATCAGCATAAAACAACAATGCAATGCGTGCGGTACGGTTAGGATCATATTCGATGGTTTTCACCATTGCCGGAATATTTTCCTTGTCACGTTTGAAATCAATTACGCGATATTTTTTCTTGTGACCTCCTCCGATTGACCTTAGGGTCATTTTACCGGAGTTATTACGGCCGCCTGAGCGTTTGTGTGGCTGCAACAAGCTCTTTTCAGGGCTGTCTGCAGTTATGTCATCCAGTGCGCTGATAATCTTAAAGCGCTGACTCGACGTGGTCGGTTTGTATTTCTTTAAAGCCATTATCTTTAAATATTGCTATAAAAATCAATTGTTTCACCCTCAGCTATTGTAATAATAGCCTTTTTGTACGAATTAGACCTGCCTGTCAATAATCCGGCTTTGGTAAAGCGTGATTTAGACTTTCCGGCATAATTCATGGTGTTCACCTCGGTAACTTCTACCCCGTAGGTCTCTTCCACCGCCTTCTTTATCTGCAGTTTGTTTGCACTTTTCTGCACGATAAAACCGTAACGCTGGAGTTTCTCCCCTAAGAGGGTCATTTTTTCCGTAACTACCGGTTTTATTATGATACCCATGGTTTTTTTGGTTAATGGTTCTTAATCTCAGCGAGCTGAGCATGAATTTTAATTCTCAAATGTCTTTTCGATTTCGGCTACCGAGCTCTCAAGAAATATCAGGTTATGAGCACGAAGGATTTCGTATGTATTTAAATCACAAGCTCTTATAACCCTTGCATGCCTTAAATTACGGGACGACAAATATACATCTTTATTGGGTTCACCCAACACCAGAAGTGTCTTTTTGCTGGTTAATTTAAGGTTTTCGAGCAATTCTACGAAATGCCTGGTTTTTGGCTTATCAAAGCTCAGGTCCTCAATTACCATAATGCTGTTGTCTTTAGCTTTATGAGTGAGGGCTGAAAGACGGGCCAGTTGCTTCAGTTTTTTATTCAGCTTGAAGCTGTAATCGCGTGGTTGCGGGCCAAAAACCCTTGCTCCTCCTCGCATGATTGGCGATTTAATGCTTCCGGCACGAGCTCCGCCCGTTCCTTTTTGCTTTTTGAGTTTACGCGTGCTACCTGACAACATTGATTTCTCCTTCGAGCTGTGGGTACCCTGACGCTGATTGGCCAGGTACTGCTTGGTGTCGAGGTAAATGGCGTGATCATTGGGCTCAATATTAAAAATTGAGTCGCTTAACTGAACCGTTTTCGCGGTTTTCTCACCTTTAAGGTTATATACTGTTAGCTCCATCTTTCAATTATTACGTATGATCCATTGGCTCCGGGAACAGCTCCTTTAACGAGGATGAGGTTCTTGTCCTTAACAATTTTCAAAATCTCGAGGTTAATCATCTTAACCCGCTTGTTGCCCATTTGACCACCCATACGCATTCCTTTGAAAACACGTGAAGGCCATGAAGAGGCGCCTATTGATCCGGGTGCACGCAGACGATTATGCTGACCGTGGGTTGTTCCACCAACACCGGCAAAACCATGACGACGCACTACACCCTGAAATCCTTTTCCCTTAGAGGTGCCAACAACATCGACATATTCACCTTCGATAAAAATATCCACCTCAACCACATCACCAAATTTTTTGCGGTTTCCTACTTCAAAACGGGTAAACTCAACCACCTTGCGCTTAGGAGTAATACCAGCTTTGGCAAAATGACCCATCTCAGCCTTGGTAGTATGCTTTTCCTTTTTGTCCTCGTAAGCCAGTTGAATGGCCTCGTAACCGTCAGTCGCCCTGGTCTTAACCTGGGTAACGTGACAGGGACCGGCCTCGATAATCGTACAGGGCAGATTCTTGCCATTGGCATCGAATATGCTGGTCATCCCGATCTTTTTTCCTATAATTCCTGACATTGCAGTATCATGTTAAAATTGACGTTTCTTTTTAATGTGCACCTTACGGTACTTCGTTTAAGCTGCGATCAGACCTTGATCTCCACTTCCACCCCACTGGGCAACTCCAGTTTCATCAGCGCATCAATGGTCTGGCTGGTGGTACTGTAGATGTCGAGCAGTCGCTTGTATGAACTGAGTTCAAACTGCTCCCTCGACTTCTTGTTGACAAAGGTTGACCTCAACACAGTGAATATCTTTTTGTTGGTAGGTAAAGGAATGGGTCCGTTAACTACAGCACCGGTTGATTTTACGGTCTTCACGATCTTTTCGGCTGACTTGTCAACCAGGTTGTGATCGTATGATTTCAGTTTTATTCTGATCCTTTGGCTCACGTTACTTCGGATTTTTTTTATTATTGATTATTTTACAAGGTAACCCTTTAATTTGTAGATCACATCATCGGTAAGCGTTGCGGGCAGGGGCGCATAATGCGAAAATTCCATGCTCGAATTGCCCCGACCTGAAGTGATGGTGCGCAATACCGTAACATAACCGAACATCTCGGCCATGGGTACTTTTGCTTTCACTATCTGATAGCGGTTTTTCACATCAATACCTTCCACACTCGCCCTGCGTTTGTTTAAATCGCTGCTAATTTCTCCCACATATTCGTCAGGAACATTAACTTCAAGGCGCATAATGGGTTCAAGCAATACATTTTTACCCAGCTTGGCAGCATTTCTAAAACCTATCTTAGCACAAATTTCGAAGGCAAGAGCATCAGAATCAACCGGATGCGCAGAACCATCAAGAATCCTTACTTTCAGACTTTCGAGTGCAAATCCGGCCAGTATCCCGTTCTGCATAGCAGTGCGGAAACCCTTTTCAATAGCCGGAATATAATCCTTTGGAATATTTCCACCCTTTACATCATTGACAAACTGCAGTCCACGAACGCCTGCGTCAGCAGGACTCATCTCAAAAAGTATGTCGGCAAAACGGCCCCGGCCACCGGTTTGTTTTTTGTAAACTTCG
Organism: Lentimicrobium sp.; assembly: GCA_034007585.1. Lineage (GTDB taxonomy): Bacteria > Bacteroidota > Bacteroidia > Bacteroidales > Lentimicrobiaceae > Lentimicrobium. The sequence continues at coordinate 15,768 of JAVEQP010000024.1, read as the reverse complement.
CGGTGTTCCATGGTGCTGATAAAAGCTTCTTTATAAGCCACCTGGGGATTGCCTTTATTGATTTCTACCTTAAATTCACGTTTCAGGCGGTCTGCAATAACTTCCAGGTGAAGTTCGCCCATACCACTGATAACGGTTTGTCCGGTTTCTTCATCCACCCTGACGGTAAATGACGGATCTTCTTCAGCCAGTTTAAGGAGTGATTGGTCAAGTTTGTCCACATCATCCTGAGTCTTGGGTTCCACCGCAACGCTGATAACCGGTTCGGGGAATTCAATCGAGTCAAGCACTATCGGATGCTTTTCATCACAGATGGTGTTGCCCGTTTTAATGTCTTTAAAGCCAATAATGGCTGCGATATCACCTGCTTCCACCTGCTGTAGAGGCGTTTGCTTGTTAGCGTGCATCTGCAATATGCGTGAGATGCGCTCCTTTTTACCGGTGGCTGTGTTCAGCACATAACTTCCTGAAAGCAGTTTTCCGGAAATTACTTTAATAAAGGCCAGTCTTCCAACAAAAGGATCAGTGGCAATTTTGAAAGCCAGGGCAGCAAAATAATCGGTATCTAACGGATGGCGGTATTCTTCCTTTTCCGTATAGGGATTTATGCCCTTAATGCTCTCCATTTCAGCCGGAGTAGGCAGATAATGTACAATGGCATCAAGCAGTGGCTGAATGCCTTTATTCTTAAATGAAGCGCCACAGAGTACCGGTGTAATGCGTTGCTCAAGGGTTGCCTTGCGCAAAATGCCATACATTTCTTCCGGAGTGATGCTGTCGTGGTTTTCAAGAAACTTTTCAAACAAGACTTCACTTTCCTCAGCAACGCCTTCAATGAGTTTAAGTCTGTATTCGTTCACCACCTCAGTCATATCAGCCGGAACAGCGCCACGGGTAAAAGTCATGCCATTAGACTCATCGTCCCAGGTAATGGCTTGATTGGTGATAAGATCAACCACACCGGTGAAATTGTCTTCTTCACCTATGGGGAGTTGTAAAGGTACAGGATTGGCACCCAGTTTTTCTTTAATCTGCGAAAGCACACTATAGAAATCGGCTCCGGCCCTGTCCATTTTATTTACGAAACAAATGCGTGGGATATTATATTTGTCGGCTTGTCTCCACACGGTTTCACTCTGAGGCTCTACCCCTCCCACCGCACAGAATAAAGCAACAGCGCCATCGAGAACCCTGAGTGAGCGCTCTACCTCAATGGTAAAGTCAACGTGCCCGGGGGTATCAATGATGTTGATTTTATATTTTTGGTTGTCCACCTCCCACATAACCGTGGTGGCAGCAGAGCTAATGGTAATTCCCCGCTCCTGCTCCTGGATCATAAAGTCCATGGTAGCTGTGCCTTCGTGAACTTCACCAATTTTATAACTTTGCCCGGTATAATACAATATCCGCTCCGTTGTCGTGGTTTTACCCGCGTCAATGTGCGCCATGATGCCGATGTTGCGTGTATGTGCTAACCGTGCTGACATTTGGATATTGTTGTTCTGGGTTTAGTTGATTTGTTTATTAAAACCTGAAATGTGAGAATGCCTTGTTGGCGTCGGCCATACGGTGGGTATCCTCTTTTCTTTTAAATGCAGCGCCTTCTTCTTTATAGGCGGCCATAATTTCACCTGCAAGCTTGCCACTCATGGTCTTTTCGTGACGTTTACGTGCGAAGAGAATGAGGTTTTTCATGCCAATGGAACTTTTGCGGCTCGGGCGGATTTCCGATGGAATCTGGAAAGTAGCTCCACCAATACGGCGACTGCGTACTTCCACGTTGGGCGTTACATTGTTCAATCCTTTTTTCCAGACTTCCAGTCCGTCTTCACCGGTTTTTTCACTTACCTGAGCAATGGCGTCATAAAAAATCTGGAAAGCCAGGTTCTTTTTGCCCGTGTACATCAGGTTATTAACAAACTTGGTAACGAGTACGTCGTTAAACTTCGGATCGGGAAGTATGATTCTCTTTTTGGGTTTTGATTTCCTCATGGTTGAAAACTTATATTACCTTGAAACCAGTGTTATTTTTTACCTTTTGCAGGAGCTGCCTTACCTGCTTTTGGGCGCTTGGTACCATATTTAGAACGGCGCTGGTTGCGGCCATCTACACCCGAAGTATCCAAAGCGCCACGAATAATGTGGTACCTTACTCCCGGGAGGTCTTTTACCCTGCCACCACGGATCATCACAATAGAGTGCTCCTGCAGGTTATGGCCTTCACCCGGAATGTAGGCATTCACCTCCTTGGTGTTGGTAAGCCTTACACGGGCTACTTTACGCATGGCTGAATTCGGCTTCTTTGGCGTGGTGGTATAAACCCTCACACAAACACCCCTTCGCTGAGGGCAGGAATCCAAAGCAGGCGATTTACTCTTATCGGTCAACTTGTTGCGTCCTTTACGTACCAATTGCGAAATTGTAGGCATATCGAATCTTTTAAGTGTTTTTGTTTACTCGGCTACCCCATTTTTTTGGGACTGCAAAAGTAGTCTATTATTTTAAATTAACAAGTCGCTGATAAAAAAATATTTACCGCCTTGTTGCTTACTCCTGACATGGTTACATGCCTTCGCATGTGAGTGCCGGGAAAAAACTTTCTGAAGAAATGGATGGGGAAAAGATAGGAAAGACACAACAGCCCTAAGGCCTGCAAGACTAACCGCTGTTTGCTGTAATAATCCGCTGCAACGATTGAAACCTATGTTGTCTTATTTTATCAGGTTTCCCAGATTCGAAAATCTCAGAAATAGTGCACTTTTCAGAAAATACTGAATCTACTTTCTTCCAAATGCGGCTGCAAAAGTAAAAATAAATATGACACTACCAACATTTTAAAGGCTTTTTTTTTAGAAAATCCGTTTCTGAGGGTTGTTATGCTTCTTTATAATTAAAATAGGGACAAAATCTTATAAAACTGAATGAGCGCATTGAATTTTATTCGTTAATATGTGTGACTAAATCATAGTTCTGTCGAGAAAGGCATTTGCCATTGCCTCTTCTGTGATCATATCAATCCACGCTTAAATAAGCGGAATTTACCATCCCGCTTTGTGGTTACTTACAACAGACTCCTTAGTTTCTTGTATCCCTCTGCACTTACCCTGAGTTTTTCTTCGTTTTTTAGCACCACAACATGGGTATCCCTGGTATAAGGTTCCACTTTTGTTATATAATTGATATTTACAATATAGCTGCGATGTATCCGAATAAATTCGCCTTCAGGTAAATGGCGCTCAAAATACTTCATGGTTTTTTCCTTAAGATGCCTGCCCTGTTCCGAATGGATCATCACATAATCGTCTTGTGCTTCTATATAATATATGGTATGCACCGGAATAACTATAATCCGTGAACCCACCCTGACCACTGTCCGCTCAAGGGTGGAAGAGGCAGATTCGAGTCCGGCCACCAGCGAATCCCTTTCCGCGGCAGCAGCCAATGATTCCGGTAAGCTGTTCAGTGCTTTGTCCACCGCCTGATTAAAACGGGAAGCTGAGAAAGGTTTTAAAAGATAGTCCACGGCATTCAGCTCAAATGCCCTGATGGCAAATTCATCAAAAGCGGTGGTAAATATAATTTTAGGCGGGTCGCTCAGCAACTCCAATAACTCAAACCCGCTGATTTTTGGCATTTGAATGTCGAGGAAGATCAATTGTGGACGGAATTCCTGTATCATCTTTAAGGCTTCAAAACCATTTTCACATTCTGCAGCAATTTCAAACTGAGGATAATGCTTAAGGTATTGCTTAAGGAGTTCCCGTGCGGGCGGTTCATCATCAACAATCAATATTTTTACTTTATCCATGTGCCGGAATATTGAGTTTAACTTCAAAAACATGGTTATCCCTGGATACTTCAACCGCATTGTTTATCCCATAAATCATCCGGAAGCGCTGTATTACATTTGACAAGCCGGTACCGGTACCATTGGGGTTAATCATCGTTGAGTCAAAAGGATTTTTGATGGAAATAAGGAGCTTTCCATTTTCCGCAACTGCCTTTATAATTATTGCCGTTGAATCAATGATGTCATAAATGCCATGTTTTATGGCGTTTTCAACCAGGGGTTGCAGCACCATTGAAGGCAGCGGCCAGTTTTCCAGATCAGGTTCAATTTCTTCGCTCACCTGAAGGCGTTGCCCGAACCTTACCTTTTCAATGGCAAGGTATAGTCTCAACTGATTCAGCTCCTGCCCGAGGGTACTCATATCCTGATTTGAAAATCTAAGTGAGTAGCGCATAAATTCGGAAAGGTTAATCACCATTTCCTGGGCTTTTTCCGGTTTGGTAATGGTTAATGAACTAATCGAATTGAGGGCATTGAACAGAAAGTGGGGCTTTATCTGCGATTTGAGGGCATTTAATTCCGATTCGTGCAACAGTGAACTCAGTTGTTCCTCCCGCTGCTGATGTTGCTTCAAATTATGGTTGCTGTTTATCAGATAAAATATGCTTACCATCATCACAAACAGCAGCAAGCCATAAATTGCCCGGAGCGCAACAGTAGCAGTTATAAATTCCAGATAACTCTCTGGTATATAACTTAAATGACTCATAATCAAATAACCGAACCCCAGCCAGATCAAAAGGGAAACACTGCTTACCATAATAAATCTGACCATTAGCTCAATAGTATGAATCTTATCGAAATCGGAAATTTTCACCAAAAACCACACTCCGATTCCAAGCAGGGCATATACCATATTATATACCACCACTTCAGTTAATGCTATTGAAGCTGGGACTTTATACCAGACGCCGATAAGCAGGTAATGCGCCAGTGCAACTATAAGCCAGGCTGTAATATACAAAACACTACCCGATCGCAAAACCTTTTTCATGCGGTAAAGGTAAACATATGCCTCAATAACTTTTGATTTCACCACCTCCAAACAGAGCCACACCTTTAATCACAAGGACTTTGGCATGGTCGATGTTCAGATTGCGGCGTTTGTCTGAGAATCCGCCAAGGATGTTAAACATTTCAAACTTTACGTTCCAGTCACCAGGCACAATCAGGGTTGCTCCACCAAACATGGCCATCACATCCAATACATTGTCCCCTTCAGCCAGTGAAGATTGGGTAAGGTTGATATTGGCACCACCGAACACAGCCACTATCCTGCCTCCTTTGAAGGCCGGTGTAACTACGTTGCGATCACTTCCACCAAATATGCATACTTCATCAATGACCTCTTCCCCCGCTTGCCTGATATGGTTTTTGCCGCGTCCCTTGAACAAAGAGGTGTTCGAAAATATAACAGCAAAACCTACCAGTATCACCACCAGAGGCCAAAAAGTGGAAAAGAAATCATAACCAGTGATGCGCCCTTGCAGAAATAAAAGACCTAAAACCAATAAAATACCTCCCCATACATATTGCTTTTTTACAAAATTAACCAATCCTACCACCAGCAGCAACATCGGCCACGAAAAAACAATATGCCAGATATCCAGCCGTACCAGGCCCATATTTCTGAGCATATATAATAGTCCAACCCCAATAATCAATAATCCGATAACCAGCGTTTCTGCATTACCCGATTTCCGTCTCCCATAATTCTTTAATCCGTTATTTTCATCCATGATGTTTAGTTTTTTTGATTGATACTTTTAAAATGATGTCGCAAAAATACGCCGGTCAGTAAATTTTAAATAGCGAAATTCGGTAAACGCCGGAAAAAGCCGGGTGAACCGCTCAATAACATAATTCTGCTGAGAACAAATTCATCAAAACAAACAAAGCCGCCCATAAGGCAGCTTTGCACCATTTATTATAACCGGTTTCGTCTCACCATTTAAAACCGGTTGCTTTTTCAGTTTAATTCAGCTTCCGGCAAATCGGGCAGCGAACCCAGATTATTGACAAACCGTGTATTGTTAAAGGCTTCGCCATAGCGCATCAGTTGAATAAGCTCTACCTGCAGGGCCATATAAATCAGGCGACGGGCTTCAGAATCGGAAAATGAACTAGAAATTAAACGGCGATAAGTATGTGCCGTTTCTGGGGGATCGTTGTACCTGATCTGCTTGTCAATAATCAGCTCTATGGCAAAAATTATGCTATCGTTTCGTTTAAACATAAGTCGAAAAATCAGTATGTGAATTACATCAACCGGCTTCTATTAATAGATTTCAGCGCTGAAGGTAATTTCCCTGGTTTAAATTTAGAATCAATCTAAATAGATAGCTAAAAATCCGAAAAGAACCTTACCCGCGCATCTAAAAAAACATCAGCCATCAATAAAGTATATCAGCCTCAAAGCAGAAAACCTGACGATGTATTGCCTGGGCAACATTTATAAATTAAACCAATCAAAGCCGGGAGCCTTGGAAAGTTTTGCTAATTTTGCAGCACCAAAATCTTACATGGAAGACCTACTTGAACAACTGAATGAAGCCCAGCGTATTGCGGTTACGCATACCGATGGTCCTGCGATGGTTATTGCCGGCGCCGGCTCAGGCAAAACCAGGGTACTAACCTACCGTATCGCTTACCTGTTGCGAAAAGGGGTGGATCCGTTTAATATTCTTGCCCTTACTTTCACCAATAAGGCTGCCCGTGAAATGAAAGACCGGGTAACCAATCTGATTGGAAGCACTGAAGGCCGAAATGTATGGATGGGTACTTTCCACTCTATTTTTGCCAGAATTCTGCGGGTTGAAGGCCATTTTATTGGTTATCCTTCAAATTTTACCATTTACGATACCGACGATTCCAAAAGTCTGATCAAAAACATACTGAAGGATTTTAATCTCGATCCCAAGATTTATGTTCCCTCTGCGATACTGGGTCGGATTTCATCGGCTAAATCAAGCCTGATTTCTTCGGAAGAATATGCTGAAAATGCCCATCTGATTGAGTACGACAGAATCAACAACCGACCACAAACCGGCGAAATCTACAAGGCTTATAAAGCGCGTTGTTTTAAGGCGCATGCCATGGATTTTGATGACCTGCTCTTCAACACCAACCTGCTTCTGCGCGATTTCCCTGAAGTACTTATCAAGTACCAGAATAAGTTTAGTTATATTTTGGTGGACGAGTATCAGGATACCAATTTTGCCCAGTATCTTATTGTAAAAAAACTGGCTGCCCGTCATGAAAATCTTTGTGTGGTTGGTGATGATGCCCAAAGTATATATGGTTTCAGGGGGGCAAACATTCAGAACATTCTGAATTTCAGCAACGACTATCCGGATGCCAATACCTTTAAGCTTGAGCAGAATTACCGTTCTACCAAAGTGATAGTAGAGGCTGCCAATTGTATTATTGCCAAAAATAAGGAGCAGATTTTAAAGCAGGTCTGGACCGAAAACGAAGCCGGAACCAGAATAAATATCCTCAAAGCCAATTCCGATACCGAAGAAGGCAATCTGGTAGCCAATTCCATTTTCGAAACCCGGATGAACCAGCATGTACCTAACAATCATTTTGCCATACTTTATCGCACCAATGCCCAATCCCGGGCTATTGAGGAACCCTTGAGGCGACTCAATATTCCCTATCGCATTTACGGCGGTTTGTCATTCTATAAACGAAAAGAGATCAAAGACCTGCTGGCCTATTTCAGACTGGTCGTAAACAACCGTGACGACGAAGCTTTTAACCGCATCATCAACTATCCGGCCAGGGGAATTGGCAAAACAACCCTCGACAAGCTTCAACTAACCGCTGTTACTCAAAATTTAAGCCTGTTTGAAATCGCCACGCGGGCAAATCAGTATGTTTCCGGTCTCAATACCGGTGCATTGGCAAAAATTGAAGAATTTTGTGGCATGATTGCCGGGTTCAGCCGCATGGTACCTTCCATGAAAGCCTACGAGTTGAGCTTTAGGATTGCCAAAGCTTCCGGTTTAATCGGCGAGCTGTCGGTTGACGACACCGATGAAGGCAAATCGCGCATGCAGAATATTGAGGAGTTGCTCAACGCAGTAAAAGATTTCTCTGAAAAGGAACAAACACTTTTCCCCGATGAAGAAACGGGTGAATTGCTTTCGGGCAGCCATGAACGAACCCTGGATCAGTTTATGCAGGAAATTGCTCTGCTTACGGACGCCGACAGCGATGACAAAGAGAATAACGACAAGGTAGTCTTGATGACGGTGCATGCCGCCAAGGGACTTGAATTCCCCTATATTTATATTGTTGGGCTGGAAGAAAATCTTTTTCCCTCGCTGATGTCTTTACAAACCCGGGCAGAGATTGAAGAAGAGCGCCGCTTATTTTACGTTGCGCTTACGCGGGCTGAAAAACGGGTTACCCTTTCTTACGCTCTGACGCGTTATCGCTGGGGCACCATGACCCAAAATGAGCCCAGCCGGTTTCTATCCGAAATTGATGAAAGCTTCATTGAGCAGCCCATCCGGCGGGTAGCTTCCCAATCACAGAGAAACCCGACTATACAGACTCAGCCATCACCTCAAAAAAGAAATCTTAAAAAAATTACTGATGCAACCGCTGAATTACCTGCGGGGGATTTGGCTGAGATATCGCAGATACAGCCAGGTATTATGATTGTTCATGAACGTTTTGGTAAAGGGAAAGTACTCAGTGTAGAAGGCACAGGCCCCAATGCCAAGGCCAGTGTATTTTTTGCAGCAGCCGGTCAAAAACAGTTACTGCTAAAATTTGCTAAACTTCGTATAAGTAAATAAAATATTTTGTATATTTGCAGCCGGATACATTTCATATACACTTATCTTCTGGCAGTGTAAAGTACCCTCTGCAAACCCTTATTTCTTTCGATAATCATAAAAGTCCGTACCCACCTCAGTGCCAGTAACGTTTACTTTGCCTAATTTGATTTGTACTCATTAAACACCTATTACACATTTCCAATATCGAAAACATTATTTTATGGATTATAACAGCACCCGCGAAAAGCTGATCATTCCGGAGTATGGAAGGAATGTGCAAAAAATGGCCGCTTACATTCTGAGCATCGAAGACCGTGAAAAACGCACCAATCTCGCCAAAGCATTAGTTAACATCATGGCTCAGTTGCATCCTGACCAGCGTGATACCGTTGATTACAAACGTAAGCTCTGGGATCATCTGTACATTATTACCCAATACAAACTTGATATTGACGGTCCTTTCCCAAAGCCGGAACCGGAGAAAGCCATTCAAAAGCCGCAACCTATTCCCTATCCACAGGAAAATATTAAATTCAGACCCTATGGCAAATACATTGCCCGCATTATTGATAAGGCCTGCGATTTTGAGGATGGTGCCGAAAAAGATGCGCTGGTTAAGAATATAGCCAATCACCTGAAAAAATCATATCTTAACTGGAACCGTGATTCAGTTAACGATGAACTGATCACCGATCACCTCAGAGAACTCTCCCACGGAAAGCTTAAACTGAGCGATGATACCCGTCTGGCTCATACCAATGAACTATTGGCCCGCACTCCTGCCCCGGCAAGTTCTTCAGGCACCCAGAGCAAAAGACGTAAATTCGGTCAGAAAAACGACAGGAATGCACATTACCGGGACTCAAGAAACCGGAAAAAGAACTAACTTGCCCCACAAATTGCAGCTTAGTGCAACCTGCTACCCAAAATTTCGGATGGCAGGATTTTTATATTGCATTAATTTGCTGTATTTTTTATGATTATTTACTCAACAACAGATAATTATGAGTTCATTTATCATTAGGGGCGGCCAACCACTAAAGGGAGAAATCATACCACAGGGGGCCAAAAACGAAGCGCTGCAAATCCTTTGCGCAACATTACTTACTTCCCAAACAGTTACCATACACAACATTCCCGATATTCGGGATGTAAATAAACTCATTGAGCTGCTGGCTTCAATGGGGGTAGAAGTAACTAAAATCGCCACGGGAAGCTATACGTTCAAAGCCGGAAAGGTTGACCTTGAATACCTCAAATCAACTGATTTCCGAAAAAAAGGTGCAGGGCTGCGGGGATCTATAATGATACTGGGACCCTTGCTGGCGCGTTTTGGCAAAGGTTACATTCCCCATCCTGGTGGAGATAAAATTGGACGACGAAGGCTCGACACCCATTTTATAGGCCTTCAAAAGTTGGGCGCCCGGTTTGAATCGGAAGGTACCAACAATTTCTACAGTGTTGATGCCACTGAACTTAAAGGCAGTTATATGCTTCTGGATGAGGCTTCGGTTACCGGAACCGCTAATGTGGTAATGGCTGCAGTAATGGCCAAAGGTGAAACTACCATCTTCAATGCAGCATGTGAACCCTATCTGGTACAACTTTGCAGAATGCTTAACCGCATGGGAGCAAAAATATCGGGGGTAGGATCTAATCTGCTGCGCATTGAAGGAGTTAACTCCCTTAATGGAACGGAACACACTTTATTGCCTGATATGATTGAAATTGGCAGTTTTATTGGTTTAGCCGCTATGACTGGTTCAGAAATAACCATTAAAAACGTAAAGTATGATGAATTGGGTGTTATTCCGGATGTCTTCAGGAAACTCGGCATAAAGCTTGAACGGATTGGTGATGATATTTTCGTGCCGGCACAGGAAAGCTATGAAGTAGAAACTTTTATGGATGGTTCCATTATGACCATTAGCGATGCCCCCTGGCCCGGATTTACCCCCGACCTGATTAGTATTGCGCTGGTGGTGGCTACCCAGGCCAAAGGCAGTGTGCTTATTCATCAAAAAATGTTTGAAAGCCGGCTGTTTTTCGTGGATAAACTTATTGATATGGGTGCCCAGATCATATTGTGCGATCCGCACCGGGCCACAGTCATTGGCCTCAATCATGCCATGCCACTGAGGGGTCTTACTATGTCGTCACCAGACATACGGGCCGGAGTCGCCCTGCTGATTGCTGCACTCTCAGCCAAAGGCAAAAGCCAAATCGAAAATATTGAACAGATTGACCGGGGATACCAACACATTGACACCCGCTTGCGCGCATTGGGAGCAGACATTCAGCGGATAGAAGATTAAAAACAGTCTCCCGATTGAAACAGTAACCATCTTTCTGCGCTGAATTTTCGGCAAATAACAGCCTGCCATAATGGCAAACAGCAATGTAATGGCAAACATTTTGATAAAGAGGTGGGTTGAATGCTGGAAATTGTTAATTTATTGAAATCTAAAACATTATGGCTAAACATAATAAACCCAGACACCACGCTGCTGACAGTGATGGTTATACTGATGAAAACCTGACGGATCAGCCAGAGGTTAAGAACGAAACCACCGATAAGACTGCTCAGTCGCAGGAAGAGTCGAATGGTGAGTCGGAAATTGTAACCTTGCAGCAAAAAGTTAATGAACTTAATGATAAATATCTCCGGCTTTATTCTGAATTTGACAATTATCGCCGTCGGGTTAGCAAGGAAAAACTTGAAATTGGTAAAACCGCCGGGGAAGATATTATCTCTTCTTTATTGCCGGTAATGGATGATTTTGACCGTGCCATAGCTCTTTTTGGAGAGGATGCGCAAACAGATCCGGTAAAACAAGGAATAATATTAATTTTCAATAAATTCCGGACTACCCTTAATCAAAAGGGATTAAGTGAAATACAAGCCATTGGCGTTGATTTTGATACCGATTATCATGAAGCTGTTGCCCACATTCCGGCACCTGAGCCCGAATTTAAAGGCAAAGTGATTGATGTAACGCAAAAAGGATACCTGCTGAATGATAAGGTAATTCGTTTTGCTAAAGTAGTAGTAGGAAGTTGACCTCACTTGCTGCATTTATCTGAAACAACACACCCTAAAAGTTAAAGGACAACAACAGTGAGTAAAAGAGATTATTACGATATACTAGGCGTTTCGCGCAATGCTACGGAAAGCGAGATTAAAAAAGCTTATAGGCAGATGGCGCTGAAGTACCATCCCGACAAAAACCCGGGCGATAAACAGGCGGAAGAAAATTTTAAAGAAGCGGCCGAAGCTTACGAGGTGCTCAGCAACAGCGAAAAACGGGCACGCTACGATCAATATGGACATGAAGGCATGAAGGGGATGCCAGGCGGAGGTTTTGGAGGTGGTATGTCCATGGACGACATCTTCAGTCAGTTTGGTGATATTTTCGGTGCCTTTGGGGGAGGCTTTTCAGGCTTTGGCAGCAGTGGAGGTTCTCGTCGCAGGGTGCGCAAAGGGACCAACCTAAGGGTAAAGGTAAAGCTATCGCTCGAAGAAATAGCTAAAGGCGTAGAAAAGAAAATAAAAGTAAACAAGCTGGTAGGGTGTTCCACGTGTCAGGGCTCAGGTGCGGCAGGAGGTTCAGCATTTTCAAGCTGCTCCCATTGTAATGGTACAGGGCAGGTTACCCGGGTTACCAATACCTTCCTCGGACAAATGCAAACCAGTTCCACCTGCCCCTATTGTAACGGTGAAGGACAGACCATTACCAACAAATGCAACACTTGTAGTGGCAGCGGTACGGTTAAGGGCGAAGAAGTGATCAGTCTGAATATTCCGGCCGGCGTAAACGATGGCATACAACTGTCGGTTGGCGGAAAAGGCAATGCAGCGCCAAGAGGTGGAGTTCCCGGCGATTTAATTGTTCAGGTGGAAGAAATCCCCCATCCCGAACTCATACGCAATGGCACCAACATCTTGTATGATCATTATGTAAGTTTCCCCGAAGCAGCCACAGGTACCTCGGCCGAAATTCCTACCATTGAAGGAAAAGTCCGCATCAAAATAGAACCCGGCACCCAATCCGGGAAAGTATTGAGACTTAAAGGCAAGGGCATTCCATCGCTTAATGGTTATGGCAGGGGAGATCAACTTATCAATATAAATGTCTGGACACCCAAAAACCTGAGCCGCGAAGAACGCGAATTACTCAACAAATTGAATGAATCCTCCAACTTCCATCCTGAGCCCGGATCCAGAGATCATTCATTTTTTGACCGCATGAAAGAATATTTTCAATAAATTTGCATCAAACTACCTCTATCAGGTGGTTACCTTTCGCAGGCAGCCACCTTTTTTAATTTTACACCTTTAACTAACTGTATGTCATTTTTCAGTGTCAGGAACGTTACAAAAAACTATGCAGCCCATAAGGCGCTGGATAATGTAAGTATTGAAGTTCCGCCTCAATCCATCTTTGGGCTGTTGGGGCCAAACGGTGCAGGTAAGACCACACTTATACGGATTATAAACCAGATAATAGCTCCTGACGAGGGAGAACTTTTTTTTGAAAATGACAAACTCGCCGCCCATCATGTTCATCAGATAGGTTATCTGCCCGAAGAGAGGGGACTGTATAAAAAAATGAAGGTGGGAGAACAGGCGCTTTATCTTGCCCGACTTAAAGGGGTAAGTAAAAGTGACGCACAAAAAAAACTCAGATACTGGTTCGAGAAATTTGACATTAAACCCTGGTGGAATAAAAAAGTTGAAGAACTTTCGAAAGGGATGCAGCAAAAGGTGCAGTTTATTGTCACCATTATCCATGAGCCCAGATTGCTCATTTTTGATGAACCCTTTAGCGGATTTGACCCGATAAATGTTAATTTGCTGAAAGATGAAATCTTAACCCTGAGACGAAACGGAGCTACCATTATTTTTTCCACCCACAATATGGCGTCGGTAGAAGAATTGTGCGACGATATTACGCTGATTAACAATTCGAAAAAAATTCTCGATGGCCGGGTTTCCGATATCAAAAATGCGCATAAAACCAACACTTTCTCCATTAGCTTTAATGATTTTGAAAATGATTTACGCACCGTTTTACCTGCTGATTTTAATTTAATCTCCCAACAGGCTAAAGATGAGTTACAGATTGCACGGATTCAGATACCTCCGGCTGCCACCGCCAATCATTTACTAAAGGTGCTCATGCCTCACGTTAGTGTTCATGCCCTGAATGAAATTATTCCGACCATGAATGAAATTTTTATCAACACGGTTAATCAGAAACAATCCACCAGCAAACTGAATGATTATGAATAAAATAATACTCATTATCAAGCGGGAATACCTGACCCGGGTGCAAAAGAAATCATTTGTGGTGATGACCATCCTTGGCCCTATCCTTATGGCGGCCTTGTTCATTGTTCCGGTTGTATTGTCTCAGATGTCCGACGAGGTGAAAAAGGTTCAGATACTGGATGAAACGGGATGGTTTCTCGACAGATTTGAGAATTCGGATCGTTATGTTTTTGAACATATCTTCACTGATCTTGAAACTGCCAAAGCCAACATTTCAGGCAGTGAGACCTATGCACTTGTTTATATTCCGCGACCGGAAGTGAGTGTACCTTCGTCTGGAATTATCTTCAGTAACAGCCAGGTAAGCCTCGACTTGAAAAGTCATATCCGCAATGTTATGGCCAAAGAGGTTGAAAACCAAAAGCTGGGCGCTGAAATTGTGAAGGAGATACGAAAAGTAAATCCCACCCTCTCGGAAGCTGAAGCAGATTCTCTGGAGAAGTCCAATCTGGTAACCGAAGAAATTCTGAAAAATATCAAAACCAACATCACCCTCACTTCTATTCAACTGGGCGATTCGGGCAGCGAAGCCAAAAGTTATACCGAAGTAAGCATGGGTGTGGGAATGTTTGCAGGCATACTTATTTACTTTTTTATCTTTTTGTTTGGCTCACAAGTAATGCGGGGTGTAATTGAAGAAAAGGTAAGCCGGATAGTTGAAGTTATCGTCTCCTCAGTTAAGCCTTTTCAGTTGATGATGGGAAAAATTATCGGGGTTGCGCTGGTAGGACTTACCCAATTTATGTTGTGGGTAGTGCTCACCCTTGCCATAGTAACCATATTTCAAACGGTGATGCCCGATAAGGTCAATCCACAGCAAGCAACTGAAATATACAACCAGGAAACTTCGCGTATTCCTTCACAAGCCAACACTGCTGCCCTTCAGACCATGGAAAGCAACGAAACCGGTATGACGCGTATGCTCGAAGCACTTCAGTCTATCAATTACACCACCATGATTTTTAGCTTTCTGTTTTATTTCATAGGCGGCTATTTGCTATATGGGGCCATGTTTGCCGCAATAGGCGCTGCGGTGGATAACGAAACAGACACTCAACAGTTTATGCTGCCCATCACCGTTCCCTTGATTCTGGCGATTGTGATGGCGCAATTTGTAATCAATAATCCGGATGGGCCCATCGCCTTCTGGTTTAGCATGATTCCGTTTACCTCACCGGTAATTATGATGGTCAGGATTCCTTTTGGTGTGCCGCTGTGGCAAATTGGACTTTCGATGGTAATTCTTACCGTGAGTTTTATTGCAGCCGTATGGCTCGCCGGACGAATTTACCGTACGGGAATACTCATGTATGGCAAAAAAGTAAGCTGGGGCGAAATGTGGAAATGGCTGTTTTATAAGGGGTAGGATTTTGCGGATTGAAGATGTGATGATGTGCGGATATGCGGATATGAAGATTACAGATTGCGGATTGCGGATTGAAAATTCCGCGCAAAGACGCAATGATGCAAAGACACGCGAAGTTTTTCTTGATTTAAGATTACAACTCAACAAATCAACAACTTAACAAATCAACTAATCACAGATTACAGATCACTGATTACAGATCACAAGAAGAAGACAAGGAGACTAGGAGAAATGAGGGACAAGGCGAAGGGGCGATAGAGCGACAGGGCGAAGGGGAGATAGAGCGACAGGGCGGTAGAGCGACAGGGCGAAGGGGAGATAGAGCGACAGGGCGATAGAGCGACAGGGCGAAGGGGAGATAGAGCGAAGGGGAGATAGAGCGATAGAGCGAAGGGGAGATAGAGCGACAGGGCGGTAGAGCGACAGG
>JAVEQP010000126.1:0-8893 GCA_034007585.1 Lentimicrobium sp. | reverse complement strand
AAACACATCAACAACAAAGAATATTTACCCAAATTCATCCAACAAGTCTTATATTTATGTAAATTTGTTGCAACGAAAGCTATAGTAATATGTTGGCCAGAGCTCTTATCAGCGATTTAATTGTTCCGCTCAGGACGAGCGACACGGGGTTGCAGGCACTTAACCTGATGGAGGAGTTTAAGGTGTCGCATCTTCCTATTGTAAATAATAACGATCTGTTGGGTCTTGTTACGGAAGCTGATATATTTGAAACCAATACATTTGAGGAACCCTTAGGCAATCATAACCTTTCTTTGATTAAGCCTTATGTTTATGATTATCAGCATGTTTATGATGTTATCAGGCTGGTACATGAACAGAAGCTTACCCTTATTCCGGTGGTGGATGAAAAACACACCTATCTCGGTTCCATTACGCTGAACTGCCTGGTAAAGTATTTTGCCAGACTTGCCGCTGTGGATAATCCGGGTGGAATTATTGTGCTTGAAATGGGTATTCGCGATTATTCACTCAGCGAAATTGCCCGTCACGTTGAATCAAATGACGCCAACATCCTGAGCCTCTATATTGTTACTTTGCCTGATTCCACGCGCATGGAAGTCACCATTAAAATCGACCGCATGGACATTGCCGGCATCATTCAAACCTTCAATCGTTTTAACTACATTATAAAGGCTTCCTTTTTCGAGAATGACTTCGACGAAACCCTCCGTGATCGCTACGATTCGTTTATGCGATTCTTGAATACCTGATAATATGCGCCTTCCGGGTTTGTTGAGTTTGATTTTCTTACTGCCGGTTATGCCGATGTTCGCTCAGAGCGTTGTGAATAATCATGATATCTTTATCATTGATAGCATCATCTTCCAGGGTAACGAAAAAACCAAAGATGCCATACTGCTTCGTGAGCTGACTTTTTCCAGCGGTGACACCCTCAACGGGGATGAATATACGCAGGCAATAGAATTTTCCCGTATTAACCTGTTGAAATTATCCCTTTTTCACACGGTAGATATTGATGCTTTTCCACTCAAGGATGAAGGCCACATCAGCCAGTACATAAGGGTACAGGAGCGGTGGTACACCTGGCTTTGGCCTGTCCTGGAAATTTACGACCCAAATTTTAACACCTGGTACCGTAAAGGAGACTTTACCCGCCTTTCGTACGGACTGTTTTTTCAACAGGAGAATTTCAGGGGCAGGATGGAAAGATTGCACCTTATCGTAAAGCTTGGATATCAGCAGGAGATGCTGTTGCATTATGAAAAACCTTACATCAATAACGCCAAAACCCTGGGTATGGGCACTGAAGTAAGGCTTGCCCGTGACCGGGAGATTGGCTATCAGACCTTAAACGACAAACTTGAATACTACAAGGGCGATGATTTTATGCGGCAGGTAACTACTGTTTCGGCACATCTGCGCTACCGGAAGCGCATTCATACCACCCACTTTTTGCAGTTCTCGCTCAATTGGTTGAATATTTCCGATTCTTTACTACTCTTAAATCCAGCATACAACGGAAATGCCTCTCAGCACACCTTTTTCCCTTCCCTCAGCTATTTTGTCAAAGCCGATTATCGTGACGACAGGGCTTATCCACTCGCCGGCTGGTATGCGGATGCCATGCTTACCCACTATGGATTGGGAATGGTGGATGCCATACATTTTGCCACCCTCAGAACTTCAGTGCGCTGGCATCAACCAATAGGAAAGCGCTGGAATTCAGCTTTATTATTTGCGTCAAAGCTTTCCACCGCAGGATTTAAGCCTTATTACCTGAGCCAGGCCCTGGGTTACGATCGTGATTATGTGCGGGGATATGAATATTATGTGGTGGATGGAGACCACTTCGGCCTGGTGAAAGCCAATATCAAATATAATGTCATAAAGCCGGGTACACTTCACCTTCGTTGTATTAAATCGCCCCGGTTTAACACCATTCCTTATGCCATTTACCTGAATGCTTTTGCAGATACCGGAAAACAATGGCCCGGCCACCTGCAGCAAAATAATAATTTGTCGGGTAAAATGCTTACCGGTATTGGCCTGGGTATTGATTTCGTTACCTATTATGATAAGGTGTTCAGGGCCGAAATCACCCGTAATGGTGAAGGAGAGACGGGATTTTTCCTGCATTTTATGGCTGCAATCTGAGGTCATGTGCATTCGCTGTCGTACATTTGTAGTTTTTAAGCGCTTCCTTATATAATCCTACCTGCCCATGAAAGTCGCATTGTTTGGTCGTAATTTTGCTGAAGACCGGTTTGTTTATTTTCAGCATTTGCTTGAAGTGATGGAGCGCTTAGGCCTGTCCATCTGTATTTATAAACCTTTTTACGAATTCGTCAGCGGGAAGTTTATCTTCTCTGCTCTACCTACCCTGTTCAGTAATCATCAGGAGCTTTGTGCACAGGCCGATATGCTTATTTCGGTGGGTGGTGATGGTACCATACTGGATGCGGTTACGCTGGTAAGGGATTCGGGAATACCAATTATGGGAGTAAACCTCGGCAGAATGGGCTTTTTGTCCGGTATTTCGAGAAACGAAATTGATGGAGCCATAAAAGCGCTGGCAGCAGGAGAATATACCATTGAGAAACGCTCCCTGCTTCGCGTGGAATCGCCGGAATCTCTTTTTGGAGAGTTGAATTTTGCGCTCAATGAACTTACCATCAATAAAAAGGATACCGGCTCAATGATACTGGTTCATGTATATGTGAACGACCTTTTATTGAACTCTTACTGGGCAGATGGTCTTATTGTAGCTACGCCCACCGGTTCCACAGCCTATTCATTGAGTTGTAACGGCCCCATCATCACCCCCGATTCCGAAAATTTTGTAATTACCCCCATAGCTTCGCACAATTTAACCGTACGACCTGTCGTTATCCCTGACAAAAGTAGTGTCCGCATCAATGTGGAAGGCAGATTGACCCATTATCTGGTTGGCCTCGACTCGCGTTATACAGTTATGGATTCGTCCGTGGAAATCGTAGTGCGAAAAGAAGACTTTACCATTAATCTGGTGCAGATACAAGGCAATAATTTCTTCAATACCATTCGTCAGAAACTGCTTTGGGGGCAGGATGTACGCTTTCATGAAACTACGCTTTAATCCATTGTTTTTTTGATTACTTTTGCAGGCCAAATTAGCAGGGGAAACAAAGGTGTGCATACATCAAGCCTCATTGGATGTGAGATACCGGTGCATATTCACCAAGAAAAATAAACATGAGAATAAAGTTTCTTTTATTGCCGATTTTGGGGATGCTCCTTCACCATTTGGCTATCGCACAGAGTTATGGAGAAATAGGTGTTTCCGGAGGAGGTTCCTATTATCTGGGCGACCTCAATCCCGGCAAACATTTTTTATTGACTAAACCTGCTTTTGGTGCGTTTGTCCGTCATAATTTCAATGACAGACTGGCTGTAAGAGGCGGACTGATGTTTGGATCGTTGGAAGGGGATGATTTTCAGTCAAAGATTAATCTACAACGCGGCCTGAACTTTCATTCACAAATTACGGACATTGCCGTAACCTTTGAATTTAATTTCTTCGAATACTTCACAGGCAGTCTGCGTAATTTTGTAACCCCTTATATGTATGCTGGTGGGTCGGTACTTTTTTTTAATCCTAAGGCCACCTATGACGGAATTACTTATGAGCTGCACGGCCTGGCGACAGAAGGGCAGGGCAGTGCCATGTATCCCGATCGCGAAGTCTATAGCCGCACGGTGTTCGCCATTCCTTTTGGCATAGGTGTGAAGTATAGCCTCAACCGTTTTTTGGGGGCTTCACTTGATTGGGGAATGCGCAAAACCTTTACCGATTATATTGATGACGTGAGCACTACCTATTACCTTGACCTCAATACGGCTGATCCGGGTTCGGTAAGTCCCGGTCAACTGGTGTCTGACCCTACACTCAAACACAGGGCCGGTATGCAGCGGGGCAGCTCCGAATACAATGACTGGGTTTCGTTTATCTCTTTCAGCATCTCATTGCGGCTTAACTATCTGGAGAATGAACGCTGCCTAAATCCTTATTATTAATCTGATTAACAATAATTAACACCTAAATTGATTGGTGTTATTGAAATACAGCATAATTTAGTTTCGTCAAATCAAAGCATGGATTTAAAAGAAAAAATAGACCTCGAAAAGCTTCCGCTACACATTGCCATCATTATGGATGGCAATGGACGTTGGGCAACGAGCCGGGGTCAGGAAAGGGTTTTCGGACATCAGAATGGCGTGGAGTCGGTTCGACAAACGGCCACTGCTGCAGCAGAACTTGGAATCAAGTACCTTACCTTATATGCCTTTTCCACTGAAAACTGGAAACGACCTAAAATGGAAGTAGATGCGTTGATGAATCTGTTGGTGGCTACTTTGAATTCGGAGCTGGCTACGCTGATGGACAACAACATCCGGTTAAAGGCCATAGGCGATTTGTCGCATCTTGAAGAGAGTTGCTTTTTGCAGTTGAATGAAACCATTGATCTTACCGCAGGCAATACACGTATGGAATTAATCCTTGCGCTAAATTACAGCGGACGCTGGGAAATAGCAGAAGCCGCCCGGCGACTGGCTATTGAGGTGACGGAGGGAAAAATTGAACCCGATCAGATTGATGCCGAATTGTTTGCAAATTATCTTGATACCAAAAAATATCCTGATCCCGAGTTACTGATTCGCACCAGCGGAGAATACCGCATCAGTAATTTTTTGCTCTGGCAGGTTGCTTATGCCGAGCTTTATTTTACACCTATGCTTTGGCCCGATTTCCGTAAAGATGATTTATATAAAGCCATTCTCGATTTTCAACACAGGGAAAGACGATTTGGTATGATCAGTGAACAAATTAAATAATAATCTGCTAAATGAAGTTGTACACCCGCTTTCCCGCACTCCTCCTGCTTTTAATTTCGTTCAGTTTGCAAGCCCAGATCAGGGTAGGCGATGACCTCAGCGACATTGATTACGCCAGCCCCCGGCAATATGTTATTGGCGGAGTAACCATTACCGGAGTGCAATACCTTGATCACGATGTGCTCATTATGCTTTCCGGCCTTCAGGTGGCTGATAAGATTGAAATCCCCGGCGAAAAAATCCGCAAAGCCATAGAGAAGTTATGGGAACAGGGACTCTTCGAAAATGTGCGCATCTCGGCTACCAAGTTCAGTGGTGAACTTGTATTTTTAAACATTGAGCTTCAGGAAAGACCGCGACTGGATAGGTTTTCCTTCAAAGGAGTTAAAAAGTCAGAAGCAGATGACCTGCGTGAAAAAATAAAACTGGTGAAGGGAGATGTGGTTACCGAAAATGTGGTAAACCGCACCACCAATATCATTAAAAAACATTATACCGGTAAAGGGTTTCTGAATGCAGAGGTGAATATTACCCAGTCGCGCGATACCATCCGGCCCAATCAGGTAAGCCTTACCATTAACATTGACAAGAAAAGTAAGGTGCGCATTGATGCCATCCACTTTCATGGGAATAAACAGATCTCGGACATTACCCTGAAACGCACCCTGAAAGAGACCAAGGAAAAGGGCGTATTTAAACCCTTCAGGGCATTGGATCAACTGATGTTTAAGGTGCCTGTGAAGATGCTTTCATTCAATACCGATACTGTATTTAATGCCATTACCAGCCTGGGAACTGATAATTTCCGGGTAAGAATTTTTAAAGGCAGTAAGTTTATCCGCGATGATTACAAGACTGACCTGCGTAAACTGATTTCCAAATACAACGACGAGGGATACAGGGATGCTGTAATTCTTAATGATACTGTTTACCGTAGCGGACCTAAAGCTATCGATATTGATATCTATATTAGTGAAGGTCAGCGTTATTATTTTGGTGACATCAAATGGGTAGGAAATACCAAATACACCGCTGAGCAGCTCAACGAAGTGCTTAAAATTAAACGGGGGGATGTATATAATCAGAGCGAACTGGAGGCCAACCTGAATTACAATCCCAATGAGATTGACATCAGTACCCTATATCTGGATGATGGGTATCTTTTCTTCCAGGTGAATCCTGTGGAGGTAAGGGTTGTTAATGATACCATTGATTTGGAGATGCGCATCCGCGAAGGAAAGCAGGCCACCATCAATAAAGTGAGTGTAAAGGGCAATACCCGCACCAACGATCACGTGGTAATGCGTGAATTGCGTACCCGGCCGGGGCAGTTGTTCAGCCGGAGCGACATTATCCGCACCACCCGTGAGCTGGCTCAGTTGCGCTATTTTGATCCGGAAAAGATTGTGCCTACCCCCATTCCTAATCCTGCGGATGGTACGGTTGACATAGAATATAAGGTAGAGGAAACCTCGGCCGATCAGATTGAACTTTCGGGTGGATGGGGTTATGGACGTATAGTAGGAACCCTCGGGCTTTCGTTCAACAACTTCTCGGCCCGCAATATGTTTAAAGGTAGTGCCTGGCGTCCGGTGCCTACCGGGGACGGCCAAAAATTATCACTCAGGCTACAGTCATACGGAAGAGGATACATCAGTTACAGCGCTTCCTTTACCGAGCCCTGGCTGGGTGGGAAAAAGCCCAATTCATTCAGCGTGAGCTATTTTCACTCGCTTTACAGCAATTTGGGTACCACTGAGAGTAAGCTAATCTCCCGCTACTTTAAAATTGATGGTGTTCAGGTAATGCTCGGCAAACGTCTGGCCTGGCCCGATGACTATTTTACCCTGGTTCAGCGTGTGAGCCTGCAAATGTACCGGCTTAAAAATTATACCACTTTTTCCTTTGGTTCGGGAACCGGGCAGTATAATAACTTCAGTTACGGTATTACTTTTGCCCGTAATTCTATTGATAGTCCTATTTTTCCAAGGTCTGGCAGTGAAATTTCGGTCAGCATGGATCTTACCCCGCCGTATTCGCTCTTCAGCGATAAAGATTATAAATCTATGCCGGATGAGGAGCGCTTCAAGTGGATTGAATACCACAAATGGAAATTCAACTTTTCGGTGTACCGGCAGGTGGTGGGCAATCTCGTGCTGAGTGCACGTACCAAATATGGATTTCTTGGTGCATACAACAGTGATATTGGGGTAACACCATTCGACCGCTATTATCTGGGTGGTGACGGACTTTCGGGTTACAACAATCTGGATGGCCGCGAAATTATCGGCATGAGGGGATATACCAATGAATCTCTCACTCCTGATTATTACATGGGTAAGAATAATGTCAGTGGAGGAACCATCTTTAACAAGACTACCCTTGAGCTCAGGTATCCACTGTCATTGAATCCCAGTGCCACCATTTATGTAATGGGCTTTGTGGAAGCCGGCAATGCATGGAAGAACTTCAAGGCCTTCGATCCATTCTCTCTTAAGCGTACTGCCGGAGTTGGGGTCAGGGTGTTTCTACCCATGTTTGGTCTGCTTGGATTGGACTGGGGTTATGGATTTGACGATATTTACGGATTACCCTCGGCCAATAAGGGTCAGTTCCACTTCTCCATTAATCAGAGCATTGATTAGAAGGAAGAGAAACAGCTTACTTTTTCAACAATTCCCGCCTGAGGCGGACACGCATCGACTCAACGACTCAACGACTCAACGACTCAACAAATAAACAGTATAAAAACATGGCAGGTTTTTTGTTAATAGTAGCGTTAAATAACCATTTTCAATAACCATAGCCTTAAAACGGAGGACCAAAAAATGAAAAGAGTATTTATCATTCTCATTACTATGATGGTGTTTGCACCTTTTGCCAACGCCCAGAAATTCGCTTACATCGATAGTGAATTCATTATGGAAAATATTCCTGAATACACCGATGCCAAAGCAGAAATTGACGAATTGTCGTTGACATGGCAGCGCGAAATTGAAGTCAAATTTGCTGAAATTGATCAGCTTTATAAGAGTTTTAAAGCCGAAGCTGTGCTATTGCCGGATGATATCAAGAACAAACGCGAAGATGAGATTATCACCAGGGAAAAAGCAGCCAAAGACCTGCAAAAGAAGCGGTTTGGCAGTGACGGTGATCTGTTCAAACGCCGCCAGGAATTGATAAAGCCCATTCAGGAAAAAATTTATGGTGCCATAGAGTCATTGGCTGCTTCTGAAAACTATGCCGTAATTTTTGATAAGGCCGGCAGCGTTTCCATGATGTATTCCAATCCTCGTTATGATATCAGCGAAGAAGTACTCGATAAACTGGGCTATTCCTACAAAAGTCGTCAGTAAACATTAATAAACAGCTGTTTAAGTAAATGGGCTTGTAAATCAGAAAATTTACTACATTTGCGCGGCAATTGATCATAAATTTTTAAATTTTAACATGAAAACCACTTCAAAAATCATTCTTATCCTGGCCATTGCTTTAACCAGCATGCAGGTTAGTGCCCAGAAATCACAAAAACTCGGTCACATCAATTTCGCTGCACTATATGAGCTGATGCCCGGACAGGATTCAGTGCGGAAAGCTTTTGCTACGTATCAGGAGCAGCTTCAGTCTCAGTTTCAGGCCATGCAAACCGAATATGAAACAAAAGTATCCGACTACCAGACCAATCTGGCTTCAATGTCGAACATCATTAAGCAAACCAAGGAGAAGGAAATAGTGGATTTGCAGCGCCGGATTCAGGATTTTCAGCAAACCGCACAGGAAGATCTCCAGGATAAAGAGGAGGAACTGACCGCCCCTATTATCAACAGGGCACGCAATGCCGTAAAGGACGTAGCCAAAGAGAGCGGATACACCTTTGTGTTTAATTCCACTGAAGGTTTGTTGCTTTATACCGAGAGTGCTGACGATATTATGCCTCTGGTTAAGAAAAAATTAGGCCTTAAGTAGCCGCTGTTTTTTTGATATAGATGATAGAGCCACCTTTGGGTGGCTTTTTTTT
>JAVEQP010000125.1:0-8984 GCA_034007585.1 Lentimicrobium sp. | reverse complement strand
GGCACCGTTGTGGCCGATGACCCAGACTTCAATCAGACCTTATCATTCAACATTACGGATGGCAATACTTCCGGTATTTTTGGAATCAATTCTGCTACTGGTGATATTATTGTAAATGATGTTAATGCATGGAGTATTTTGACCTCAGATCAACTGATACTTCAGGTAACTGTATGTGATGACGGGACTCCGATACTTTCTTCAGAAGCCGCAATCTATATTAACATTATCACTACTAACAATCAGCCTCAGATTGCGGATCAAACTTTCCGCATTCCTGAAAATTCACCGGAAGGAAGTTTGGTTGGTCAGGTATTGGCGTATGATCCAGACGACGATCAACAACTCAGCTATAATATAATTTCGGGTAATCAGGAGAATGCCTTCTCTATTGACAATCAGGGACAACTTACCGTATCAAATGTAACATTGCTTGACTACGAGACGAATCCCGTATTTATTTTACGGATTGAAGTCATTGACAATGGAGAGCCTGAAATGTCGAACCAGGCCAACATTTTTATTGTTCTCGAAGATGTTAATGAGCCTCCGGTTATGTATGCTCAAACTTTCTCGATAGAAGAGAATCCGTTAAACGGAGCATATGTGGGAAAAGTAGAGGCTACTGATCCGGATTTTAACAGCATAATCAGATTCCGGATTTTTGAAGGAAATATTGATGATGCCTTTGTTATTGACAAATATACCGGAGAATTGTTTGTAAATAATAGCATTCCTCTGGATTACGAAACCAACCCGGTAATTGTTCTTAGAGTGGAAGCAAGAGACGAACATCACTCCTTTACACATGCTGATATCACCATTATAGTAACCGATGTGAATGAAGCACCCTGGGCTCCCAATTTTAGTTTCTATGCCATGTCCAGTGCTACTAATGGCTACATCGTTGGAACAGTAACCGGAACAGACCCAGATGAAAACCAGACCCTTACTTATGAGTTCTATATGGGGAATAATGATGAGACTTTTTATATTCATCCCGTTACCGGAATAATTACCATCCAGAACATTTCAAATATTCATGCATTAGGATTTCCTCAGTACACTTTGATGGTTAGAATTAGTGATAACGGAAATCCCTCCCTGGAATACATTTGTTATGTAAAAATTCAGTTTGTTACACTTTACGGTGAAATTACAACAGATATTGTTCAGGAAACTGGGAATAGCAGGTTTAAAGTCTATCCAAACCCATCAACTGATGGAAGGTTTAATATCAAATTTGACCAGGAACAAAATGGTCAAACCGTCATGTATCTTTTCGATTTAACCGGCCAACTTATATGGGAAACAACCGGAGTAAGGGGTTTCGATTTCTTGATTGATACTGGGGGTTTGAGTAAAGGCAGTTATTTATTAAAAACTTCTAATGGATATCACAACTCAGAAGCTAAACTGATAGTACAGTAGAATCTTTTGAAGATATCTGATTTAAGGCTGACACGGGGTCAGCCTTTTTGTATTGTATATAATAAAGAAAATTGCTTTCCGAAAAAAAGTATGCAAGCCTCTAATCCTGAGTAATATAATATTGGTAAGCTTTTTGAATTCCTTCTTCCAGTGGCATCTGATATTTCCAACCCAGTTGGGTAAGCTTCGTCACATCAAGTAATTTTCGGTAGGTTCCGTCAGGATGATTCGCATCAAAATGAATGTCACCCTTAAAGCCCACCACTTTCTTAACAAGTTCAGCCAGCTCACGGATGGTGATATCGCTGCCGGTACCAATATTTACATGTGTATTTCGAACAGTGTCTTTCTCATAGCTCCCCGCATTCTCTAACAGATTATTGAAGCTGTATTGCTCCATTAAATATACACAGGCATCAGCCATATCGTCGCTCCACAAAAATTCACGGAATGGGTTCCCACTTCCCCATAACTTTATACTTACCCTAAAAACTGAACCCAGCTTTTCAGCTTCAATACCATGGCGCTTAAGATATTTAAGCACCTCATCTTCATCTGAATTGTGACTGATTTCAGGTGCCTGATGTCGCAGAAGATCTTGTTTTACTTCATCTATTCTTCCCATTTCCAAGGCGTGGCAAAGATGAATTTTTCGTATCATCGCAGGCAATACATGCGAATTTTCAAGGCTGTAATTATCGTTGTAACCGTAAAGATTGGTAGGCATCACACTGATAAAATCGGTACCATATTGTAAATTATAGGATTCACACATACGCATACCGGCAATCTTTGCAATGGCATAGGGTTCGTTGGTATATTCCAGTTCTCCTGTAAGCAGATACTTCTCTTTGATAGGCTGTGGGGCATTTTTAGGATACACACAACTGCTTCCAAGAAAAAGCAGCTTTTCTACTTTATTAAGGTAAGCCTGATGAATAACATTATTCTGTATCTGAAGGTTTTCAAAAATAAATTGTGCCCGGTAAGTATTGTTGGCTTTGATACCGCCGACTTTGGCCGCAGCCAGAAAGACATATTCCGGCCTTTCTTTTTGGAAAAAGGCTGAAACAGCCTGCGCATCCATTAAATCAAGTTCATTGTGGGTGCGGGTAATCAGGTTGGTGTATCCCTTTTCTTTCAGGTTACGCAGAATAGCACTTCCCACTAAACCGCGATGCCCGGCAATATATATCCGGCTATTTGATTTCATAGCACAATTTTTAATTATAAATAATTACTCAAAATAGCTCAGAATGTCATAGCCCCCATCCTGCAAAAATTTCTCCTTCTTCATCAGCGCTATGTCACCATCCATCATATCATCAACCAGTTCCTTCAAACTATACTCGGGTTCCCAACCCAGTTTTTCACGAGCTTTTGACGCATCGCCCTGAAGCAATTCCACCTCAGTGGGTCTAAAATAACGGGCATCGACCGAAAGCACTTCTTTACCCGCTGGAAGCTGATATTCCGGATTATGGCAGGCTACTACGAAAGCTTTCTCGGCTACACCTTCACCCTCAAACCGCAGTTCAATGCCCACCACATTAAAAGCCATACGCACAAACTCACGCACTGCAGTGGTTACTCCGGTAGCAATTACATAATCGTCCGGTTGATCCTGCTGAAGGATTAAATACATGGCTTTAACAAAGTCCTTGGCATGCCCCCAGTCGCGGCGGGCTGAAAGATTGCCGAGATAGAACTTATCCTGCAGACCTAAGGCTATGCGGGCAACTGCGCGGGTAATTTTCCGGGTTACAAAAGTTTCCCCCCGTATGGGCGATTCGTGATTAAAGAGTATGCCATTGGCGGCATATATCCCATAGGCTTCTCTATAATTCACGGTAATCCAGTAAGCATATAGTTTGGCTACTGCATAAGGGCTGCGGGGATAAAACGGTGTTTTTTCCGTTTGAGGAACCTCCTGAACCAATCCATACAATTCACTTGTTGAAGCCTGATATACCCGGGTTTTCTTTACCAGGTTAAGCAATCTTACGGCTTCCAGAATACGCAAGGTACCCACCCCGTCTGCATTGGCAACATATTCCGGTGAATCGAAACTTACCATCACGTGCGACATGGCAGCCAAATTATAAATCTCATCGGGCTGAACTTCCTGAATAATACGAATGATATTGGAAGAATCGGTCATATCTCCATAATGCAGAATAAAATTCCGGTTCTCGATATGTGGATCCTGATACAGATGATCAATGCGGGTAGTATTAAAAAGGGAGCTCCGGCGCTTAAGACCATGAACAATATACCCTTTCCGCAATAGGAAATCCGCCAGATAGGCTCCATCCTGTCCGGTAACTCCGGTTATCAACGCTACTTTCTGTGACATGTGTGCAATATTTAGAGTAAATTACAAATCTACAAAAAAATGTATCTGCCAATAGAAATCCTCGCTGAATTCTCAATTATTATCAGATAATCCAGAAAATCAGCCTTCTTACCATAGCAAATTCACCCGATCATTGTAAGGACTGCCGGGCAGGAAACATCCCTTTTTCAGTAATAAATCACTTCAACATTGGGCCGAATTTCTTTAAATTTATCCACCCTTCGTGAAGACACTTTTGTATTGTAAATCTTGAGTACTTTCAAATTATCGAGATCTTCCAGTGGCTTAAGATTGCTTACCCGGGTATTGAAGCAGGACAAGCTCACCAGGGAATAGGAATTTCCCAATGCATTAAGCTTATTAACGTCTGTACCTGAAATATTTACATCCTCTACGACAGGAAGCAGACCCAGAGGATCAATTTTATTCAGGGGCGTATTTGAGCAATTAATTATTTTAAGTCGCTGCTGGCCTGTAATTCCATTGAGATCTGTAACCGGGGTATTGGAGCAATTAAACTCCACAAGCCGGTGAATAGCCATAAGCGGACTGATATCATCAACCGGAAGGCCTGAAATATTAAGCACCTCGAGTTGTTGCATGATGCGCAAAGGATACAAACCCGTTATTTCCCGGTTTTGACTAAGATCAAGGGAGCGGATGGATGCAATCCGATGCAACCGTTCAC
Organism: Lentimicrobium sp.; assembly: GCA_034007585.1. Classification (GTDB taxonomy): domain Bacteria; phylum Bacteroidota; class Bacteroidia; order Bacteroidales; family Lentimicrobiaceae; genus Lentimicrobium. Next base: position 4,509 of record JAVEQP010000125.1, on the reverse strand, counting down.
GATCGGGAGCACCCGTTCCAGGTTCCAGCTTGCCGAAAACATCTTTCCAGGTGTCGTTGAGTTGCTGCCACCAGGTCTGTAATTCCGGAGTGCGATAAATAATGAGTGCTTCAGGAATCTTATCCCATAAAACCTCCACCGATTCAGGCATTTTCCGGACCCCGTCAGCATATATCTTTTGCAATCTCTGATTGGCTGCTAAAACTTCCGGATTGGTAGCCGGAATGCTATCCATTTTAAGCAGACGCAAGTTTTGAAGTGCAGTCAGCGGTTTAAGATCAGCGACTCCGGTAAATGAAATATCTAATTCGGTGAGCCCAGTAAGAGTAACAATTGGAGATATATTGGCAATGATGGTTGAGCCCAAATCAAGCTGACGCAGATTTATAAGATCAGCTAACGCACTTACATCGGTTATTCCTGTTCCAGAGGCATCCAATTGTTCCAGCGTGACTAACTTACGCAAGGGTTCAACAGAGCGCAAAGACCGCTTATTTGAAACATTCAACTTCTTAAGATAGGTAATTTCATGCAGTTGCTCCCTCTCGGGAGGATTGCTAATGGTTACCTCCTTATTAAATACTGCTTTCCATTCCGGAGAAAGTGACTTCCACCACTCTTCCAACTCTACTGATTCATAGATTACCTTAACAGTTGGATTAGCCTGCATAAATTCCTGAGCTTCTGCGCCACCTACCTGTGTATGATCGCAATAAACCGTGCGCAACTCCGGCATTCCATTCAGAGGGCCAAGATCTGCTACCCCGGTAGAGTCGAGATAAACAAATTGAAGTGCCTTCATTGAGCTCATTGCATCAATGTTCGTCAAAGAAGTGCGTTCAAGACTGATGCGTTTGAGGGCAGTCATGGTCCGGAAAGCCTCAATATCCATTATCCCTGACCCTGAAAGGTCGAGCAACTCAAGAGAAGTTAATCCCGATAATGGTTCGAAATTATTCATGGGCACATCCACAGCGCGGAGTTCCTTTAATGAAGTAAGCTTTGATAGCGATGAGATATCATATAAATAAACGGATGAAATATCCAGATAAGCCAGTTTTATAAAATTTTCAAGGGTATTGAGTGAACTAACCGGAGTATTGGAAAGGTTAAGATTTTGAATGGAAATGCAATACTGCAGCGGCTCAATAGAATTAATTCGTGTTTTAGAGATATCCAGATGCTCAAGCCGGGTGAGGTTACGGATGGGTTGCAGATCGGTAACTGAAGTACCTGAAATGTCAAGATACTTTAAGGCTGTTAATGCAGCAAGTGGATCCAACGTAGCAATATGAGGATTTTCGGCAAGTGAGATGCTTTCGGTACGCCAGATTTTACGTACATCGCCCAAAATGCGCGAAGCATTAATCGCGATACTGTCGTGGGCGATGCTGTCACTGTCCTCAGCCCTGTTGACAAGTACATAATCCTTACCAATTTTAAGAATGTCTTTAAGCTTGAGATCAGGAGCGGCTTCGGTCTCCTTTGCAAAAAAGTTACGCCAATTGCTGTTCAGGGCATTCCACCATGCCATCAACTCCTGTTCCTCACTCGATTTTGCGGTATAAATACTTACAATTTTCAGGTCACGGGTAGCATCATCCAAATTAAGTTCAATATACCGCACCTGATTATTGTTGACCTCTTTATCTTCAATATTTTTTCCTTTAAGATTGCGGCTGGCCTTCACCTGAAAATAAATCTCCCCCATCTCGTTAACCTCAGAGGTGATTTCCTCAATAATATACTTAAAGGTAACTTCCTTATAAAAGAAATCAATATCCTTTAGATAAGCCTGTACGTTTTTGTTTGTCACTACATCACGTTTCTCCAGCAAATCATCTTCAATTTGCACTTCTGCATTTTTGAAAAACTTCAGATACGATTGGTTTATGATGATGTCTTTATCACGATAATCGCTCTTACTGTTGCCTAAAGTATTAAAGGCATATTCCATAAAGCCAATAAGCTGTGTGGCCTGCTTTTCATAGGATGCTTTTTCCTCCGGAGTAAGGGAGCGGGATTTACCCCCACTCTGCTGTGCATTGACAATACCTGCAAAAACAAACAGGATAAGCAATTGAGTCAGCAAGTGCTTGGATGATATAAAAATGTTATTCATGATAAATGTATTTAAGGACCATTTCTTTTTGATCTTCTTTCAACTGAAGAAGGGATGAGATAAGCCATCCCGAATTGGTACCGGGACGATTGAAATTGGAAAGCTCGAAATACCATCCGGGAACCTGGAAAAAATGAAATTTAACATTCTTCACCGTCACATACTGAAGATCACCCTTCTTAAATTCATAAAGAAAAAGGGTGAGAAAATCAGGACGGTATGCTCTTTCAGTGTATAGTTCCACGTAATTTTTATCTTTAAACACCCGGATCAGATTCATAAAATCGAGTTCATGGCTCAAGGGATGTAAAAAGTGACTTCCGGTAACGGTATCGTTAGAAAACATTTCGTGATAAGCTTTAAAATACACATTGGTAAACACCCATTTGTATCCTCCGGTTTCCGGTTCAAGTTTAAGGAAAAGTGTGAGGTCCTTTTCCTGTCCCTTATATTTAAAACGTGTAGCGACTTCAGCGAACCATTGCCCCTGGTGAAAATCGAGGATAACCGGCTGCTTTTGATTCAGCACGTCGGTTATGAAAGCCTTGCGCATGGGATCCGTAATAGAGGAGTTGTTATAATCAAACAATACATTCAAATATTTGCGTCTGAGTTCAGCATTTCTATATTGCTGATCATCTTTATAATAACGATTACCCCGGGTATCTTCTTCACCATTAAATCTTCTGAAAAACTGGTTCACCTGCTTGGTTTGGGCATACAATATACTTTCGTCACCAAGCAATGAATTGAAAGATTGCGATATGGCCAACACCGGCAAAAACATGGTAAACGAAAGGCAAAGCAAAAAATTCTTCATACTGTGTCTGATTAACATTAATAAACCGGCTTAGTCACAACTTTATTGTGTTGTGACCTGAAGCCGGTTTAAAGATTTTAATGCTTATTCGCCCGGTTTGGTTTCGGTTACCCGAATGTCTCCAAGCAGCACATCCCAAAATCCGATAATGCGCCCGGAAATCTGGGTGGTTTTGCGCTCAACATATACCGTAACGTCCTTTTTAGTAACATCCACATACCGGAGTCCTTCCTCAGTAGTACCTTCGAAACGCTGGTAGATGGTAATTACACCCACATAACGTCCATCAGGCTGACGTTCAAGGTCGCTGATATACTGTATATTGTACCACGAAATATTTACCTTATCGTAATTCAGGGCCATCAGACGTTCCAGGTATTCCCGGACACCATAGTAGTTTACTTCTTCACGATTCAGTGATGATACTCCCATAAGGGCACCATCGGCAAAGAGTTCCAGCGTACGTTCAATTACACGATTGGCTTCTGACCAGGGCGTATCCTTGTTTCCAATAATACTGATATACTTACTCAGGTCGCGCACTTTTTCCAGTGCAAGGGAGTCAATGGCCTGCTTACGGGACGGGCTGATATCGTCCTGGGCCACAATATTGCCCGCTGCCAGAAACAGCAGGGCTGCGATGATGCTTATTGTCTTTCTCATACTACTTTACTTTTTAATAAGTTCAATCTCTTTAATTTTACCATTCGAATCGTAAACCACATTCAACACTTTGTTGAGCGATTTCTTCTGATCTTTAATAAATTCCAGGTATTTGCGAATGGTGGTAGGCCGATCGTAATCCTTAATATCACCTTCACTGCTGATAAGAATGAGCAGAGGCACATCATCATTGCGGAAGTCAGTGAGTACTTCCCTGATTTTCTGATTGGCGGTAGCTACATCGCCTGCATTGGCAACAGCATCCATTTTCAGATTAAGATCACGGTACTGATCACCTTCACGCAGTTCTCTTTCCCGCGCTTCCCGTTCACGCTGTAACCGCTCTTCTTCTTTTTTGCGTTCTAATGTAGCGCGCTCACCGGCAATCTTTTCTTCCGCCTGAGCAATCAGCGCCTTTACTTCTTCATCCTGCAGATTCATCCGCTTAATGGAAGCCAGTTTAAATTCCTTTTCTTCGAGGGTCATTTTCCCATCATCACCGATAATAGCGATAAGATCAGCTTTGGCTTTGGCTGTTTTCTCGGCCAGCTCCATAGCCGCTTTCTTCTTTTGCGCTTTCTTGGAACTCTTGCACGAGTTAAAACCCAGGGCCAATGTCATCGCCAGTAATAAGAGCGGCAGTATCCTGAATTTTTGTGCAAGACTACGAGGCCCTGTTTTCATCCTGTTAATCATAATTAAAATGAGTTTTGGTTAATAAACTGTTAGTTAAACAAAAAGTATGCTGAAAATGATTTAAAACTCAAAAGATTTTTATTCTTTGCGTTGAAATCAAATTAATATGCAAAAGTAATGCATTTATTCAATGATAGTAAACTTATACTAAATGAAACAATTGTATAGAAGAATAATGAGATCAAAAACCCTGAGAAATAGGAGAGAA
>JAVEQP010000124.1:0-9032 GCA_034007585.1 Lentimicrobium sp. | reverse complement strand
GTGGCAATGTTGGTCTATCGCTCGAAAGCGAGCTAAAGAAAGAAATTCTATCCTCTGATAAAATTGACCTACTCGTCTCTTTTATAAAATTCAAAGGAATTATCATTCTTGAAAGAGAATTAAAGGAGTTCACACAAAGAGGCGGACAATTAAGAGTGATTACTACTACCTATATGGGGGCTTCAGATTATAAAGCCATTCAGTTATTATCAAAATTAGAAAACACGCAAATAAAAATATCCTACAATTCGGGCAATGAAAGGCTTCATGCTAAAGCGTACCTGTTTAAAAGAAAAACAGGATTTCATACCGGATATATAGGTTCTTCCAATTTTTCTCGTTCAGCACTAACTGATGGATTAGAGTGGAATGTTAAAATCACGACGAAAGAAGTAAGTCATATCATTGATAAATTTCAGAAAACCTTTGATTCGTATTGGCAAAGCGATGATTTCGAGCTTTTTGACGATTCCACTCATAAAGAAAAACTAATCGAATCCCTGGGTCGAGGAAGAACAGGGAAAATAACCGATTTGAACCTTTCGTTTTTTGATATCAAACCATTTCCCTTCCAATATGAAATATTAGAAAAACTGGAAGTTGAGCGTGCAGTGCACAATCGAAATAGGAATCTTGTTGTTGCGGCAACTGGAACCGGTAAAACGGTTGTCTCGGCATTTGATTATAAAAAATACAAGAATGAAAACAAATCGGCTAAACTCCTTTTTCTTGCCCATAGAAAAGAAATACTGATTCAATCAATTATCACATTCAGAGGTATTTTAAAAGACAATAACTTTGGAGAATTATGGGTGGATGGATTGGTCCCAGATAGCTTTGAATACGTTTTTGCATCTGTCCAAACAATCAATAATCGTTTAGATGAAATCAATCTTTCTCCTGAATATTTTGATTATATCGTTATTGATGAGTGTCACCATCTTACAGCGAATAGTTATCGGGGTATCATTAATTACTTTGAGCCTAAAGTTTTACTCGGATTAACCGCCACACCCGAAAGAATGGATGGCGGAGATATTCAGGAAGATTTTCACAATAGAATAGCCGCTGAAATTCGATTACCCGAAGCTTTAAATAGAAAACTACTGTCTCCATTTCAGTATTTTGGCATCACGGATAGTATTGACCTTTCAAAGGTAGGCTGGGAGAGAGGGCGATATGTGGCCAGTGAGTTATCTTCTGTTTATACAGCTAATGATCGAAGGATTCGGGAAATCATTGACGCTTTGGATAAATATACAAAGGACGTTAACGATGTTTGCGCGCTTGGTTTCTGTATAACTATAGAACACGCAAAGTTTATGGCTGAGAAATTCAGTCTTGCAGGCCTCAAAGCAGACTATTTAACAAGTAACAATACTCAAAATAGGGATATTGTCAGAAGTCAATTGCTCAAGAAAGAAATCAACTACTTATTTGTTGTAGATATTTTTAATGAAGGTGTTGATATACCAGAAATCGACTCAGTATTATTTTTAAGACCAACTGAAAGTTTGACCGTTTTCCTTCAACAACTCGGACGAGGCTTGCGTTTGGCAGAGAATAAAGAATGTCTAACAGTTCTCGATTTTGTGGGAAACTCGAGGCCTGAATACAATTTCGAAAATAAGTTTCGGGCATTGATTGGTAAAACTGCCACAACAGTTACGAAGGAAGTAGAAGACAATTTTCCACATTTACCACTTGGATGTTCAATTGTATTAGAAAAAAAAGCTAAACAGATTATCCTTGAGAATATTACCGCGGCCACTTCACTGAATCGAAACCAATTGATTCAAAAGATTCAAAGTTTTCAGCATCAAACTACATTAGCGCTTAACCTGAAAAACTTTGTTGATTTTCATAATATCCCTCTTCAAATGATCTATAAAAGAGGTGGGTGGAAAAGGCTTTGTCAAGCAGCAGGCAGGCATGATGATTTTGAAAATAGGCATGAAAAGCAAATAATTAATGCAATCTCAAAAAAATGGTTGTCTTGTAGCTCAACTGTTTATTTTCAATTCATTTTATATCTGGCGAAGAAAGCGTTCAAGATATCAATAAATGAGTTTACTGATGAAGAAAGACAAATGCTATTGATGTTGCATTATGACATCTGGCAAACAGCAGGAGGTTTTAAAAATCTTGAATTGAGCATTAAGGAATTAGGCCGTGATAAAGTGATGATTGAAGAAATGATTGAAGTGTTAGAAGTGTTAATTGATAGAATTGATTTTAAAGAAATTGAGATTAAACTACCCTATAAGCAACCCTTAAAATTGCATTCTCGTTTTACAAGAGATCAAATCTTGTCCGCATTTGGTTTGAGTACATTCGAAAGAAAATCGTCAAGCAGAGAAGGTGTAGCAGTAAACACAGATATAAATACGGAACTGCTTTTTATTAATCTCATTAAGTCTGAGGAAAATTTTTCACCTACCACTATGTATGATGATTACGCTATAAATGAAACGTTATTCCATTGGCAAAGCCAGAATTCTGCTGGACCGGATACACCCAAAGGAATTTCCTATATCAAACATCAGGAAGATGAAAAGATAATTCTACTTTTCGTAAGAGAAAAGAATAAAGATGAATATGGAAATACTATGGGCTATGTTTTTGTTGGAGAAGGGCAATTAAGAGAACATTATGGTGCGAAACCAATGAGTATTAAATGGGAATTAAATGAGCCTCTACCGCATTATTTATGGAAAGATGCTGCTAAACTAAGGGTTGGATAGTATATTTACTATTCCGGTCAAAACATGCCAGTAATTCCCAAGCAAAACAGGCCACGTAAAAACTTTGAGGTTTTCGTTTGGCCACCTATATTGTAACCCAAGCCTTACAAAACGGCTTATTTATCCACTTCCTTATGTCCAAATCGAAGTGCCAAAGACTGCCGGGAAACTGCCGGTATAAAATCCTCTCACCTCACTCCACTTCCCCTTCTCCTACTGCTTAAACCACTCAATCAGCGCCTGCCGGGAATCGTCGGTTAGATTGGCATCGGAGTGAATGAGGGTGTAGGATTTCAGGGGCATTCCTTTCTCTTCCAGCTCTTCAACAATATGCTCCTTTTTTGAAGCTTGTTTTTCGGCAGTATAATCGGCCCAGGTGGAGAAGTTTAGATGCTTGCGGCCTTCGTTGATGTGCTTTTTCAGAAACCAGGAAACCGGAGCAATTTGCGCATACCATGGGTATAGAGTATGGTGTGAATGGCAGTCATAGCACGAGGTGGTCAGCATTTGGGCTACCTCCGGGGGCGCTTGTGTCACATTCAAAAAATCTTTTTCAGGAACTGCTACTGGGTTAACCGTATCAATCCGGATTACCTGCATTAGTACAATAATCCCTACTACAATTAGAATTACATGTTTTGCCTTCATGGTTGGTGGTTTTTGGGTTGGTTGAAACAATGATAAAATTATGAATTGGGCTATTTACAATACTCCGTTAATAAGTTTTAAACGTTTAATTGTCAGCGTATTACGCAAATCTTTATAATACTACAACTTGCTCAAAATCAAATCTTTGCGTCTTCGCGTCTTTGCGTGAGGCAATAAGTTAACGGACTATTGCTATTTAAGCATTCCAAAAAAATAGGAGTACAATGTTTAGGGCAGGGAAAGCTCATCCGTTAATGGTCGCTTTGTAGAAAAACAAGTGGGCACTTACTTCACGATAAAAGTACAAAGAATTTGGAATGCCAAACACTGATTTTGAGATAAATTTTCAATAATTGTTAAGAATTTTAAAAAAATATTTTAAAGAGCTGATAATGAAAATATTACATAGACATTAATAATTAAAATAATCTCATCCAGACAAACATCCCATTTGCTCGTATTCGTCTTAATAAGCAATAAACCAGGTCATTATCTGGTAAATCTATATTTTCTCTCTTTCCAATATTTCTATCAAAAAGTGCTGCCTGTCAAAAATAATTAAAAATAATCTCTGTTTTATTTGCAATGTTAGTGAACATTTACTAACTTTGCAGTGTTTATTCAAAAACGGCACCAATAAAACTCTCGTTGCCAATGTTTTTTTGAATACATCAAACCGATAAAAGACGCATGGTTATGAACAACGAAGATATCATAAAAGCTGCAGGACGCATCATGGCCCGCTCCGGTACTGTTGGGCTGACCGTGGATGCGCTTCATCAGGAGCCGGAGTTGGCAGAAAATGAACTTTTGCAGGAAATCAACAATGAAAATGAAATTTTTGAGCTGATGCTCAGGCACCTTGAACGGGAACTAAAATACAGGGTGAATGCCATATCCGCTCAAAATGAACCTCCTGAAAAAGAAATTAGTCAGCTCTTTAACATCTTATATGATTTGTTTAAACAAAATCCCTGGTATCCCCACCTGATATTCGACCCGGAGGTGAGTGCAAGATGCACAAAAGCCGATGAAATTATTTTCCGGGTAAAGCGGGTGGCAAAGAATTACCTGGTGGGGCTGGTTAAACAGCGGCAGCGAAGGAATGTATATGCGCCACCGGGAGGCAGCCGGGAAGTCAGCCATCGAAATCATCAGAGATTTCCCGATGAACGAACGGCAGGCGAGCGGCTCCGGCAAAATGGTATAAGACAGTAAATATGCTTGAATACGTGAAGATTAACCCAAATCAAACTTTCTTGAAAAACCCAAATCAAATGAATAAAATTGGCCTGATTTTAAGCATGGTACTGGCATTGATTATCGCGCCGCTGGCCATGACAGCCCAGAACCCGCTAAGCGTTGGAATATGCAAGGATGCCGGCACCGGCGAATTTGAAATGCTCTCGCAACTTGTAAAGTCTGAAATTACTGCATTGACCAATGCACAGGGCGGAGCTACCTATACCGAGTTAAGTGCCGACTGGCAGCCTGCCCGGGTGGATAAAAACCTGCAAACACTTTTAGATGACCCGAATATTGACCTGGTCATCGCGCTGGGCTATTTATCCTCTGATGCAGCCGCCCGGCTGAAAACGCATCCCAAACCGGTGATTGCCGCCACCATCTTAGATAAGGAGTTGCAGGGGCTGCAATTGCAACCGGACAACAGCACCGGCATGGACAATTTCACCTTCATCCCTTCCATGATAAAGCTGAAAGACGACATGCGTGCTTTCCATAAAATGTTCGCGTTTAAGCACCTGGCGGTTATGGTGGCTGAGCCTTTTTATCGGAATTCCGAACTAATCCGGCAGTTTTTAGCCCCCGAAGATTCCGGTTTTGACCTTGTTTTTATTCCCGTTGGCACTCCTGTGGATGAAGCCCTTGAAGCCCTGCCTGCCGGAGTGGATGCCGCTTTTGTTTTCCCGATGGTGGCACAGTCCGCACAGGAGATAGAGACCCTTTTTGTGGGATTAAACAGCCGGCATATCCCTTCACTGGCCGTAAGTGGCAACGATTATCTGGAAAAAGGGGCAACCGTAAGTTTTACCCCTCCGTTCACCTTCCAGCAAATGGCAAGGCAGGTAGCCCTGCGCGTATCAAAAGTGAGTGAAGGCACCAACCTTTCGGCAATTCCCATCATCACAGCTACAAAAGAGCGCACTCCGACTATAAATATGGGCGGTTTGCGGCTGATTAATAAATTCCCCGAAGAGTGGGGCTTGTTTGAAAATGCCGTTTTGGTGAATGTGGAGAAAATGCCGGGCGAGGAGATGAACCTGCGTCAGGCCATCGCGCAAGCTTTGGACAACAACATTGCGGGGAAAATAACCGACCAGGATTTGCTGCTGGCCCAAAAGGATGTGAAGATAGCCGGGGCAAACCTGCTGCCACAAATTGAGGCTTCGGGCACCGCCGTTCAATTGAGTGAAAACCTGGTGAAAGCATCCATGGGGCAAAGGGGCGAATTTACGGTCACCGGGTCCGCATCGCTCAAACAGGTCATTTATTCAGATGCTGCTTTTGCAAATTATGCCATTAAAAAGCTGATGGCTGAAAATCAAAAACATTACAGCACACAAGTGGTGCTCGATATTGTAAGCGATGTATCCACGGCTTATACCCAACTGCTTTTTGCCCGGAACAACCTGCAAATTAAAAACGACAATGTTTATGCTACCATGCAAAATCTGGACATCGCGAAAGCAAAAGAACAAAGTGGTGAAGCCGGCGTTTCGGATGTGAACCGTTGGGTGAGTGAACTGAGCCTGAACAAAATGGATTTGAACGACGCCCGGGCACGTTACCAGGCGGCCATGTACAATTTAAATGAACTGCTCAATCTGCCTGCCGGCAATCCAGTTGCCACTCCCGATACCACGGGCATGGACAAAACCATTATGCCCAGCCGCGACATACTGCCCTTTTATTTCAGCAATCCTTACCTCACCGAAAGGTATGCTGAATTTCTGGTCAGTGAAATGCAGTCGCACTCTCCCGAGTTGCAACAACTGCTTACCGCCACTAAAATAATGGACCGTCAAAAAACAATGCGCAACCGCCAGCTCTACCTTCCGGAAGTTGCGCTGTTTGGCAATGCCGACCAGGCGTTTATCCGCGAAGGCGTTATTGCTAACCCTAATCTGCCCATTCCGCCCCCGCCCGACGATATTACCTGGAACGCAGGTGTAAAAGTGAGCATTCCGGTGTTTGAGGGCGGGCGAAGACGGCAGGAGGCGCAGCGGGCCACCATTGAACAGGATAAAATTGCCTGGCAAAAGGAAGACCTGCTCAACAAACTGGGAAAAGGCATTCATTCAAGCGTTCAATTGCTGAAAGCATCTTACCATAAGGTGGACTTATCGCGCGAAGCCGCCAGGGCTGCCGGGGACAATTTCAGGATTGTGCAGGATGCTTACGCCCAGGGCATGGCCACCGTGGTGCAGCTCATAGATGCTCAAAATGTAATGGTGCGGACAAAAAACCTCGCCACCGGTGCCTATTATCAATATATGCTCGATTTTATCAACACCGAGCGATTGAAAGGAGATTTTACTTTTTTGGGGGATGAAAACGCCCAGAGTGTTTACAATAGCCGCTTACTTAATTATTTAAACGAGGGAGAATAAAGATGAAAAAATTTCATTATCTGATTTTAGGAGTACTCCTCCTGGCCGCCGGTTGCGGTAAGAAAAAAACGACAGAGGAAGCCATACGGCCGGTTTTTTACCAGGAAGCAATTTCCACGTCAAGTGGCGACCTGCGGTCTTATTCGGGGGTAACCCAACCCGCCAACGAGGCCAGATTGAGCTTCAGGGTGGGTGGTACCATTGAGAAAATAGCCGTGAAACTGGGCGATACGCTCAATAAAGGCACGCTGGTTGCACGCATTGACGAAGCAGATTACCGCATCAATGCCAATAAGGCCCTTTCGGGATTGAAAAATGCCGAAGTTCAGTTTTCAACCGCGAAATCTGTTTTTTTGAGGATTGAAAATCTGTATGCCAACAACAATGTATCCCTGAATGAATATGAAAAGGCCAAAGCGCAGTTTGAATCGGCGGAAGCCATGGTGCAAACCGCAAAATCGCAGTTGAAGGCGGCACAAAATCAACTGGATTATACCACGCTCACCGCTCCTTACCGGGGCACCGTTTCGGCCGTGATGGCACAGGAAAACGAGATGGCCGCGCCGGGGCATCCCATTGTTGTTTTCTCGTCCTTAAATAACATCGAGGTAAAAACAGCCGTCCCCGAAAGCATTATTGCGCGCATCAGCAAGGGGCAAAAGGTAAAGGTCCGGTTTACTTCCCTTCCGGAGAAATCATTCACGGGGGAAGTTTCGGAGGTCAGTCCCGGAAGCTCAAATGCACCCATTTTCCCGGTAATTATTCAGATAGAAGGGGAAACCACTCCATTACAGCCGGGAATGACCGGCACGGTGGAAATTCCCTTAAGCCGCGATGGTAAAACCACTCCCGGTGCTATATTGGTTGTGGCCGATGCCATTAGCCACGACCGGGATGGAGACTTTGTTTACATCGCGACCAAAACCGATGAAAAGGGCATTTATCAGGCGACCCGGAAAAAGGTGGCACTGGGAGAAATAACCACTTCGGGCGTTGAAATTGGAGAAGGCCTTACCGAAGGAGACATCATCATAACGGCGGGCATCAGTTTTTTGTACGATGGTAAAAAAGTAACACTGCTCGACAACAGTGATTTTTAAAAATCAAATGAACTACCGGTCATGAACCTCACAAAAATAGCATTCGAAAACAACCGCATCACGATTATCGTCTTTATAATCGTTGGCATTATCGGGGTGCTCAACTATTTTCAAATGGAGCGTGACTCCATGCCGCCTTACACCGTGCGCATTGCCACCGTGGTAACCAAATATCCCGGTGCCACCCCGCTCGAAGTGGAAGAGTTGGTCACCAAACCCTTGGAGGAAGTTATCCGCGAAATAGCCGAAATAAAAACCATTGAAAGCGAATCCACAGCCGGGCTCTCCGTAATCAGGGTTGAACTGGTGGTGCAGGTAAGCGGCAAAAAGCTCCCGGGCGTCTGGGAACACTTGCGCAATAAGATTGAAGATACAAAGCCCCTCCTTCCGCAGAACGTTTACGGGCCAATTGTTAAAGATGAGGACATAGGAACTGTGTTTGGTCTGATATTGGGCGTTACCGGCGATGGCGTGCCCTACAATACGCTGTACGATTATGCCGAAAAGGTGCGCGATGAGCTGCTGATGCTGCCCGATGCGGCCAAAGTGAAGTATGGCGGCGTGCAGGAAGAACGTATTTTTATAGAGATTGACGATAAGCAACTGGCGCGTTATGGTCTGGATGCAATTAAATTACGGAACATCCTTTCGGCTACCAATATCCTGTATCCCGGCGGGGAAATTAACATGGGCCGAAAACGCATTGTGGTTGAACCTTCGGGAAGTTTCAAAACGATTGAAGACCTGAAACAGACGCTTATCCCGACCTCTGGCGGCAGCCCGGTGTTTTTAAAAGACATCACCACAAACATATATTCTGATTACGTGTCGCCACGCCAGAAGATTGTAAAAATCAATGGACGGGATGCAGTTGCCTTGTTTATGTCGCTGAAAGATGGCGCCAATAT
>JAVEQP010000123.1:7502-9057 GCA_034007585.1 Lentimicrobium sp. | reverse complement strand
GCTTAATTCCTAAAAAGGAATGGTAACTTTATTGACTTAGGTTGAGGAAATTGCAGTTAGTTGGTGTTTTTAACCCGTGAAAACCAAACCAGGAGTATTCAAACATAAAACAACCAAGGCGATATTATCAGTAAGATTGTACCTGGAAAGCAGGCCGAAACATCCCCAAAACATTAAATCCCCATGTAGATATATTCTCGCAGGTCGGTAAAGTTCAACACCTACTTAAATCGCAGTCGCAGAAACTTCTCGGCTGCGATTTTACTTTATTCCGGCGACTGCGTTTAAGTCTTATTTGTTGTGTGCAGTATTTATATTCACTAGAATTTCCACCAAGGTCTTAAATTTTGCTTACTTAAATTTGTTTCTTGTTTAATTGGATTGTCTAACTTTTTATTTAAAATATTTTCAGCAAAATCAGGCGGACAAGTTCTGGAACCTACGAAATAATAATAAATCGCAGTTTTAAACCCTTCTTCTATGGTGTTCTTTTCTCTTTGCTGAATGTAGTAAGATGTTGCTATTGCTGCAGATTGAGCCATTTGGTCATATGTAAGATTATATTTCTTCATAATCTGCAATGCGGGTTCTTGGACTTTACTAATAATATCAATAAAATTTGTTTTCTGTTCTATATACTGATTGTTTAAAATAAGTGTGTTTAAGTCAGTCTCTACATCAATTAGTTCCAATGAAGATTGAGTGATAACAATCAATTCTTTTTCTTTTGATTGTTCCCATTCTGAATGTATGTTTATTACTGAACCTGGATTTAGGTTGTCTAATTTGAACTCAAATGATCTAAACAAAAAACTGCCTGCTAGTATAGCTAGTATTGAAATGGGCTCAGTCGAATTTATGTCATCTGGTCCTTTTTCAATCCAAGGTTCCACCATTTTTAGCAAGTCATTCATTGCTTCAATATGATTTTTGGTAATTTGCATAATTTAAGCGTTACTATTATCTGTTTTTTTGTCGCAATATTGCACACAACGGCTGCGGGTATGAAATGTAGCGGAATTCGGAGCAGTGTTTCTATCCCACGCTACAAACCCTGATGCGAGCTAAAGCGCTTGGATAACCAGTAAAACCGCTATATTTTATACCCGTTATTACCGCCTGGTGTTCTTTTGTTTACTTTAGTTTACAATCAATTTGCTACAGCGTTTCTGTCTGTCGTGCGTTCGGGTAGGCAAACTCTTTGGCTGGTTTTGCTCGTGCGTTGGCTTTTTGTGCGACCAGCCAATCCCGAAAAATCGGGACAAGTTGTGATTGACTACGAAGCGTCGGCTTTTTTCAATTTTTCTTTCATTAAAACTCCTCTTTCAGTTAATCTATATTTTTGTTTATTGCTGTTAGGCTTTTCGGGTATAGTTAACTCTATTAATTGTTCATTTAAAGCTAATTGGAGGTAGTTCTTTCTGAAATTCTCTCTGTTTGCTAATTTTAATTTGTCTTGTAAATCCTGTCTCGAATGTTCTCCTGTAAAGATTTTAATCAATTCTTCAACTTGCTTGGTTACTTGCTTGGTTACTTGCGTGGTTACTTGCGTGGT
>JAVEQP010000123.1:5350-7402 GCA_034007585.1 Lentimicrobium sp. | reverse complement strand
TGGTTACTTGCGTGGTTACTTGCGTGGTGAGTTTCTCTGATGCTGGGAAAACCATACGCAAATAGTTCTCTGAGAACTTGAAACAGTCTTTGTCGTATGCTTGTAATATTCGAGGCACACCCGAGCCTAATTGCTCAACCATTCCTAAGTCTTTATATACACGCATAAGTTCCTTATTGCGTGGTAATGATAAACCCTCGAAAAAGTCTTCCCTTGTCATTACGTCGAATAGTCCTCCATAGCTTGTTATTTCCAGTCTATCAGAGAAAATTTCAAATTTCGGAGGAATTTCTCGAGTGTAATCGTTATGAATAATAGCATTAATTATCGCCTCACGCAAAGCAACGGCATTCCAAAGTCTTTTGTCTATACGCTCTTTAGAAGTGATTCGTGATATGGTTTTGTTTTCCAACTCCAATTTATCTATCACGCTTTTAGTTGCCTTTACTAGTGAGCAATAGCCATACTCGTTGTTTTCAATTAAATCAACCCTATCTGTACCAGAATATTTTGCAACTTTTATAGATGTGCCATTTTCATCTGCAAGTAGATACGCCACATAGTTAAGTTTACTGTCTTCTGTTAGTAG
Source organism: Lentimicrobium sp. (assembly GCA_034007585.1). GTDB lineage: Bacteria > Bacteroidota > Bacteroidia > Bacteroidales > Lentimicrobiaceae > Lentimicrobium. The sequence continues at coordinate 6,813 of JAVEQP010000123.1, read as the reverse complement.
TTCAAGGTTTTTCGCAAGATGTTTTGTAAGGGTAAACCCTTTCTCTTCATAGTAGATTCTGAGCTGTTCGAAGGTTAAATCTTGACGGTTCGACCTTATTTTGCCCAATGAGTTTCGGGTACGTGTTGCAAACAGTTTTTCAATCATTGCCTGCGGCATCGGCTCTGCGGCTGTTCCTGTTCGTATAAAACAACCTTTCTCCGTCATTCCGAATTTCTTCTTAAAATAGGGCTTTTCACTACCACCTGCAACAATGATTTAAATTAGTTCTTTACCCTCTTTGTTTTCGGTAACTACATCAAACAGTCCCATTGCGGAAGGAGAAATATTGTTTTTATTCGGTCTTTTATTTTAAGCATATCGCTATCAACATTTGATACTCCAAGCACTTTACCGAGTTTGTCAATTCCGATATAAATTAGACCACCCTCTGGGTAATTGAGAAAAGCAATAACCTCTTTTTCAATATCAACATCTGTATTGAGTTCTTGCTTGTATTCGATTCGTTTCCGACATATTCTAAACTATTTCTTTCATTCACAGTTATTACTATCAGCACAAAAGTAATAAATTAGTGTTGGAGTGATGGTAAAGAAACAGCTCTTTTACAAACTTTGGGTGTGAGAAGGGTCCTGCGGTTTGGAAATGTGCTGTTTTATGCGTGAGCAGTTCATTTTTTCTAATCTATTTACTCTTTTCGTCTTTATGTAGCAAATTGTCTGATTTCAGGGATTTCTTCTACACTTGGCGGTAACGAGTGAATATACGCAATCCTTCGCATATATCCGAATTATACATAGCTAAAAACACTGCTTTCAAGCCAAAATCCCCCTGCGAATATAAGAAGTTATCAAATATCCTATCAATCTTTAAAAACTTTTTTTCAGGCAAGATTGAAGAAGCACTTTTAATTATTGCTTTTACTGAATACACAATAAAATCAAGGCTTTACCCGCGTTATTCCCATCGATTATGCTGGAAGCTTAGTTTCGGATGGTTGCGTGTATATTCTTATCAGGCCCGGCAGGTGAACTTTTTTATTCTCAATTTGCCGTTTTTCGTTAAATTATATGGCTTTTCTTTAAATAAAGTAGATTCGCATAATCTGTGGTGTTAAATCAGGGCGCAGCACAAAATGAAAATCTAGTATGTAGCATTGTTCTGCCGGGCAGCCCTATTAAAAAACCGGCCCACTTCATAGCAGTCCGGTCATTAAATCAATCTAAAATTAACTCAAATTATTTAATCAGAAATCTGTAATCTGTGATCTGAAATCTGTAATCAGTGATCAGTGATCAGTAATCTGTGATCTGTGATCAGTGATCAGTAATCTGTGATCTAGAATCCGAACCGGAGCGGAACTCACCGAAGGTAAATCTACAATCTGAATTCCAAAATCCGAAATTCTCTGCGTCTTTGCGTCATTGCGTGGTTCTTTATTCCAGAATCCGCAATCCGCAATC
>JAVEQP010000123.1:0-5250 GCA_034007585.1 Lentimicrobium sp. | reverse complement strand
ATCTAGAATCCGAACCGGAGCGGAACTCACCGAAGGTAAATCTACAATCTGAATTCCAAAATCCGAAATTCTCTGCGTCTTTGCGTCATTGCGTGGTTCTTTATTCCAGAATCCGCAATCCGCAATCTTCAATCCGCAATCCGCAATCGAAAATCACTTCCATTCCGGCAACCTCCCCGAAGTGTAGGGCGCGCCTGCGGCTTCCATTTCAGCTTCAAGGGCAGGCACCTCCACTTCAGTGATTTGTTTCAGTTGCTTATACACTTCCGGGAATTCCTCACGGATAATCCGGTAATTGCGCTTTTGGGTGCTTGTGGGTGCAGAGGTACTCCTGTAGAATGCATAAGTCAGGTTGCCCAGGCGTTCGTTGATGGAGACCGGTGCCGGCGGGTTCTCCTCCCGGCTCGCTTTGGGCTCTTTCCCGTTGAGGGTCCATAAGATATCGTCCATTTGGAGAGACAGTGCATGGATTTTCTTACCCAACTCAGGCGATGCTGATGGGGTTTGATGCACAGCCTGCTGCATGGTGATTAGTTTCTTCGATAGCTCATCTGCGAACCGGTTTGTACCCATGACGATACGGGCTAGGTCAGCCACTTCGTTCTGGAAACCAACCAAAGCGGCGCGGTCGGGTGCAGGCAAGGAGGTGTTTTCCAGAACTTTGGCTGTAAAATTGACGGGTCCGGCCAGTTCCGTAGTTTCACCACCGGTCACCATAGCCAGCGAAACGCTGTATTCGCCCGGTAGTACAAACAACCCTGAATTGCTATCTTTAAATGGATCAAATTTATCGTCCTTTTCGCGCACCGGCATGGTTCCGGCATAGCGCAGATCCCAGTTGATGCGGTTCAGGCCTTTGGAAGGCTTCTCGTACAGGCGGCGTATTACTTCTCCCTTAGCGTCTTTGATGGTGAACACCAGGTACGGCATTATCTCCTGTTCTTCAGCACGAATTTCAGCTTCGGTGGGCTGAGGTATGCGCTCTCCTTTCTTAAACAGCTCTTTTTCGGCCTCTCTACGCTTTTCGCGGATGGTTTTCGGCACCTCTTTCAACCACCAGGTGAAGGTTGATCCGAATTCCGGGTTTTTAGCGGCATAATAAGACGAGCCCTGTCCGTACTTCCCACCTATTTGCACAAACATCAAAGCATCCTTCACTTCGAAAATATGAGCCTCCTCATCCATAATGGATTTGTTGATGGTGCGCAGCGGAGTGAAGTCTTCAAGAATATAGAATCCGCGGCCGAAAGTAGCTAAAACCAGGTCATTCTCTCTTTGTTGAAACGCCATATCATAAACGGCGACCGTTGGAATGCCATTTTTGAGTTGGGTCCACTGTCCGCCACCGTCAATGCTGAAGAAAATACCAAATTCGGTACCGGCAAAAAGCAGCTCAGGGTTTACCACATCCTGCGCAATGGTGTGCACGCTGCCGTTTTCAGGAAGGTTAGAAGCAATAGAAACCCAGGTTTTGCCCTTGTCGGTACTTTTCAGCACATAGGGTTTAAAATCGTCGCGTTTCAGGTTGGCGAAGCTGGCAAACACCACATTTTCATCCAATGGCGAAGCAAAGACATCTGAAACATAGGTGTACTCAGGCACTCCCGGAAAACCGGAAACCTTGCGCCAGGTTTTGGCATCTTCGCTTACCTGAATCAGTCCATCGTCGGTGCCCACATACAGCAGGTTTTCCTTTACGGGAGACTCATCCAGCGAAACAATCGTTCCCCATAGTGAGGTAGAAACATCTTTGGCCACGGCATCGTAACTCCAGAATTTGCCCATCACCGGCCAGGTGTTGCGGTCGGTGCCGGTGCTCAGGTCTTCGGAAATCACCTCCCAGGTATTGCCGCGGTCGTCGGTGCGAAACACCTTGTTTGCAGCCATGTATAGCCGCGTAGGTGAATGCTTGCTGATAATGATGGGTGAGTTCCAGTTCCATTTGTAGGTATCTTCTCCTTTGCGCGGTTCGGGCCGGATGTCCATGGCTTCCCCGCTTTTGCGGTCGTAGCGCACTACGTTACCATACTGTGCTTCGGCATAAATGATGTTGGGATCGTTGGGATCCACCGCCGTCCAGAAACCATCCCCGCCATTGGTCACAAACCATTCATCATTCACCACACCATAACGGCTCAGGTTGCGCGAAGGGCCGCCCATGCTGTTGTTGTCCTGGGTGCCGCCATACACATAGTAGAACGGTTCACTGTTGTCCACATTTACACGGTAAAACTGGGTTACAGGCAGGTTGTTTTTGAAGTGAAAATCCGCTCCTGAATTCCAGGTTTCATAAATTCCGCCGTCGCCGCCAATCAGGAAGTGATTGGTATTGTCAGGGTCAATCCACAAGGCATGATCATCTACGTGGCGGGAATTATTGCCTACATTTTTCCAGGTTTTGCCTCCATCGGTGGTTACTTTTGAATATGTTTCCACCGAATAAACTTTGTCCACATTTTTGGGATCACAGTAAATCTCATTGTAATACTGTCCGCTGGAAGTGTAATCGTTCATTTTAGACCAGGAAGCACCCCGGTTGGTGGTGCGGAAAAACCCTCCCGTTTCTCCGGCTGCCTCGATAATGGCATATACTACATCGGGATTAATCGGTGAAATGGCAATGCCCATACCTCCGACATCACCGGTGGGAAGACCGGAAGTCAATTTATTCCAGGTAGCCCCTGCATCGGTCGATTTCCATATGGCCGACTCAGGACCACCACCGATTTTGGTGAAGGTATGCCTGCGCCTTTGCTCCGAAGTAGCGTAAAGCACATCTGGGTTGCGGGGATCAAAAATCACATTGTTTACCCCCGTATTTTCGCTGATTTCAAGCGCCTTATTCCAGGTTTTCCCGCCGTCGGTGGTTTTATAGAGTCCGCGCTCGCCGCCAGGGCCCCAGGTTGAACCTTCGGCAGCCACATATACCACATCGGTATTGCGGGGGTCAATGGCTATCATCCCGATTTGACGGGAATCTTTCAGGCCCATGTTTTCCCAGCTTTTGCCGCCATTTATGGTTTTGTAAACTCCATCGCCATAACCAAGGCAGCGCTGGTGGTTGTTTTCACCGGTGCCCGCCCAAATTACGCTGGTATTTTCCGGGTCCATAGCCAGGCAACCGATGGAATAGGCGCCATAATTATCAAAAATTGGCTCCCAGGTTGTACCCGAAGTGGTGGTTTTCCAGATGTGGCCAGAGGCTACAGCTACGTAATATTCTTCCGGATGTTTCGGGTTTACCGCGAAATCTGCAATCCGGCCTGAGGAAAATGCCGGGCCAATGGAGCGGAATTTTAAACCGCTGAAATCTGCGGATTTAAGGGTATCCATGGCTTTAGTTTCCTTCTTTCGCTGTGCAAAGGTTGACAATGAAAGAAAAATTCCACCAAAAAGCAGAAATGTTACTATTGCCAGAAACGATGGCTGGATAATTGTTTTTAATTTACGTCTTCCTGCAAAGGAAATTGGCTTTGGAAACCGAATTGAGATTGAATTAGCGTGCATAATATTTTATTTTTGTAACTTTGAGAAAAATAAACCAGGACAATTTATCGATTCCGATTTTTCATCCCAAAACTATAAAGAAATATTGGTTTTCTTAAAAATTTATTGAAATGAAAAAAATATTATTAACCGTAGTAATATCCCTGATGGTTTCTTTAACCACTCAGGCTCAAAACTTAAGAAGTAACCACCTTAGACGGGCTGCGGTGGAAAAACAATCGGGCACTGCTGTCCATCCGGTAGAAATCACCCGGGAGGTTACCTGTGATACGATAAGGTTCCCCATGTCGGGAACGATTACTTATTATTTTTTAGCAGACCCGGATACAGGATATGTAACCGGTAACAATAGCTATGGAGATAAAGCCAAGGCTGAGTATTATGAAGCTGTTGATGAAGGCTATGTAATTACCGGTTTCGTGGCAGAGTTCGCCATTGCCAATAGCATAAGCAACAGCAATGCGGATATCACTTTTGGGATTTGGGACAATACCGGTGCAAATGGAAAACCGGGAAGTATGGTGGCATCAGCTACCTATCCATTGATTTGGATAATTGAAGACATTGAAAAACAGTGGTTAACAATTTTAAATCTCGACGAACCTTATACACCCACCGGGCCTTTTTATGTGGGGATTGTTTTGCCTCAAACCCCCGGTGATACGGTTGCTTTATGGTGTAAGGAAAGTTCTGATACTTACTTTGGAACGGCCTGGGATAGGTGGAACGACAACACCTGGCATTCCTTTGATGAGGCAGGTAGCTGGAATTTAAATACTTCCATGCTTATCCACCCGATTGTTTGTGAAACCCTTGGTATCAGCATTCCAGCCGGTTCCGAAATATCCATTGTACCAAATCCTTCCAGAGGAATGATAAGCATTCAAACCTGGAGAAATGCCACTAAAGTTAATGTGGAAATCTATGCCGGGAATGGAGCCAAAGTTTTAACGAGATCATTTACGGATGAGTTACAAAGTGTTGATCTCGATTTAACCCGTTTGCCTAAAGGGATATATGTGCTAAAGATGTACGATGATTTTCATCAATATAGCCGGAAGATAATTCTGGAGTAGTGATCTGTAATCTGTTGATTTGTTGATTTGTTGAGTTGTATAGAGTAGGTAACCTAACAGGTTTTTTTCCAACCTGTTAGGTTTTTTTCGGGGTAGGACGATCGGTATTGTTGATTTGTTGATCTGTTGATTTGTTGAGTTGTTGCGTGTCCGCCTCAGGCGGATTGATAATTTGTTTCCCGAATCGCTACGCTCTCGGGATTTTGCTACGCTCCAGCCTGTCCGCCCGCCTAAGGTGGAGTGGGATTTGTTGCGTAATAGGGGTGTACCTTGGTCTCCTTGTTGGTCACTGAGCTTTGGTTACCCCTCATCTCACACCTTTCACTACTCAAATTTCAAATCCGCAATCTGCAATCTGTGATCTGTGATCTGTGATCAGTGATCAGTGATTTGTTGCCTGTCCGTCCGCCTAAGGCGGAGTGGGAGGTGTTGAGGTGTTGTTAAAAATCCGCAATCCACATTCTTCCCTTGTCTCCTTGTCTCCTCGTCCCCTTGTCATATAAAATAGAAGTAGGATTTCTGAATGAATAACCCGTCCCTTGTCCCTTTTTTCAAATCCGCAATCTGCAATCCGCAATCCACATTCTCCCCTTGTCTCCTTGTCCCCTTGTCATATAAAATAGAAGTAGGATTTCTGAATGAATAACCCGTCCCTTCTCGTTATCAC
>JAVEQP010000023.1:17457-42786 GCA_034007585.1 Lentimicrobium sp. | reverse complement strand
TTCAGGTAAACCTCACGGCTACTTCTACCCATGATGAAGTATTTAACAAGATTAAGAAAATACCCGAAATTGTGGAATGCCATCACATTTCCGGCAAATACAGTTTGCTGCTAAAACTATACACCCGTAATAATGAGCACCTGAAAAAAATCATTGTGGAGCAAATTCAATCCATTCCTGAAATTACCTTTACCGAGACGTTTATCTCGCTTGAAACCGGATTTGAAAGAGAGTTGGGGATTTGATCTGTGATCTGTAATCAGTGATTGGTGATTGGTGTTCGGTGATTGGTGATTGGTGATTGGTGATCGGTGGTTGGTGATTGGTGATTGGTGATTGGTGATTGGTGATCGGTGATTGGTGATTGGTGATTGGTGATTGGTGATTGGTGATCGGTGATTGGTGATTGGTGATTGGTGATCGGTGATTGGTGATTGGTGGTTGGTGATTGGTGATTGGTGATCGGTGATTGGTGATTGGTGATTGGTGATTGGTGATTGGTGATTGGTTTAGTCTCCCGAATTGCTGCGCTCTTGGGATTTCGCTATGCTCAATTTGGTCTTTCTCGTTATCGCTTCGCTCTCCCGAGACAAGTAGTCTTTAGCCTTTAGCCTTTGATTTTAAGGCACTTAGTCTTTAGAAATTAGAAATTATTTTCCCCTTGTCTCCCCGTCTCCCTGTCTCCCCGTTCCTTGTCTCCCCATCGCCCCGTCGCCCCATCGCTAAGTCGCCCCGTCACCTTGTCCAGAAACCGCCCCTCTAATACGGCCCTATCAGCCAGGCTATTTCGGCAAGCTTAAACAGTCCGTTTATGGTTATCAGGCAATCGCTGTAACTGGTGGAATTACCCTGATATACCTTGTTGGATTTAAGTGTAAACAGACAGTCACTGTAACTCGTTGAATTGGCTTTATAAATCTTGTCACCCGAAAGGGTGTATAAGCAATCGGAATAGCTGGTGCTATTTCCTGAATAAACCTTATTTCCTGAAATTGTATAGAGGCAATCGGAATAACTGGTAGAATTGCCCTGATAAACCTTTTGATCTTTCATGGTATAAAGGCAATCGGAATAACTGGTGGAATTCCTTCTGTAAACTTTATTGTCCTGAATGGTAAACAGGCAATCAGAATAACTTTCCGAGTTACCGCTGTAAATCTTCGTCTGCGCGGATGTTTTTGTAATCATCGTATTGGAAAATAAAACAATCAAGGTTGCAAGGAATATTTTCATGGGTTCTGTTGTTAACGTTTATAAATTCCGGGAACAGGGAATTTTTCTGTTATTACACAAAAAGCAAGCCGTATTGCTTTATAATTCAGCACTTTGAATAAAGATAAAAGGGCGCGATCTATTTCTATGTTTTCAAAAAATATAAAGGTCAGTCAATCAGTCGAATACTTTTCATCTTCTTCATTACTTAACCCTCCAGGCCAGCACAATTTCATGAAAACCGGTCCAGTTAGTAATCAGAAAAGTATCTAAACTTATTGCATATCCAATGCGATATCTACCAAAGAGATCATAGCCGATCATCCTTTTACTGTATAGCTTGCTGATAGGCCCAGACGTATGTAACCGCCAGTCTAATTTATAATTACTAACAGACATGCCTACCCAGAGGCGTTCTTTGATATTCAACGTCATCCTGTAATCAATTTCATGAATTCGTTTTTCATAAAAATTGGCATAAATTGCAGGAGTCAGCGTAAGTCTGGGATTCAATTTAATATCATAAGACGTAAAGGCATTCAAAACAATTGACTTTCGCTCAACTCCTTCATATCCATATTTCGAAGTGTTTGTAAAATACAATTCAGAAATACTTACACCCAGGTTTAGATTTTTGATTTGATAGGCCAATCCAAAGTTTAAGAATAAACGTGAGTATCTATAGTCAATCCCGTCCCCTTCATCATACCTATAATCATAATCAACACCACGAAAGACATTGCCCACTGAAAGACCAGCTCCAAGCCTGCCTGCCTTTTTTAAGTCAAAATGATAGGCATAATTTAACGCAACTTTCCAGTCATACTCATAATACATCAGGTTAGCATAAGTGATGTTGGCTCCAAATCCACTGTTTAACTTATCTACCCTCTGCTCATATATCAACGATTCGGAATTCGAATAGTACATTACCTCTGATGAAGGAAATCTGGTAATGAATGTTGCCGCGTATTTATTGTAAAGCCCGGTGGTGCCAGGATTAAATACCGGGAAGGCATTTTCGTACATGGCATATTGTGAGGATTCCTGTGCATGAACGCAAACCGTTGACGCAATCAGCAGTAACATTAAAACACCGAAGAGGACCTGGTGAAAATTCCGGATGAAATGTGATTTTGAGCGAAGTTCCAGTAAAGATGCCGATAAATTATTCATAAGGCTTTTAAATATCATGATTAGCACCAATAAAAAAGACATGAAATAGAAATTTAAGCAAATGTAAAGATAGAATTTACAATTACTAGCAAATATTTCACAAAATTAAATCATAAAAAAATGATGGCGTATAATCCCGTGATTTCATCCCGGCAACTTTAAATCATCTTAAAAATCAGAAAAGATTTATTATTGGGCCCTTCCAGGTGTAGTTCAACAATTCCCAAACAAAACCAATGTCCCACTTGTTGAAGCCGGGTAAATGATTAACTTTGCAGCAAGAATGAACAGAAGGCTGGAAAAGGAGTAAAGGGTGAGCAGCACGCTAAGGCGGACAAGTGTCTAATTTCCAATGTCTAACGTCTAAGGTAACATCTAACATCCAACGTCTAACTTCCAACATCTAACATCTGTTCTACAATTGAATCTTTGAATTAAAAATAATAATATGAATTACGATCTGATAGTTATTGGTTCTGGTCCCGGTGGTTATGTTGCTGCCATCCGGGCTGCGCAACTGGGAATGAAAGTTGCCATAGTTGAACGTTCTGAACTGGGTGGTATCTGCCTCAACTGGGGCTGTATTCCCACCAAGGCGCTGCTCAAAAGTGCAGAGGTATTTGAATACCTGAAACACGCCGCTGATTATGGCATCTCCATACAGGGCGAAGCAAGCCCCGATTTTGAAGCCATTATTAAGCGTAGCCGTGGTGTGGCCGATGGCATGAGTAAGGGCATTCAGTTCCTGCTAAAGAAAAATAAGATTGAGACCATTGTTGGAACCGGTAAATTGAAGAAAGACAAAACCGTGGAGGTGACCGATGCTGACGGCAAAAAAACCGACTACACAGCGGCGAGTATTATTCTGGCCACCGGTGCACGATCGCGTGAGTTACCCAACCTGAAACAGGATGGAAAAAAAATTATAGGTTACCGCGAAGCAATGGTACTGGCTAAAAAACCTGAAAGCATGGTGGTGGTTGGCTCAGGAGCTATAGGCTCAGAATTTGCCTATTTTTACAATGCGTTGGGTACCAAAATAACACTGGTGGAATTTATGCCAAATGTGGTTCCGGTTGAGGATGAGGAAGTCTCGAAACAACTGGAGCGTAGTTTCAAAAAATCAGGCATGAAGGTAATGACTTCTTCTGAAGTGCTTTCTGTTGATACCAAAGGTAAATTGTGCAAGGTTACTATCAAAACCAAAAAAGGCGAAGATGTGGTGGAAGCCGAAATCGTGCTTTCCGCAGTGGGCATCACGGCTAACCTGGAAGGTCTTGGACTTGAAGAGGTGGGTGTTGAAATTGAAAAAGGCAAGGTAAAAGTTGACGACTATTATAAGACCAACATAGAGGATGTTTATGCCATTGGCGACATTGTTCACGGACCTTCCCTGGCACATGTGGCATCGCATGAAGGCATTATCTGTGTTGAAAAAATTGCCGGCAAGCATGTGGAACCTATGGATTATGGCAACATTCCGGGTTGTACTTATACCACTCCCGAGATTGCTTCAGTAGGCATGACCGAAAAAGCGGCAAAAGAAGCAGGGTACGAGATAAAGGTAGGCAAATTCCCTTATTCTGCTTCAGGCAAAGCAAGTGCTGCCGGGGCTAAAGAAGGTTTTGTAAAAGTAATTTTCGATGCCAAATACGGCGAATGGTTGGGTGCCCATCTGATTGGTGACCACGTAACTGAGCTGATTGCCGAGGTGGTGGTTGCGCGAAAGCTGGAAACTACCGGAGAAGAGATCATTAACGCGGTTCACCCCCACCCCACCATGTCCGAAGGCATTATGGAGGCGGTAGCCGCGGCTTACGGCGAAGTTATTCATCTGTAATATCACAATGCCTTCCGGGAGTTCAATTTTCGGAAGGCATTTTTATTTTTTCTGAATGGAAATTATTCCTACTGAAATTCCCGATGTACTCATCCTTAAACCCAGCGTATTTAAAGATGATCGGGGTTATTTTCTTGAATCTTACAGTCGTGAAAAACTAAGTAATGCCGGCATTGATGTTGACTTTGTCCAGGACAATGAAAGTAAATCGTCCAAAGGGGTACTGAGGGGATTGCATTTCCAGCGATCGCCTTATGCACAGGGAAAGCTGGTTCGGGTAATAAAAGGCGCTGTTTTTGATGTAGCTGTCGATCTCAGGCAACATTCTCCCTGGTTTGGCAAATGGGTAGGTGTGAATCTGAGCGAGCACGAAAAAAACATGTGCTGGATACCACCCGGATTCGCCCATGGATTTCTTACCCTTGAGGATGAAACCATCTTCGCCTACAAATGCACCAACGTTTACCATCCGGCTTCGGAGGGCAGTGTGCGATGGAACGATCCGCACCTTAATATTCATTGGCCGGTCAGCCAACCTTCACTTTCGGACAAGGACCAGAAAGCTCCCCTGCTTAGTGAACTGAAGGAATTCATTTTTTAACATAAACAGAACAGCTTTTTTGTCAGGGAATAAATTAACCTTTACTGCGTTTATTCTTAAAAGATTTATAGCAGTAACCCTATTTATATTATGAAAAACAAAGCCTTACAATCAGGTTTAATCATCAGCCTTATTCTGACGGTTTTTGCCGTTATTTTCTGGCATTTCACCGGTAAGTACCCGGATGGAGACCAGCAATACCGTGAAGCTTATGCCCGCGACACCCGCTTTTATGCTGCACCGCTGCCGGCTACCATTGACTTTGCCGGCGAGAAGGTTCCACTCGATGTTTTTTATGTGCGCGAAGGGCTTGACCGGGAGTTGCTGGTGAATAATTACTGGCATTCAAACACCATGCTACTGCTCAAAAGAGCATACCGCTATTTCCCAATGATCGAGCCGATACTTAAAAAGAATGGCGTCCCGGACGATTTTAAATACCTGGCGCTTATCGAGAGTGGCCTGGCCAATGTGGTTTCGCCAAGCAATGCGGCCGGTTTCTGGCAATTTCTGGATAAAACTGCGCGGCAATACGGACTTGAAGTGACGGCAGAAGTAGATGAACGCTACCATGCCGCCAAAGCGACAGAGGCAGCCTGTGCCTACCTTAATGCCTCCTTCCGAACCTATAAAAACTGGACCTTGTCTGCCGCTTCATACAATGCCGGCATGGGTCGAATCAGCAAGGAACTTTCGCGCCAGCAGGTAAACAATTACTACGATTTATACCTTAATCCGGAAACTACCCGCTACCTCTACCGCATACTTGCTCTCAAGCTTATTTATGAAAACCCGACGAATTACGGGTATTTGCTTCGCCACAAGGATATGTACCCGCCCATCCCGACCTATACCGTTAAAACAGACACTACTATTAAAGATCTGATTACTTTTGCAAACCGGCAAAATGTAAATTACCGCATTCTCAAAGAGTTTAATCCCTGGCTGCGTACCGATGAGCTTACGGCTAAATCGGGTAAGACCTATGAGATTGAACTTCCACTTAAAGGATACACCACCTACAGCAAATTGTGGCTTGAGATGGATGATGCGGACAGCATTTTTGGCCGCATTCCGGGAAAGACACCATACCCGGGGAGCAAAAACGACACTTTGCATTAAGCCCAAATGACTATTCAACATACTGAAGATTTACCCGATACCATTGATACCGCTACCTCCGAAAACAATCTGCAGGTCTTCGGTGCCCGTGAACACAATCTACAAAATATCGACGTGGTCATTCCACGCCACAAACTGGTAGTAATTACCGGATTAAGCGGAAGCGGCAAATCATCGCTGGCTTTCGACACCATTTACGCTGAAGGACAGCGCCGTTACATGGAAACATTTTCGGCTTATGCCCGCCAATTTATTGGCAACCTTCAACGACCAGACGTAGATGAAATCAATGGACTGAGTCCGGTAATTTCCATAGAACAGAAATCCACCTCCCGTAATCCCCGATCTACCGTGGGAACCATCACTGAAATTTACGACTTCCTCCGCCTGCTTTACGCCCGGGCCTCCGATCCGGTGTCACCGGTTACCGGTAAGCCGTTGATTAAATACACCAGTCAACAGATTGTAAACCACATTAAAGAAAATTTCCAGCGCAAAGAATTGCTGCTGCTTTCTCCCCTGATAAAAGGGCGAAAAGGACATTACCGGGAACTCTTTGAACAACTCAGGCGGCAGGGCTTTCTGCGTGTCAGGGTGGATGGCGATCTCCGTGAAATCAGTTTCGGGCTTCAACTGGACAGATACAAAACCCACGACATAGAGCTGGTGGTGGATAAAATCAGCCTGAAAGGCAATATTGGTGAGCGATTGAATCAATCGGTAGAAACCGCATTGAAACATGGCAAAGGTTCTCTGCTCATTATTGATCTGGAAACCAATGAACTGCATTATCTCAGTAAAAAGCTGATGGACCCGGAAACCGGCCTGGCATATGAAGAACCCGAGCCCAATTCGTTTTCTTTCAATTCACCCTACGGGGCCTGCCCGCATTGTAATGGTCTGGGCACGGTTACCGAAGCCGACATGGATAAAATTATCCCTGATCCCAAAAAGAACATTAAAAAAGGGGGTATTGTTCCCCTGGGCGAAGCCAAATCAACCTGGATATTCAGGCAAATTGAAGCCCTGGGCGAAAAATATAATTTCAATCTCAACACTCCCATCAACGAAATCCCTGAGGAAGCCATTAATGCCATACTTTATGGCACAGATGAAGTGCTTAGGGTAAAAAATGAATACCTTGGCGTCACCTCTTCGTATTCCCTTAATTTTGAAGGCATTATCAATTTTATCACGAACCAGTCTGCCGAAAGCAGTTCGGGAAATGTACGTAAATGGGCCGCCAATTTCATGAACCTGAAGCCGTGCCCGGAATGTAACGGTACCCGCCTGAAAGCTGAAGCGCTTTATTTTAAAATTGCCGGTAAATCCATTGCCGACCTGGCTGAATTCGACCTGCTTATGCTGGACGAATGGCTTAAGCGCGATGATTTGTTCAGGGATGAGAAGAAAAAGGTGGTTGCCCATGAAATTGTACGTGAAATATTAAACCGCATTCAATTTTTATTGGATGTAGGGCTGGAATATCTTACCATCAGCCGCCAGGCAGGAAGTCTGTCGGGCGGTGAAGCTCAGCGCATCCGCCTGGCTACACAAATCGGGTCCCAACTGGTCGGGGTGCTCTATATTCTGGATGAGCCCAGTATAGGCTTGCATCAGCGCGACAACCAGCGGCTGATTAATTCATTAAAGGATTTACGCGATCTGGGTAACTCTGTTATTGTGGTGGAACATGACAAGGAGATGATTCTTTCTGCCGATTATATAGTGGACATCGGCCCGGGAGCCGGACGCCACGGCGGGAAAATTATGGGTGCAGGCACCCCGGAACAAATGCTAAAGTGTCATTCCATTACCTGTCAATACCTTAACGGTCAGAAATCCATCCAAGTGCCTGATATCCGGAGAAAAGGGAACGGCAAAAAACTGATACTTTCCGGAGCCACCGGTAACAACCTCAAACAAGTAACCCTTACCCTTCCCCTGGGCACTTTTATATGCATTACGGGAGTATCAGGCAGCGGTAAGTCGTCGCTTATTAATGAAACCCTCTACCCTATCCTGAATCAGCATTTTTACCGCAGCGATAAAAAGCCGCTGCCCTATAAAAAAATCAGTGGACTGGAATACCTCGACAAGGTTATCGAAATCAATCAGTCACCCATAGGACGCACGCCGCGCTCAAACCCGGCTACCTATACCGGTGTTTTTGATGATATACGCAAACTCTTTGCCTCGCTTCCCGAAGCAAAAATTCGCGGTTACCAGGCCGGACGATTTTCATTCAATGTAAAAGGGGGGCGTTGCGAAACCTGCAGAGGAGCCGGTGTAAGGTCTATTGAAATGAACTTTTTACCGGATGTACAGGTGCCCTGTGAAACCTGTGACGGTAAACGTTACAACCGCGAAACCCTGGAGGTAAGATTTAAAGGCAAATCCATTAACGATGTGCTTAACCTTACCATAAATCAGGCTTTCGAACTGTTTGAGAATATCCCTTCTATCCTTCAAAAAATCAGAACTTTGATTGAAGTAGGACTGGGGTACATCACCCTGGGTCAACGATCTACCACCTTATCCGGTGGTGAAGCTCAGCGCGTGAAACTGGCTACAGAACTCTCTAAAAAAGATACCGGCAAAACTTTATACATCCTGGATGAGCCGACTACAGGCCTGCATTTTGAAGATGTAAATGTACTGCTTGGGGTATTGAGTCGTCTGGTGGATAAAGGCAATACCGTGGTGGTCATCGAACACAATACCGAAGTGATAAAAGTGGCCGATTATATTATTGACCTGGGCCCTGAAGGTGGAAAGCGAGGAGGTTACATTGTGGCTGAAGGCACTCCCGAAAAAATAGCCATAAATCCCAAGAGCGTGACCGGCCATTACATCAGTGAAGAACTGAATGTTAACCGAAAAAATCAAAAAAACTAATAGGGAGCCTCACTAAATTTGTATTCAATTAAAAATTTGTTGACATATATTTTTTGATTGTTAGCGTTCATAATAGTATATTTACCGCCCCAAATCTTCTATGTTGTTTTTTAAACTCGAAAAGCTACTATTATGTACAGTGATCAATTAGACGAAGAAGAACGCATACGCGAAGCCATTACGCCCAAAAACTGGAACGAAATAATGACCAGTGATTCGTGGGCAGTTTTTAAAATTATGGCAGAACTGGTTGATGGCTATGATAAACTTGGCAGGATTGGACCCTGCGTTACCATATTTGGTTCTGCCCGGACCAAGAATAACCATAAGTACTATAAACTGGCCGAGGAAACCGCCTACCTGCTAACCAAAAAGGGATTCGGAATCATATCAGGCGGGGGACCGGGCATTATGGAAGCAGCCAACAAAGGTGCGCATTTTGGTGGGGGAAAATCGGTAGGGCTAAACATTGAACTGCCCACAGAACAAGGCTCCAACCCCTTTATTGATCCCGATAAACTCATTACTTTCGACTTTTTTTTCGTACGTAAGGTGATGTTTATGAAATATTCGCAAGGTTACATTGTACTGCCAGGCGGGTTTGGTACGCTGGATGAACTTTTTGAAGCCATTACACTCATTCAGACCCACAAAAGTGTAAAATTCCCTATAGTCCTGGTTTCCACAGCTTACTGGCAGGGATTGATCGACTGGATAAATGAACGCTTACTTGCAGAAACCAACATCAGCGCCGACGATATGAACATATTTACGCTGGTGGATACTGCCGAAGAAGCAGTTCAGATTATTGAGTCATACTATAATAAGTATGCATTAAAACCAAACTTCTGATTTCAAGTGTTAATAAGTTTTTAATATCTTCTGCTTTATGACAGTTTTAAATCTGATTCAGCTCAACTTTGAAACCGGCGGGTACAATTTTCTCGCCAGGGTAATCATCAACGGCAAGCCAGCGCTCTTTTTGCTTGATACCGGATCGGCCCGGACTGTTCTTGACAGTGATCACATGCAAAAATTTGTAGAACAGACCGAATTGAAAAGGGTAACACGAAAGCACCTGTCGCCCAATGCCACCAGCATTTTCAGTCACGTAGCTGTAATCGCACGGTTAGAGATAGGTTCAGTGGTTATTGAAAATTACAAAACTACTGCCGCCGACCTGAGCCACATCAATCGTTCCTTCAGGGGCCTTGGTAATCCCCAGATTGACGGATTGCTGGGCTGTGACATCCTCAGGCATTGTAAAGCTGTGCTCAGGTTTGAAGACAGGGTACTTGAACTTGACGATATGGCGGAACCGACGGTGCCGCTTACCAATTCGATTATGGAATAATTACCAGCTTTCCGCCTAAACTGCGATAATTCCCCCTGCTTCCGGCTACACGAATTAAATAGATGCCAGGCTTAACTCCCGACATATTTACATCCAATTTATCGCTATTTTTCAGGCTTAGTGTATAGACCAATTGTCCCTGCGCTGAGCTGACTTCTATCTTCCAATCATTGATTTCCGGCATGCAAACACTTACCCAACCCTTGGAAGGATTGGGTACCAGAAGAAGTTGTTTTTGAGATGGAGTTTCAACGATACCCGCCGGTTGAGGGCTGTTTCCCTTATACATTGCGACCCCTCCGCCATAATTCCCAATCGCAAGATCAATATAATTATCAGCATTGATATCAGCCAGTGCAGGTGCAGTGCGAATGCCTTCTGAGATATACATAAAGTGACTGCTCTCAAGGACAAACTGCGTATCAGCCTCAGGTCGTATATCTTTATAATAAGACAGCCGGCCCGATTCAGTTCCAACCATCAGCACCCATTCATGCTCCGGATTTTTGAAAAAGCAGGGCACACTATAACCAGTATAGGAAGCGGTACTGTCAGTAACATTTACCTTACCGAAATTATCAGTAATCAAATCAAATGCCGCTGTAGTGGGCGTCCCGGTATTTTCAAAATAGCGTAATCGGCCATCCCTTCCGCCCATCACCAGATCGAAATCACCATCCTCATCCAAATCTATGAGTTGAGGCGTAGCAAAAACAGGTCCATGAATTCCCCAGGGAGCAGTCAGAGGCGGGGCGAGAACGGGCCATTCATAGGGCTCGGCAATATTCTCGAAATACCAGACTGCACCCGTACTTTCACCAATAATCATATCAACATCTCCATCCGCATCCAAATCGGCAAAGGCAGGATAAACACCCTCCCATAAATACTGCGAAATATTGGCGAAATCATTGTCAATAAGTTCGTATTCAGGGTTCTGAGCAGTCCCTGAATTTTTATATAACTGAAGCCGGCTACTGTAATGACATTTCAACTGCATGTTTACATTATAAACACAGGTATCGAGACTTCCAAAATTACTGATAACCAAATCTTTAAGACCATTGCCATTCAAATCGGCAAATACCGGATAAGCGCCCAGTCCAAGATCAATCATACCATCCTGAAGAAAACTTTTGGTCTGTAGCCGGTAGTCAGGTGTTGGTAGGTTGGAGACATTCTGATAAAGCCAGAGCGATTCACTGCCCCTTGACTTTACCAGACTTGGATCAAAGGGAGAAGCCAGCAAGGCAGGCTTCCCTGTATGATTGATATCGAGCTGTTGAATTAACGGGAACGACCATAATTTTACGGGATGCTGTAATGGAAAATCCGGCCATTGGGCAATCATTCGTGCATTTACATTATCCCCTCCATTTATCAATACGGCTGGTTCCGGATAATCCACATCCCCAAGTAACAGATCGAGCACCTCATCGCCATTTAAATCGATAAGACAAAAGGTGGAACCCGTATGTTTAGGATCTGAATAAAGCTGTGCCGGTCTGTGAAGACAGGTATCCAGATAGATGGTATTGGATTCGGGATTTTCGGCGAACTGTCCCCAGCAAACCTGAGTGCGCTTATAGAGCAGCGAATCAGCGGTACCGGTGGTCTCCATGGAAAGATTGGTATGCATTTCTACGAAAGAACCCAGCCCCCAGAAGGTAAGAATATCATAATCTCCATCTCCATCCAGATCGCAAATGGCAGGATAATCCACATTGGTAACCAACAGGTTGGTATAGATACTTCCCTGAAGCGAGGTCAGATAAGGGTCAACTACTTTCTCAAAAGCGGGCGGAAAAACACCCTTGTTTCTGTAAACCATGATTCCACCCGGCGTATAGGTGAATATATCGGGAAAACCATCATGATTATAATCAACCCACTGAACCCAATGCTCAAGGGTTGGGAAATAACGCCGATATTCAGGCGAAAAGATATACTTTTCTGATTCCGGCACAAAAATAAAAGGCAGTAGTCTGTTTCCGTGTCGGTCGAAAAGCAATAAATCGTCTGCTCCATCGGCATTCAAATCCATCATTCCGGCTTGCACATTATTCAGTCCGCCCGCCCAGGCATAAGGCAGGTCAGCGCCATTCACACTAACGGGAAGGGTATTCCACAACTCAAAACCATATTCATTAAGTTGTTGTGCATTTAAGGTCAAAACATTAATTATCAACCCTAAAAAAAGAAAGTAGTTGCGGAGTCTGTTCATTGGAAGATATTTATTCAAAAAGTAAAGGTAACAAAATACCCAAAATTAAGACAAATCCATAGAAATTAGCACTTCAAAAAAATCGGAATTATTCATTTATATGTATGCTGAATCATCAAAGCGTCATAATAACAGGTTGGAGCCTGGTTTAAATTATTGATAGTGTGAAGATTGTTAAAAACAGCAGTTTAATAAAACTAATCAAAAAAACACGAAATGCCTGATTGTGATATTCCAATAGAAGTTCTATATTTGCAGGCTCAAAAAAACATTCTAATACATTTAAATTAATTTACACATGCAGAATAAAGGTGCTATTAAATTTTTCGCATTTGCATTGGCAATTGTGTGCTTTTTTCAGCTTTCATTCACCTTTTTCGCCAAGAGGGTTGAGAGCAAAGCCAGAAAATATGCCCACAATGAGGTAGCAATAAATCAGGCCAGAGAAATGGCTGAAGGAAACGCCTTGTTTGAGCAAACCCTGCTCGATTCCATTTCAAAGGCCCGTGAACGTTATTACCTCGATTCTATGTCGAACGAAACGGTTTACAACATTCTGGTGCGCAAGTACACCTATCAGGAAGTTAAGGAACGTGAGCTCAACCTCGGGCTCGACCTGAAAGGCGGTATGAACGTTACCCTGGAAGTGTCAGTAGTTGACATCGTTAGGGCGCTGGCCGGCGATAAAGATAATCCGGTGTTTACCCAGGCCATCGACCTGGCACTCCAAAAGCAAAAAAACAGCCAGGATGACTTTGTTACCCTTTTTGGTCAATCGTTTAAAGAAGTGGACCCAAACGCTCAGTTGGCTGCTATTTTTAACAGTGTTGAGCTCAAAGACCGCATTAACTTCAACTCGACCAACGACCAGGTACTTAAGGTAATCCGAGAGGAAACCAAAGGAGCCATTGATCGTACCTTTAATATTCTGCGTACCCGTATCGACCGCTTTGGGGTAGCCCAGCCAAACATTCAGCAGTTACAGACTGCCGGACGGATTCTGGTAGAGCTCCCGGGTATAAAAGAGCCTGAACGCGTCAGAAAACTGCTGCAGGGAACCGCCCAGCTTGAATTCTGGGAAACCTATCAGTTTCCTGAGCTGGTTACTTTCTTTGAAGAAGCCAACAAACGCCTGGCGTCGGAAGAAACTGCTCCCGTAGTTGCGGATACCACAGCGTTGGCTCAGACAGAAGAAATGCCTGCAACACCAGCAGAAGTAATTCCCGATACTACCCTTATGGCGCAAGCCGATTCTGCCGGTTCATCCCTGCTTGACAAAATAGCAGATAGCACCGATATGGACGATCGCAGTGCTTCCTTCGAAAAATATGCAAAGGATAATCCCTTATTTGCTTACCTTAATCCCGCCATTTTCCCAAACGCTCAAGGTCAGTATTATCCGGGCGAAGGCGCTACGGTTGGTTTTGCAGCCATAAAAGATACCGCCAGGGTTAACCTGATGCTTCAAAAGGTAAAAAATATTTTCCCCCGGGATATGAAACTCATGTGGACGGTTAAACCTGAAAAGGATCGTCCTAACCTACTGGAACTCATCGCCCTTAAGGTTACCAGCCGCGATCAGGAAGCTCCCCTTGGAGGTGACGCCGTGGTTGATGCACGTCAGGATTATGACCAGAATGGCCGCGTGGAAATTACCATGCTGATGAATTCAGAAGGTGCCAAAACCTGGAAACGGCTTACCGGTGAAAATATCGGCAAACAAATTGCCATTGTACTTGACAATTATGTGTATTCAGCTCCCCGGGTAAATGGTGAAATTCCCAATGGTCGTTCATCCATCAGCGGTAACTTTAGCGTTGAAGAAGCGCTTGACCTTGCAAATATTCTTAAAGCCGGTAAACTTCCGGCTCCTGCACGCATTGTTCAGGAAGAAGTGGTTGGACCTTCACTGGGTCGCGAATCCATCAACTCAGGACTGGCCTCCTTTGTGATCGCCTTCATACTTGTACTCATATACATGGTTCTTTATTATAACCGTGCCGGTTGGGTGGCCGACCTCGCACTGGTTACCAATATATTCTTCATTTTTGGTGTATTAACCTCACTCGGAGCCGTGCTTACCCTGCCGGGTATTGCCGGTATTGTGCTTACCCTGGGTATGGCGGTGGATGCCAACGTAATTATTTACGAGCGTATCCGCGAAGAAATCAGGGCCGGCAAAGGAATGCGCCTTGCCATTTCCGACGGATACTCAAATGCTTACTCTGCCATTATCGACGGTAACGTAACCACCCTATTAACGGGTATTGTGCTTTATATATTTGGTTCAGGACCCGTTCAGGGATTTGCTACCACACTTATCATCGGTATTATTACGTCACTTTTTACAGCCATCTTCATCTCCCGGGTTATTTTCGAGCGTTTGTTGGCAAAAAATAAGGTGATTACATTCGGCAATCAATACACCATCGACGCCTTTAGCAATGTTAATATTGACTTCATCGCACTACGCAAAAAGATGTACATTGCTTCTGGCATAATTATCCTTATTGGAATCATCTCACTGGCTACCAAAGGCCTGAATTTTGGCGTTGACTTTACCGGTGGTCGCACCTATGTAGTAAGATTTGACAAACCTGTTTCTACCAATGATGTGCGTGAAGCATTACAGGTTTCGTTTAATGAATCTCCCGAGGTGAAAACTTTTGGAGCCTCCAATCAGGTAAAAATTACTACCAAATACATGATTGACCAGGATACCCAACAGTCCGATTCCATTGTTGAATCCGTAATGTTTGATGGATTAAAGCACTTCTACAGCACTCCAATGACCTTTAAAGACTTCACCTCTGATGATGATGCAAAGGTATTGGGTCGTTTAAGTTCACAAAAGGTAGGACCTACCATAGCTGATGACATTAAACAGGGAGCCATCCTTGCTGTATTTTTTGCTTTGATTATCATCTTTATCTATATCGCCATCAGGTTTAAGCGTTGGCAATATGGTTTGGGCGGTTTGATTTCATTAGCACATGATACACTGATAGCGCTTTCGCTTTATTCAATATTTTCAGGCATTTTGCCGTTTAACCTCGAGGTTGACCAGGCTTTTATTGCCGCCTTGCTTACCATTATCGGGTACTCCATTAACGATACGGTAGTTATTTTCGACCGTATCAGGGAATACGTTGGGCTGTACCCGAAACGGTTGATTGGTGAAAATATGAATAACGCTATGAACAGCACACTGGGTCGTACGTTCAACACTTCTGGAACCACCCTTGTGGTTTTGCTTGCCATCTTTATTTTTGGTGGTGAAGTTATTCGTGGTTTCGTATTTGCGTTGATGATCGGTATTGCCGCAGGAACTTATTCCTCGCTATTTGTAGCCTCACCGCTTGCCTACGACTTTATCAACTTTAGCAACAATCGCAAAAAGCAGAAAACTGATAAGAAAAAAGGAGTGAAATAGCATTTAACTCTAATCTCTTTTAAAAGCCCGGCATTCCATTGTCGGGCTTTTTTTAGTGCTTATATTCCAATATATCAACAACAACAACAAGGTGTAGATAGGTTGTGGTGGAAAAGCAACAGTTTATTTCAATAATTTTAAAATCAGGTGATTTGTATTATTCTGTTTAACTTTATCTTACATCTGGTTATCAGCTACATGTGAACAAATATATAGAGAGAGGGTTAATATTTGATAGTTTGTGGATAGTTTTTCAACCTTTGGTACAGATATTAGAGAAAAAAAAGTAATGAAAGCAATATGGAACGATGAAATCATTGCGTCGAGCGATGATATTGAAATGGTAGAAGGTAATGCCTATTTTCCTGAAACAGCAGTAAACAGGGAATATCTTAAGCCAAGTAATACCCATACTACCTGCCCCTGGAAAGGCATAGCTTCTTATTACAATCTGGAAGTAAACGGGCAACTCAATAAAGATGCAGCCTGGTATTTTCCCAATCCCTCTGAAAAAGCGCAAAATATCAAAAATCGCATCTCTTTCTGGAATGGAGTAAAAATAACAAATTAAAAATCCGAAATCGTAGCTTTATGAGAAAGCACCGTACCATCTCAACGCAGGCATTATTGCTCGCTTTAAACAGCACCAATACGCGACTTATAGACGTTAGGTCATCAGATGCATATAACGGCTGGACGTTCATGGGTGAGCACAGACCAGGTCACATCAAAGGCGCACGATGTCTGCCGGTAAAATGGACAAGTTACATCGACTGGATTGAAATTGTGAGATCAAAAGACATTTTGCCAGAAAATGAGGTGATAATCTATGCTGATTACAATGAAGAATCAGAGCGGGTTGCTGCCATGTTTCTTACGGCAGGATATGACAAAGTAAGTATTTACAATAACTTTTGTTCTTCCTGGGTTCCCAACAATGCACTGCCCATGGAATTTTTACCCCGTTACCGTCAGTTGGTACCGGCCCGGTGGGTAAAATCAGCCATAGAACGACAAAATCCCGATCTGATCAACAAAAAAGTAGTTCTGGTACATGCACATTACCGCAACCCGAACGCTTACCTGAGTGGGCACATTCCTGGGGCCATAGCTATGGATACGCTTGCGCTTGAAAGTCCTGAAACATGGAACAGGCGGTCGCCCCGAGAAATTGAAGCAGCCTTGCTTGAACATGGCATTACAGCCGATACCGTCGTAATTTTATATGGAAAGTATATGTTCCCTGACAATGAAGATCCTTTCCCCGGAAGTGCTGCCGGAGATATCGGAGCCATCCGCTGTGCCTTTATTATGATGTATGCCGGTGTAAAGGATGTAAGGGTATTGAATGGAGGATATCAGGCCTGGTTTGATGCAGGTTATGAAATAGATACAACTGATGAACCCAAAAAGCCTGAAACAACTTTTGGCGCGACCATTCCCGTATTCCCTTCACTTGCCGTGGACATGAAAGAAGCCAAAAGCCTGCTGCATTCCGACAATGGCGAACTGATTTGTGTAAGAAGCTGGCCTGAATATATTGGCGAAGTGAGTGGATACAATTATATTGAGAAAAAAGGCCGTATTCCCGGTGCTATTTTTGGCAACTGTGGCAGCGATGCCTATCATATGGAAAATTACCGCAACGTAGATCATACCATGCGCGAATATCATGAAATACAGGCATTCTGGAACGAAGCAGGCATTACCCCCGACAAACGGCTTGCCTTTTACTGTGGTACCGGCTGGAGAGGGAGCGAAGCCTTTTTTAACGCCTGGCTCATGGGTTATCCGGATGTTGCCGTTTTTGATGGCGGCTGGTTTGAATGGAGTAACGATCCTGAAAATCCTTATGAAACCGGAATTCCTAAAGCTAAGCCGACATCCACTGCAAAAGTTATTGTCTAAAGTCTGAATTATGGAAACCATTGCCCTTGCAGGCACTCTGCTAACTGATACACTTTCAGGACTTGGAAATAATCCAAAAACCCTGAAGGCGAAATATTTTTATGACGCTAAGGGCAGTCGTATTTTTGAGCAAATAATGCAAATGCCAGAGTACTATCCCACACGGTGTGAACAGGAAATTTTTACAACTCAGGCTACAGCCATAGTCAATGCCATTGCAAATGATACGAATGAAACTTTTGAACTGGTGGAACTGGGTTCCGGGGATGGCATTAAAACCAGCGTCTTATTGAAAGAATTGATGAAAACCAAAGCTAACTTTACTTATATCCCTATTGATATTAGCAGTCAGGCCATTGAAGCATTGCAAAAGAACCTTAAAAGCGTCTTGCCTTCTTTAAAAATCAGTCCACAGACGGGTGATTACTTTGAGATTATGCATCAGATTAATGGTTATTCTGGATTAAAAAAAACAGCCCTTTTCCTGGGAGCCAACATTGGGAATTATCTTGCCGATGAACTTGCCCTTTTCCTGAATGGACTTTCCAATTTTCTGCACCAGGGTGATAAGGTGCTGCTGGGTTTTGATCTGAAAAAATCTCCGGCCATCATTAAGGCAGCTTATAATGACCCTCATGGCCTTACGCGGGATTTTAACCTCAATTTACTGAAGCGTTTGAACCGTGAACTGGGTGCCAACTTCGACCTGAGCTGCTTTGAACATCATACAGAATACAATCCGATAACCGGTTATGCCCGAAGCTTTCTTATTTCTACCCGTGCTCAAAAGGTGATGATTGCCTCCTCAAATACTGTTGTATCGTTTGATAAATGGGAACCCATCTTTATGGAAGTTTCCCGTAAATTTGATTTGAAATCCATTAGCAGTCTGGCCAAAAACTACGGTTTTAAGATAATCTCAAATTTTACGGATTCAAAAGAGTATTTTGTAGATTCACTCTGGGTGAAGAATTCCTGAGCAGACGACGTATAAACCGGTTGATATGACCTTTAATGGTTTTGTAGCGTATGAGGCCGGTCTAAAAAGCATCTTAATCGTTCAACTTATCGTAGCTCGTGATTTTTAACTCCTCATTAACAATGCGTTAACTTCAGATAAAAAAAATGACCATTGCAAACAAGCAAGCCCTAAAGCTCCGATAAATAAGTAAATGCTCTACTTCATGGCATTAAATCGTTAATTAATATGTTATTTGTCGTTTATTTTTACCGTTAGCATCAACAATATATAAAACTTCTTTGGTATAATCGGCATTGGAATAGCTGTACACAATCTCGTTATTCACCGACCAGGAAGGATAAATCCCATTTCCAATTTGCTTTTGTTTACTGCCGTCAGCATTCATAATACAAAGCCTGGAATTGCTGCTCCAGGCTATCCTTGTTCCATCCGGTGACCAGGTAGGACCCATGTCGGACCGGTCGTTATTTGTCAACTGTTGTTTGTGTAGCCCATTTATATCACTTTTAAAGATATCACTGGGTTCAGTATTACTAACCCAGTCATAATAAATAATTTCATCACCATTTGGTGATGACTCAGGATCTCTCGCCACGGAGATTACATTATCTGCATTTTTAAAATCTGACGTGATGCAATATATCCCCATTGGTACAAAAGGTTTATCAACCAAAATAAATTTGCCATCATTAGACCAATGAGGAAAATAAAATTCCGGGGCATGCAAATAATCGAGTCCGTCGAATGTTGTCAGGCTATCTCCGTCAATCTTACATTTTTGAATGACTCCACCGGAGCTAAAAACAAGCCATTCGCCATCCGGCGACCAGGCAGAAGTGCGATGGGCACCTTTCAGAACCATCCTTCGGTTGTGCCCATCTTTATCAATGATGTAAAGCCCTGTCGGGTATTCATCGGGTTCAGGCATTTCCCAGGAAGAATGATGATATGCGATTTGTTCACCGTCCGGTGACCAGGCAGGAAACTCGTCGTGAGGGCCATTAATTAAGTCGACAGACGGTGATGAAGCCGGTTCAGGAAGACATGATCCCAAAATTAAGATAATCATTAACAGGATAATTTCTTTGAGCGTTGATTTCATAGTTTAATATGGTAAAATTATTTATTATTGAACTTAAAGACACGAGCGAGCGGGTTACCTGCAACTTACATTTTCGTATTTAAGCTAAACTTTAGTGCCTTGCGAGGAGCAAAAAAAAGAACAAGTTTGAATTTGAGGATTCTCAACCAGACGTTACAATTACTCCATTGGAAAAGCTATCGCTTCATAAGTTTTACCTGAACAATTCATAAACTAAGCATGAAAAGAGGAAAAGTAGTTGGTTATCTCATTGATATTAAGTGTCACTTTAAGGCGCAAACAACGGATAAAATCCCCCTGTAAACAAAAATACAAATATTTTTAATACGAATCATTTAGGATTTTGAATTAAACGTGCAGTTGGTTGCAAAATTCGTATTTTTGTAAATCAAACACACCCAAAACCATGCAATCCTATCTGCTTTTATTTCTTGACATTAGTGGTGGAGAGCTATTGATTATTATCCTTGCTGTGTTTCTGATATTCGGACCCAAAAAGCTGCCGGAAATCGCACGTAAAATGGGCCGCATTATCAATGAAATAAAACACGCTTCAGGTGAGCTCACCCGCGAATTCAGGGAAGAAACCGGTAACATAGCTCAGGAACTTCAACAAACACGGGAAACCATTCATCGCGAAAGCGAAAAATTAAAATCGGACCTTCAACAAACCACGACCGTTGCCCAAAGTGCATTACAGATAGATTCGGTAAATCAGACAACAGCAGCATCAGACAAACCAAAAATTCAGAAGTCGCCCTCAGAGACAAAACAGGTAAAGGAGACTGATTAAGTGCAATTTTAATAGAATTGTATCGTTTAAACAATGGTTTACCCATCATTTTAAGGATTTTGACTATCCGTCGATTTAAAATTTGCCTAATTTAGCCGTCAAATCAAACCGTTCAAATGAAATACGAGTCAGTTGACCGATACTTTAATATTTTCAGGTTACTTGCCATAGTGTTTGTTGCACTATTGCTTACCGCACTTGTTCCACTGCAAACTCAGGCCCAGAGCCGTCGGGTAGCTGCAGCCGATGAAGCATTTAACAGCTTTCAATATAATATAGCTGCAAGTCGCTACAAGAAAGCATACAGCAAAACGCGAAACCGTGCCGATAAGGATCGCATTAGTTTTAAGCTGGGCGAAAGCTACCGGATGATGAACAATACCCGCCGGGCTGAAATGGCTTATCGCCGGATTATCAAAAGTAACTTTGCTCGCAACAACCCCATCGTATATCTGCATTATGCCAATATGCTGAAGGTAAACGAAAAATATAAAGAGGCTGCAGATTACTATGCCTTATATGCTGAAAATGTACCTGAGGATCCGCTGGGACCAAATGGGGTGCGCTCTATTGAGCTCATCGAAGAGTGGGTTAAAAACCCCACCAAATATGAAGTAACCAATGTAAAAAAGATCAACTCCAAGAGCGATGATTTTGCGCCGACTTATGCCGACAAATTTTACAATGCATTGCTGATAACCTCCTCACGAGAGGGCAGTACAGGCAAAGGTCTTGATGATTGGACCGGTCAGAATTTCAGCGATCTTTTTCTCACCCGCCAGGACCGCAAAGGAGAATGGAGCGAACCCGTTCTTGCAGATACCGATGGCAATTTGAATACCTCGGCCAATGAAGGGGCGCCCGCATTTAATGACAATTTTACTACTTTATATTACACCCGCTGCGGAAACGCCGAAGACACCTCGGCCAACTGCCAGATAATGAGTATAAAACGATCAGGGCGCGGCTGGGGTGAGCTTAAAGTAATAAAGCTGGGTAATGACACTACCGTTACCAATGGTCATCCTGCCATCAGTAAAGATGAACTTACCCTTATATTTTCGAGTGATCGTAAAGGCGGACAGGGGGGGAAAGACCTCTGGATTACCACACGAAAATCAATTGTTGATGAATTTAATAAACCTTTAAACCTTGGGGCAGTGATCAATACCCCCGGAGATGAGCAATTTCCCTTTCTTCGCAATGATACTACCTTATACTTTGCATCCAACGGACACCCGGGCATGGGCGGGCTCGATATCTTTAAATCCACACTAAGGGACAATGCATGGACCACGCCGGTTAACCTGGAGACCCCGGTAAATTCCAGCGGTGATGACTTCTCCATCATCTTTCAACCAGGTACCGATGAAGGCTTTTTTGCCTCTAACCGCAGGGGTGGCCGCGGTGGTGACGATATTTATCACTTTATAAACCCACCGCTGATATTCACCTTGCAGGGTACCGTGAAGGACGACAGGACCTTGCAATTTGTACCTTTGGCTACCGTGAGATTGGTAAGTTCTGACGGAACATCCGTAGATGCCAAAACCGATCCCAAGGGTTTTTATTCATTCAGCAAATCACAGATCAAACCCAATACCACTTACGATATTACCGTAATTAAAGAAGGTTACTTCAACAAAAAAGCAAGGGAAACTACCGTAGGAGTTGAAAAAAACAAAGATTTTGTGGTAGATTTTATGCTTGAACCCATTCCGGAAAAACCAGTAGTGTTGCCTGATATTTTATACGATCTGGCTAAGTGGGATCTCAAACCACAATATCAGGATTCATTGCAGGGACTCATTAAAACCCTGCTCGAAAACGAAACTGTAATAGTGGAACTGGCTGCCCATACCGATGCGCGTGATACTGAAGAGCGTAACGATATACTGTCGCAGCGTCGCGCCGAATCAGTGGTTGATTACCTTATTCAGCGCGGTATTGATCCTGCGCGTCTGGTGGCCAAAGGTTACGGTGAACGTGTTCCCCGTGTATTGGCTGCGGATAAAATAAAAGATGGCTTTTTGTTTAAAACCGGAACCCGGCTCACTGAATCATTTATTGATTCGCTGAAAACGACGGCCGAAAAAGAAGCTGCTCACGCCTTAAACCGTCGAACTGAATTCAGGGTATTGAGTAAGGACTTTGTACCAAAGGCAAAGAATCTGCAGATTGAGCAAAAAGTGGAAATCAGGGTCAATCCGGAAGACAACATCGTGCCCATTGAAACCGGCCGTGGTAATTCAGTTATCATCCCGGCCATTATTAATGGATTCACTGTGAAAATTATGCTTGATCGCAATGATCGGGGACTGATTTTTTCGCTGGCTGAAGCACAGAAACTGCTTCAATCGGGGGCCATCTCCAAAGAGGATTTTGTGGGAGATGCAACAGCTATCCTTGCCGAAGGTAGTATTGCCGACCGGGCAGTGTTTGTCATTAAGACGTTCAGCATTGGGCCAAAAACCACCACCAAACTCGAGGCCAGTGTTTCACATAAACTGACCGAAGGCGCCATCATGGGCGAAAGCACCATAAATATGCTGGGCAGGTTTAAGCTTGATGAAAACAGCAAACAACTGATTTTTAATTAATCTCCAACAAACCGGCTGCATCAGCAGCCGATTTGTTTTATAGAGGCTACATTATGTCGCAGGAATCCAGATACATTCAAAGGGGCGTTTCAGCAGGTAAGGAGGAAGTGCATCAGGCCATCAAAAATATAGACAAGGGCCTTTTCCCAAAAGCCTTCTGTAAAATCATTCCCGACATATTGGGCAGTGATCCTGAATGGTGCAACATCATGCATGCAGACGGAGCCGGCACCAAATCATCCCTCGCTTATCTTTACTGGAAAGAAACAGGCGACCTGAGCGTATGGAAAGGCATTGCGCAGGACGCCATAGTAATGAATACCGATGACCTGCTGTGTGTGGGTGCAACCGATAATATCCTGATTTCTTCCACCATTGGGCGAAATAAGAATCTGATTCCCGGAGAAGTAATTGCTGAAATTATCCAGGGGACGGAAGAATTTCTGGAGGAGATGCGTTCGTTTGGTATCGGCATACACTCCACTGGCGGCGAAACGGCCGATGTGGGCGATCTGGTAAGGACCATCATTGTAGATTCCACCGTCACGGCCCGAATGCCGCGCAAACAACTTGTTTCTAACCACCACATACAAGCTGGGGATGTAATTGTTGGGCTGGCTTCTTCTGGTCAATCCACTTACGAAAAATCATACAATGGCGGTATGGGAAGTAATGGACTGACTTCAGCGAGGCATGATGTTTTTTCGGACCTATATGCAGCGAAATACCCGGAGAGCTATGATCCGTCAATTCCAAAAGCTTTAGTCTACAGTGGCAAGCTAAAACTTACGGATCCATCGCCGGTTAAAGCCCTGGATATGGGAAAACTGGTACTCTCCCCTACCCGAACCTATGCCCCTGTGATTAAACAAATGCTCGACCGGTACCGGAATCAGATTCATGGAATGATACATTGTTCAGGTGGCGCACAAACCAAAATACTGCATTTTATTGACAACCTGCACATTATAAAAGACAACCTGTTTGAAGTTCCTCCTTTATTCCGCATTATTCAGGAACAATCGGGCACTAGTCTGGCTGAAATGTATAAGGTATTCAACATGGGTCACCGTATGGAACTCTATGTACCTGAGACGATTGCGGAAAAGTTGATTTCGATTTCTGAAAATTTTGGCATTGAGGCAAAGGTAGTTGGCAGATGCGAGAAAGCAGACACTAAAAAACTTACCATTGGGAGTGAGAATCCGATAGTGTATTTTTAGGAAGTGATTGAAATTGAGGGGAATTGATTCAATGATTTGTCCCGTCCCCATTTTCCGTCCCTCGTCCCCCTGTCTTTGTTAATTTGTTTAGGGGTTGCCTGTCTGTCCGCCTGAGGCGGACGGGAGGTGTTGAGACGTTATTAAAATAAATCCATGTTAATCCGCGTAATTCGTAGGGTTTAAAGCTTAAATCTGCAATCCGATATCCGAAATCATCAAATCGTCAAATCATCAAATCATCAAATCATCACATCATCACATCCAAAATCCGAAGTACTGCAATCAAAAAATACTTTGCGTATCTCTGCGTCACTTCGACTGGTTCGACGAAAGCTCACCAACCAAGGCTCAGTGCACCACTTTGCGTCTTTGCGTGATTCTTTTTAATCCGAAATTCGAAATCTGCAATCCGATATCCGAAATCATCAAATCGTCAAATCATCAAATCATCACATCATCACATCCGAAATCCGAAGTACTGCAATCAAAAATTACTTTGCGTATCTCTGCGTCACTTCGACTGGTTCGACGAAAGCTCACCAACCAAGGCTCAGTGCACCGCTTTGCGTCTTTGCGTGATTCTTTTCAATCCGAAATCCGAAATCTGCAATCCGATATCCGAAATCATCAAATCGTCAAATCATCAAATAATCACATCATCACATCATCAAATCATCACATCATCACATCATCACATCATCACATCCGAAATCCGAAGTACTGCAATCAAAAATTACTTTGCGTATCTCTGCGTCACTTCGACTGGTTCGACGAAAGCTCACCAACCAAGGCTCAGTGCACCGCTTTGCGTCTTTGCGTGATTCTTTTCAATCCGAAATCCGAAATCTGCAATCCGATATC
>JAVEQP010000023.1:0-17447 GCA_034007585.1 Lentimicrobium sp. | reverse complement strand
TACTTTGCGTATCTCTGCGTCACTTCGACTGGTTCGACGAAAGCTCACCAACCAAGGCTCAGTGCACCGCTTTGCGTCTTTGCGTGATTCTTTTCAATCCGAAATCCGAAATCTGCAATCCGATATCCGAAATCATCAAATCGTCAAATCATCAAATCATCACATCATCACATCATCACATCCGAAATCCGAAATCCGCAATCAAAAAATACTTTGCGTATCTCTGCGTCACTTCGACTGGTTCGACGAAAGCTCACCAACCAAGGCTCAGTGCACCGCTTTGCGTCTTTGCGTGATTCTTTTTAATCCGAAATCCGAAATCTGCAATCCGAAATCCTAATTTCGTAACTTTGCACCCTCAAAAAAAGGAAAATTTATGCTTGACAAGCTCGAAGCCATTTATAAGCGTTATCAGGAAATTGAAAAACAGATGAACGAACCGTCGGTTATGGCCGACATGAATGCTTATATCAGGCTAAGTAAGGATTACAAGGACCTTCAACCTATAATTGAAGCCTATAAGAAATACGAATTGGTGGTGGCCAATTTGGCAGCTGCCAAGGAAATCCTTAATAAAGAGAAGGATGAGGAATTCAGGGCAATGGCCAAAGAAGAGCTCAATATGCTGAGCGATTCCCGTGAGCAAATGGAAGATGACATTCGTTTAATGCTTATTCCTTCTGATCCTCAGGACGGAAAGAATGCAGTGGTGGAAATCCGCGCCGGTACGGGAGGTGACGAAGCCAGTATCTTCGCAGGCGACCTTTACCGCATGTACACCAAATTCTGTGAAACCAAAAATTGGAAAATTGACCTGGTGGACTACACCGAAGGTACCGTAGGAGGTTACAAGGAAATTATCCTTAACATTTCAGGACAAAATGTTTACGGACAAATGAAATATGAATCAGGGGTACACCGGGTACAGCGGGTACCGCAAACCGAAACACAGGGCCGGGTGCATACGTCGGCAGCTTCGGTTGTGGTACTGCCCGAAGCCGATGAATTTGACATCGATCTTAAACCCGGCGACATCCGTAAAGATTTATACTGCTCCTCGGGTCCGGGCGGACAGTCGGTAAATACTACTTATTCCGCCGTAAGGCTCACGCATATTCCCACAGGTATTACCGTGGCCATTCAGGATCAGAAATCGCAGATGAAAAACTTCGACAAAGCCATGGTTATTCTGCGTACCCGGCTGTTCGAACAAGAGTATCAGAAATACCTCGACGACATTTCAAGGAAAAGAAAAACAATGGTGTCCACGGGCGACCGCTCTGCCAAGGTTCGCACCTACAACTATCCCCAAAGTCGCATTACCGACCACCGGATAAACCTCACCGTTTATAACCTCTCTACGTTTATGGATGGTGACATTCAGGATATGATTGACGCCCTGCAACTTGCCGAAAACGCAGAACGATTGAAAGAAGCAGTGAATTGAGAGGAAGGTTTAATTTCTAAACCATTCAGCATATCATCAACTCATCAACTCAACAACTCAACACATCAACAAATCGACAAATCAACAGATACATGAATCGTCAACAACTCGTCCAACTGATCAAAAAGAAGCAATCTTTTCTTTGTGTAGGACTTGACAGCGACATCGACAAAATACCGGCACATCTTAATTATGCAGAGGATCCGGTTTTTGAATTTAACCGTCAGATTATTGATGCCACCCTAAAATATACGGTAGCTTACAAACCCAACCTGGCTTTTTATGAGTCGCGCGGTATGGACGGGCTCAAAAGCCTGCACCGCACCATGGAATATCTTGAAAAATTCAGCGATCAATGCTTTACCATTGCCGATGCAAAGCGCGGAGACATCGGAAATACTTCCACCCAATACGCCCGGGCATTTTTCGATAAAAATAACTCCGGATTTGATTTTGATGCCGTAACGGTAGCACCCTATATGGGTGAAGACTCAGTAAGCCCCTTTCTGAAATTTAAAAACAAGTGGGTAATATTGCTTGCACTCACCTCAAATAAAGGGGCAAATGATTTTCAGATCATTGAAGACAAAACGAATCAGGCGCTGTTTGAGCAGGTGTTAAAGACTTCCAGTCAATGGGGAACACCTCAAAACCTGATGTATGTAATTGGTGCCACGCGTGCTGAAATGTTAAGCAAAGTTCGTGAAATAGTGCCCGATCACTTCTTGCTGGTTCCCGGCGTGGGAGCCCAGGGTGGTAGCCTGAGCGAAGTAGCCGGATTTGGGCTGAATGCTGATTGTGGCTTATTGGTAAATGCCTCGCGGAGCATTCTGTTTGGATCAATAGGTAAAGATTTTGCCGAAATGGCTGCAGATGAGGCAGGAAAAATGCAAAACGAGATGGCCGGCCTGCTTTCACACCGGGGCGTTATATGATATTTCCCTTTTTGCAAAAAAAAGCTTCCCACTGAACTACAATGGGAAGCCTTTTTTGACGTATAAAAAACCTTATTCTACAATATAGGTCCAGTTGAACTTATCTGCTTCGTCACCGTATTGAATACTCTGGAGGCGTTTGAAAAGTTTGGTAGAAATGGGTCCTGCCTGTCCGTCTTTACAATAGTTATAAACGTGTCCGGTAACCGGATCATCAATTTTACGTACCGGCGAAATAACGGCTGCGGTGCCACAGGCTCCTACCTCATCGAAATCAGCCAGTTCTTCCACAAGTACAGGCCGTACTTCAACTTCCAT
The DNA here is from genome assembly GCA_034007585.1 of Lentimicrobium sp. Taxonomy (GTDB): domain Bacteria; phylum Bacteroidota; class Bacteroidia; order Bacteroidales; family Lentimicrobiaceae; genus Lentimicrobium. The sequence goes on along the minus strand of JAVEQP010000023.1, from coordinate 14,747 downwards.
ACCCATATCGCGGGCCAAATCCATCAAACTCTTATTAGTAATTGAAGGTAAAATGGTTTCTGATTGGGGCGTAATATATTTATTTCCTTTAATGGCAAAAAAGTTGGCCGGTCCGGCTTCATCAATGTATTTTTTCTCTTTGGCATCCAGGAAGAGTGCTGCGGAATAACCGGCTGCCTGAGCTTCCATACCGGCGGTAAGGCTGGCTGCATAATTGCCACCAACCTTATAACGTCCGGTTCCTTTTGGAGCTGCACGGTCATGATCGCGTGCTATCTGCAAGGCTACCGGCTTAAATCCTTCTTTAAAATAAGGCCCTACCGGAGTAACGAATATCAAAAACAAATACTCATCTGCCGGGCTAACACCAACCCTTGCACCTGTACCTATAAGTAAGGGACGAAGATAAAGCGATGCGCCGGTGCCATAAGGAGGCAGAAACCTTTCATTTAACTTAACAACTTTTTTCAGCGCTTCAAGAAACAGTTCATGAGGCACCACAGACATCATAATACCTTTTGCCGAACTTTCCATGCGCTTTGCATTCTCTTCCCAGCGAAACAGGCGAATCTTACCGTCTTTGCCCCTAAAAGCTTTCATGCCTTCAAAGGCTTCCTGGCCGTAATGTAATGCCGAAGCGGCCATGTGCATGGGAATATGTTCGGAAGAGGATACCTCAAGTTCCCCCCATTTCCCGTTTCTGTTGTAACAACGTACGTTGTAGTCAGTTTTAATGTACCCGAAGGGTAATCGTGTCCAGTCGAGATCTAACATGATAATATATTTAAGTGGTTTTAAATTCCATCCTTAATGTGGGCTAAATTAGGAACTTTTCCCCGAACGGCAATCGTATTCAGAAAATATTATTTTAAATGATACAAAACAAGATTATATAGCCTGAATAGCTATAAATGGCACCTTTAAAGAATCAGATATACTGATTTCATCATAAATTTCTATAAGATATGTCAATTTTTCAATATTGCGTAAAGAACAATTATCCTTTTTAATCTCAATAATTAAACTACTCCATCTACTTTTTAACCTTATTTCTTCTTTCAACCTTATGCCTGATCGACAGATTTAGTATTTGGGGAGTGCCTCATCACACAAAACAATTAGCTTTGTATTAACAATTAAACGCAACGATGCTTAACGAAAAACCGGAATTTCTGTTGGCGGTGGACGCAGGAGTAAAAACAGGGCTGGCACTATTTGACAGTTCAGGAAAACTGCACTGGTATCGTTCACACAACATGGGATCAGTACCTTCGCTTAAAAAAGCAGCCTTTCATATGGTGAATGCTATTCCGGATTTAAATTACATTGTCGTTGAAGGCGGGGGACAAATTGCTCTGGTGTGGAAAAGGGTTGCTGAGCGATTTGGGATAAAATTTATGATGACTGATGCACTTCAATGGCGACGCGATCTCTTGTACTCACGTGAACAGCGCTCTGGCGAAGCAGCCAAGCAAACTGCCATTGATATGGCGATCCGATTTTTAAAAAAGAATGGGACTCCTCCCACCCAAACACCCATACACGACTCGGCCGAAGCCATACTAACAGGTATATGGTGTAGCTATAAGCTTGGCTGGTTAAAACAATTGCCCAATCTGCATTGAATCGCCTCCGGTGAAAAACAAAATACACAAATAGCTGCCAAACAAAGAGGGTTACGATGGGAAAATAGTCGTCAAATAGTTCCGGTAAGTCAATAATGTTACTAAAAACACACCAAAATAGAAGTTTTTAATAACCACTAAAGCGTTATTTAATTGTTTTCCAAACATTTAGCAAAATTTAATACAAACATAGACATACTGAGTTAAATAAATATTACCTTTGTGTGAAATACGGATGAATGCTTTGATCAAATTTTGTAATTTTTTCAGACTAAATCTAACAAACAAAGATGCATCAAACTGCTACGCTTAAGTTTTATCCCCACGACAATCAGTCATTAAGAGAGGATTATAATTTCATAATGGCAAATAAGCTTGCCACCGCAATTCTTGATGGGTTACCTGTGATAAGCATGCTGCTAAATACTGAACGGGAGTTGGTTTATGGTAACAGGGCGCTAATTAGCGCCTTACATGTTGAAAATGTTAAGTCTTTGCTGGGTTTAAAACCAGGAGAACTTTTTGGATGTAATCATACCCTCTCCGGTGAAAAAAGTTGTGGAAGTTCAAAAGTATGCCAAACCTGTGGCGCTTTCAAATCGGCCATCAACTGTCTGGATTATGGGGAAAGTGAGGAAGAATGCACCTTAAATACGCCAAATGGCACCCTCAACCTGAACATCACCAGTAAATTAATCAACTTTGAAGGCAGGGAATTCATCCTTTATACCATGCAGGACATTAGTAACGAGAAGAAGAGGCTGATGCTTGAGCGGATATTTTATCATGACATTCTAAATACCGCCCATAACATTAGCGGAATGGCTGAATTGCTAATGTCAGGAGATTTTAAAGATAGTGATGATGAGTTCCTATCATTGCTCTACAAGGCATCATCGCGTATGATTGACGAAATTAACACCCACAGGTTGATTTCTTTCGACAAGGAAATTGAGCAGGTTAGACAAAAGACAATGGTTAATTCCTTTGAGTTCTTTAATGAGATGAGAACTGAATTTAAGTCTTTTACCAATGATGAAAATTTATTTCATCTTGACAACCGAACAGAGACGTTTAACTTTGAAGTCGACAAAGTATTGCTCAACCGGGTGGTTACCAATATGATAAAAAACGCTTTTGAGGCGGAAATGCTCAACGCTCCGGTTACCCTTGGTCTTATCTCTATGAAAAACAAGGGAGCCATGATTTGGGTTCACAACCCATCATTTATGGATGAAGATGTCCAGATTCAGGTATTTAACCGATCATTTTCCACCAAAAGCAACGATAGGGGATTGGGTACTTATAGCATGAAGATTATCACCGAGCGCTATTTGAAAGGTAAAATATACTTTACCAGTAAACCCGGCAGTGGAACTACTTTTATCCTTGAAATTCCAGGGTAAGGCTCTAATTAACTTCAACTTTGCTATCTTTAGAGATTTCCGCCAAATTGGCAGTCTGATAGCCATGGCACATCCTTTGCGTTTGCCCCTGCATCGTATAAACCTAAAATTTATTCAAGTATGCAAACGGGAAAAATTAACGTACAAACGGAAAACATTTTTCCGATCATCAAAAAATTCCTTTACTCTGATCATGAAATTTTCCTCAGAGAGCTGATATCCAATGCCGTGGATGCCACTCAGAAGCTTAAGACCCTTTCAAGCATGGGCAAAGTCAAAGATGAGCTCGGTGACCTGACCATTGAAGTTTCTATAGATGAAAAAGCCGGCACCCTTACTGTAAAAGACAAGGGCATTGGCATGACCGCTGAGGAAGTGGACAAATACATCAATCAGATTGCCTTCTCAGGAGCCGAAGAGTTCATTAAAAAGTATAAAGGCAAAAGTGAATCTGATGCCGCTCAGCTTATAGGACACTTTGGACTTGGATTTTACTCATCGTTTATGGTGTCTAAAAAAGTAGAAATCCGAACCAAAACCTATAAAAAAGGGCCGGGTTCAAAGGCTGTAAAATGGGAATGTGACGGCAGCCCTGAATACACCCTCGAAGAAATTGAGAAATCAGAACGCGGTACCGAAATTATTCTGCACATTGCGGATGATTCCAAAGAATTCCTGGAAGAAACACGCGTACTGGGCCTGCTGAAAAAATACTGTAAATTCCTGCCGGTTCCCATTCGTTTCGGTAACGAAAAAACCTGGGAAAAAGTTGAAGGTGAAAAGGATGAAAAAGGCAACGATAAATACGACGAGAGCGAAAAACCACGTATCGTCAATAACATCCTTCCTGCCTGGAAACAAAAGCCTTTAGACCTTTCCGAAGAAGACTACAAAAACTTTTATCATGAGTTGTATCCATCTACCTTCGAAGAACCTTTGTTCAATATACACCTAAATGTTGATTATCCGTTTAACCTTACCGGGATACTGTACTTTCCAAAGGTAAAACGTAACATCGAGGTTCAGAAAGAAAAAATCCAACTTTACTCCAATCAGGTTTTTGTAACTGATTCAGTGGAAGGTATCGTACCCGATTTCCTTACCCTGATGCATGGGGTGATCGATTCACCTGATATTCCATTGAATGTTTCGCGTTCATATCTTCAAAGCGATTCCAATGTTAAGAAGATCTCGAACCACATCATGAAAAAGGTGGCCGATAAGCTGGAGGAGCTTTTCAAAAATGAAAGGGCAGACTTTGAGAAAAAATGGGATGATATCCGTATCTTTATTGAATATGGCATCATTTCAGAACCCAAATTTTACGAACGGGCCGAAAAGTTCTGTCTTTTGAAAAACACCAAAGATCAATACTTTACTTTCGAAGAGTATAAAAAACATATCGGTGATGCTCAGAACGACAAGGATAAGAAAACGGTTTACCTCTATACCTCTGATGTTCAGGAACAGCATACCTTCATTGAAACAGCAACTGAGCATGGCTACGATGTGCTGGTGATGGATGGACCGCTTGACAACCACTTTATCAATACCCTGGAACAGAAATTTGAAAATACCACTTTTGCCAGGGTAGATGCTGACGTTATTGACAAATTGATTGCCAAAGAGGACGCTATGCCCTCGAAACTCAGCGACGAAGAAAAGGAAAAACTAAAACCTGTATTTGAGCAGGTCGCAGGCGGTACAAATTACACCGTAAGCTTTGAGAGTCTCAGCGAAAACGAATTGCCGGTTCAAATAACCCGTCCGGAATTTATGCGACGCATGAAAGACATGTCGATGCTCGGAGGTGGCGGGGCTTCATACATGGGCAACTTCCCCGATTCCTACAACCTGATTGTAAACGGAAACCATCCTTTGGTGAATAAAATGAATACTGAAAAAGATGAAGAATCGCGCAAGAGCATGGCCAAACAAATGGTTGATCTTGCCAAGTTATCTCAAAACCTGTTAAAGGGAGAAGCATTAACCAGTTTCATTCGCAGAAGCCTTGATCATTTAAAATAAAATAAGGTGCCCCGCCTCGGCGGGGCATTTGTTTTTATGAAATCGTTCACGAAACTATTTTTTTATTACTTTAGCCTTACTAAAACTTAAACCATCATGAAAAAATCACTTATTGTTATTCTGGTAATCGTCGGAATTGTAATTATAGCCTTCCTTTCTCTGAAAGGCACCTATAATAAAATGGTTCAAGAACGAGAGAAAGTTAATGAAGCCTGGGCTCAGGTAGAAAATGTATATCAGCGTCGTGCTGATCTTATCCCCAATTTGGTAAATACAGTTAAAGGTTATGCTGATTTTGAAAAAGGGACTCTAACTGCAGTAATCGAAGCCAGAGCAAAAGCTACCAGCACTAATATTGACCCTACTAATTTAACAGAAGCCAACATGGAACAATTCCAACAGGCTCAGCAAGGCCTCAGTTCGGCCTTGTCCAGATTGATGGTGGTAGTGGAACGTTATCCCGATCTGAAAGCCAATCAGAATTTCCTCGACCTTCAGGCTCAGCTTGAAGGCACTGAAAACCGTATTACCGTTGAAAGACGCGCCTTTAATACAACTGCCCGGGAATACAATACCCTCGTGCTTAGCTTTCCCAACAACATCATAGCAGGAATGTTTGGCTTTAAGCAAAAAGCATATTTCAAATCTGATACTGGTGCAGAAAAAGCCCCTGAAGTACAATTCTAACCAAATATTTACTCGGGGTTTACTATGCCACAATCAGCCAAATCATTTTTCACGAAAGACCAGCAGGAAGATATTCTTCAGGCCATACTCGATGCAGAACTAAATACTTCAGGCGAAATCCGGGTACATATCGAAAATAAATGTCCTGGAGATATTCTCGATAGGGCGGCCTATATTTTTAAAAAACTGGAAATGGACCGCACCAAACTCAAAAACGGGGTCCTTTTCTACCTGGCAACACACAACCGTTCATTTGCCATTTTGGGCGATTCAGGTATTAATTCAGTGGTGCCCGACAATTTTTGGGAAAGCACCAAAGTTCTTATGATCAATCACTTTAGGGAAGATCATTTTGCAGAAGGTCTGATTGCCGGAATTCAGCAGGCCGGACTTCAACTCAAAAAGCACTTCCCGTATGAATCTGATGATGTAAATGAACTGAAGGATGATATTTCATTCGGAGACAATTAAATGTATTTATACTCTATGACAATTCTCAGAAAAACCGGCACTATGCTGCTCATTGCAACAATGTTGCTTATTACCGCATTTTATGCCTCTGCCGGTATTCCTGAAAAACCCACACCTCCAAGGCTGGTTAATGATTTTGCCGGCATTCTTTCTTCCGATGAGGTCGCAAGACTGGAACGTAAACTTGTGGATTATAACGACTCTACCTCAACCCAGATTACCGTAATTACGCTGACTAGTCTGGATGGCTATGACATTGATGATCTGGCCCAGCGCATTGGGAAAAGCTGGGGAGCCGGCCAAAAAGCCTATGATAACGGTATAATACTGTTGATAAAACCTAAAACAGGCAATGAAAAAGGGCAGGCAGCCATTTCAACCGGTTACGGTATGGAAGAGATCATTCCGGATGCTTTAGCCCGCCGCATTGTAGACAATACAATGATTCCGGAATTCAAGAACAACAACTACTTTGGTGGAATCAATGCCGGAACCGACATAATTATGGACCTTGCCTCGGGGCGTTTCAAAGCGGAGGATTATGAAAAAAAAGGCAGTATTTGGGACTTTTTAATACCAATTCTTATCATAATACTCATTGTCTTCTTTATGGGTCGGGGCCGCGGCAATCGACATCACAATATCGGAAGTTCTAATCTGCCTTTTTGGATGCTGATGTCTATGATGGGTAGTGGAGGTGGCGGTCGCAGTTCATCAGGTGGCTGGGGAGGTTCATCAGGTGGCGGCTTTGGCGGCGGTGGTGGCGGTTTCGGAGGTTTCGGTGGTGGTGGTTTTGGCGGCGGCGGCGCCAGCGGAAGCTGGTAGTTCATGATCCGGCTGTATAGATAACCGCAGTGAATTCAAGTGGGTTTAACCGGATCCTATTTCTTAAACACTGTTCCCGGTAAAATCCTTCTATCATGCAATACATTCATATAATTCAATTTTTCCTGGACAACAGGCTTGCTTAATATTATTATTAGTTCATGAATAACTCATGCTGGGAAGCTGCCTGCCAATAACAGTTGGTTAGTTCATATTTTATTGATAGTAATTGATGTACTGGTGTAAATCTGCAATGACATATTCTTGCTGCTTTTTTTTTAAATAACTATTCATAATTTTGATGCAAAACCATCTGTACCATTAAATCTCCAGACTTTTGTACCTAAGATGAAACTTGTCACAAGGCTATGAAAAAATCAATCTTTCCCCTACTAACAGTCATTTTCTGTATAAATCTAATACAGGCTCAGAACACATTTCAACTAAGACTTGCCGATGCTGCGTTAAGCTTAACCAAACAGTACGTGATTTATGACCCGGGATATTTCAGTATGGGTTATCCTGGCGGAGATGTGCCTTCCAACAAGGGTGTATGTACAGATGTAGTAATCAGAGCATACCGCAAGCTGAATATTGATTTACAAAAAGAGGTCCACGAAGATATGAGGGATCATTTTGATAAATACCCTAAAAATTGGGGATTAAAAACCACCGATAGAAATATCGATCACCGAAGAGTACCTAACCTCATGGTCTTTTTTAGCCGCCTTGGTCAAGAGCTTCCCATTACAATGAAAAGCTCAGACTATCAAGCGGGTGATATCATATGTTGGAATTTAGGTGGTAGCATCACGCACATTGGGATTTTAGTCAACAGAAAATCAAGCGATGGAGAACGGTTTCTGGTAGTGCACAATATTGGAGGTGGGCAGGTACTGGCCGATTGTCTTTTCAACTTTAAGATTATCGGACACTATCGATATGAGAAGCAGTAACCAGGATGCAAACAAATAAGTTATTTAACTGATAAAGTTGATTTTAATTAGGGCCTGCTGAAAAACTCCTAATCGTCTAATATCTCATAAATTATAAACTTGTTTTTAATGACATGATTTGCAGCATTGTTTTTTGACAGGATTTACAAGATTTACAAGTTTTATTTTGATCTGCTGAAAAGCATGAAATATGAACGTATGCCGAGAAAAACCTTGCACATAACATAAAAAATATCATCATAGCATACTGGTATCCAATGATATATTATTTTTTCAGCAGACCTTAATTATAAATGCTCCTCCTAAAGTGTGACGTTTCGGAGTGGAGGGGGCTTCAGACAAATAAGGCATCCGCCCGAGGCGGATGCTTTTAATTTAGCCACCCTTTATGCTCAGGCGAGCTTTTAAAACAGAAGGACAGAAGTCAGGGATTAGCTTGCGCTGATCCCTAAGGAGGGGGCTTCAGACAAATAAGGCATCCGCCCGAGGCGGATGCTTTTAATTTAGCCACCCTTTATGCTCAGGCGAGCTTTTAAAACAGAAGGACAGAAGTCAGGGATTAGCTTGCGCTGATCCCTAAGGAGGGGGCTTCAGACAAATAAGGCATCCGCCCGAGACGGATGCTTTTAATTTAGCCACCCTTTATGCTCAGGCGAGCCTGGCATAAAGGGTGACTAAATTAAAAATGCCCCGCTACTGCGGGGCACCTTATTTGTCTGGCGGAAAGAGAGGGATTCGAACCCCCGGACCCTTGCAGGTCAACGGTTTTCAAGACCGCCGCAATCGACCACTCTGCCATCTTTCCGGGGGCAAAATTAAATAAATTTTCGTTCCCTGCAACTATTATATCATCCGCATAAATTTAAGGCTGGAATTAAACATCAAAGAGATGACCTTACAGTTAGTTAAAATAACATAAAAAAAAGAAAAAAAACTTGCATAGTGAACATTAGTTCATTATCTTTGCATCGAACATTAGCTTAAATGACATGCCACGCATAAAAAGACCCCGTAAAATATTGAATCCACCTTCCATCAAAGGATTTAAACCTTATGGGATAGAATCAGGATTGAAAGCAGGCGGGACTGTGAATGTGTTGTTTGAGGAATATGAAGCATTGAGATTAAGCGACTATGATAGGCTCAATCACCACCAGGCTTCAGTAATGATGGGTATTTCACGGCCAACTTTCACACGCATATATGCAGCCGCATTACAAAAAATAGCCACTGCATTTGTGGAGGGCCGACAAATTGCTATTGACGGCGGTAAGGTTTATTTTGACAGCGACTGGCACCAATGTAATGCCTGTGACAGTTATTTTAACCATCCGCATAAGAATATCCCCATTAAAAGTTGCCCATTGTGCGGAAGTGATGCGATTACAGATTTTGATCTTCCGGAAGAGACTCAACAATTGAACTTTAATGGAGACAAATGTATTTGCCCTGATTGCCAATTTGAGCAACCACACCAGGCTGGGAAACCATGCAAGGAGCAGGTTTGCCCTGAATGCGGCCACTTTATGAAGAGAGCAGGCGCACCCGGAAAAGGAAGTCATAAAATGAAAAGAATATGAAAATCGCAATGGCATCGACCGGAAACACCCTTGAGTCTGTTATAGATTCAAGCTTTGGACGTTGTGCCTGGTTTGTAATATATGATACCGAAAACGGGGCAATGGAGCTTATCCCCAACCCCAACAAAGACAAAGAAGAACATGCCGGGCCGGCTGCGGTGGAATTAATTTCATCGCGAAATGTATCCAAAATTATTTCCGGAGAATTTGGCGTTAAGATCAAGCCATTGCTCGACAGTATGAACATACAAATGATTGTGGTAAAAGATTCCGCTAAGACGATCAGTCACATCATTGAATTACTAAAAAAAGGAGGAAAATAAAATGCCAAATCTTGATGGAACAGGGCCCGAAGGAAAGGGCAAAAAAACAGGAAGAAAGCTGGGCCAATGTGGCGCAGTTTCTGATGAAGAAAAACTGGCAAAACTCGGCAAAGGAATGGGTAAAAAACGCAATTCCGGCGGAGGAAAAGGCCAGGGAAAACGGTTAAATGCCGGTTTAAAATAAGTTTAACTACAAAACAAAGGAGGCTATTATGCCAGGATTTAATCAACAAGGCCCCATGGGACAAGGTCCGATGACAGGGCGCAAAATGGGTCGCTGCACCAACTTTGGAACAGGACGCAGAAATCAAACCATCCATGAAATAGAAAATACTGAGAACCCAACCAATGACTTTTTCCCTGGACAAGGTGCCGGAAGAGGAATGGGAAGAGGATTAGGCCGGGGAATGGGCCGGAATGGCGGATGTCGCGGAATGGGACCGGGCCGTCAGAATCGGTTCCGGGGAGGTATGTAAATAATCATTTCCCTGCAACCACTTAACGGTAATTCCAAAATCCAGGGTGAATGATTCTGAAATCCTATACAGGATTGCACCGGAAGATAATACGCTACTAATTTATGGCAATTTCTTACCGGGGAGGAATTTTATGTCGAAAAAATAAACTAAATTAGTTGACTTAACTTTTAACTGAACTTAAACCTAATTATTAACACTTAAACAAAGCAAAATTATGGAAAACCAAAACCCAGAAACTTACGCCATGCCACGAATTGGCGAAAAAGCACCTTCATTCAAAGCCGTCACCACCCAGGGAGACATTAACTTTCCGGAGGATTACAGTGGCAAATGGGTAATTTTATTTAGCCATCCCGCTGACTTTACCCCTGTCTGCACCTCAGAGTTTATGACTTTTGCCAGTATGGACAAGAAATTCAAAGATGCCAACTGCGACCTGGTGGGCCTCTCCGTTGACGGACTATACAGCCACATTGCCTGGCTGAGGACTATCAAGGAAAAGATTGAATACAACGGGATGAAAGATATTGAGGTTAAATTCCCCCTTATTGAAGATATCAGCATGAATGTGGCTAAGAAATATGGTATGATGATGCCGGGTGAAAGCAATACAAAAGCGGTTCGCGCCGTATTTTTTGTTGATCCAAAGGGCATGATCCGCGCCATTATTTACTACCCGCTGAGCCTTGGCAGAAACTTTGACGAACTCTACCGTGCGCTGATTGCCATGCAGGCAGCCGACGCTTTCTCCATTGCCACCCCCGCCGACTGGCGTCCGGGCGATGATGTAATTGTTCCTACTGCCGGTTCTTGCGGTGTTGCCGCAGAACGCATGCAGGACAAGCAAAACATGAAGTGCTACGACTGGTTCTTCTGCACTAAGCCTTTATCAAAGGCAGATGTGGAAAAAGCCGTTCTGAGAAAACAATAAGCAACGCTAACCCCGGTTCAATAATAAATTTAGTTTTTGAACCGGGGTTATTTTTTCTAAAAACAACTAACGTAAAATGACAAAAAAAAGAATTGCAATCCCAATGGCCGGCAACCTGTTATCAGAGCATTTTGGCCATTGCCAGGCATTTGCCTACGTTGACGTGGAGAACGACGCCATAACCAATGTTACCATGATTGATCCTCCGGAACATCAGCCCGGAACCTTCCCCAAATGGGTAGCCGCAAATGGAGCTACCGATGTAATTGCCGGAGGTATGGGCCCCATGGCGGTTAATTTATTCAACGAAGCCGGAGTAAACGTGTTCGTTGGTGCGCCGGTGGACACCGCAGAAAATCTGGTATCCCAATTTCTGGCCGGCAAACTAAACCTGAGTGCCAACTATTGCGACCATGACGATGAACATGGGCATGGGCATGGACATGATCACGGGCACAAGCACTAAAGTTATGTGCGCCCCGCGATGAGTAATGAATAAAAGGTAGCAACTAAGAAGTGTGAAAGTCGGACCAGTATCCCACGTCCCTGTATAGGAATTCAGACTTTTTAGATTTTAGCCCCGACCCCGATAGCTATCGGAACCGAAATCCGAAATCTGAAATCATTTCGTTCGTAAAAAAAAACCAAAATGGAAAAAATCAAAATCGGTATCATCATCTGCAACAGGTATCATACCTGTGCGGGTGGAAAGTGTCTCCGGTCACTACATCAGCGTGAAGGGGCTTTTGACGTCTATAAAGACAAAGAAGTTGAACTCGTTGGATACACCACCTGCGGAGGCTGCCCTGGGGGAAACGTGGAATACGCGCCGGCTGAAATGAAGAAGAATGGTGCAACCCATGTTCACTTTGCAACCGGATTATTGGTGGGCTATCCTCCTTGTGATCATTTGAAACATTTCGCGAAGTTTATCCCGGAGAAATATGGAATGGAAGTCGTTTTCGGCACCCACCCTATTCCTCAAAAATACTATCTCACCCATCAAAACCTCGGTTCCTGGAAATCCCCTTTTATGCAAAAGGCCATTCAGGCAACCCTGGCTAATGAAACCACCAGGCTGGCTTATGACTAACCAACAACCCTTTAAAATAGTAATTGCAAGCGGCAAAGGAGGAACAGGAAAAACTACTCTTTCTACCAATCTTGCCGCTTATATTGCTGAACAGGAAAAGGTTGTTCTGGTTGACCTGGATGTGGAAGAGCCCAACTCAGGCTTGTTTTTTGAAGGCAAACTGATTCACGAAGAGGATAATCTTAAAATGATTCCCGAATGGGATGAATCCTTATGCACCCTTTGCGGACTTTGCCAAAAGGTATGTAATTTTCATGCCATTATGCAGCTTGGGCCATCCATTCTGGTTTTCCCGGAGCTTTGTCATAGCTGCTATGCCTGTTCTGAACTGTGCCCGGTGGATGCCCTGCCGATGATTCCAAAAGTGATTGGGAAATTGCGCGATTATCAGGTGGACAAACTCCACTTTGTAGAAAGCCGCCTCAATATTGGCGAAGAGCAGGCAGTTGCCAGTATAGCAAAAACGAAAAAATATGCTGCCAGTAAATACGATAAGGTGCGCATTGCCCTGTTTGACTCCCCTCCCGGGACTTCTTGTCCGGTAATTGAAGCAACCAAAGATGCGGATTTTGTAATTTTGATAACCGAACCCACTCCCTTTGGACTGCATGACCTGAAGCTTGCCGTGGAAACCATGCGTACGCTGAATAAAGCTTTTGGTGTGGTAATAAACCGCTATGGGATAGGGAATGATGATGTGTTGCACTATTGCGAAGCAGAAAACATTCCTGTATTGGCCAGAATTCCGAACAACCGCAAGATTGCAGAATTATATTCTGCGGGTAAGCTAATCTATCCCGAATTTCCTGAAATCCGTGAATCTTTGGGACATATTCTTGATTATTGCCTGTCAACGGCGGAAAGGAGTCCGGCATGAAGGAAATCGTAATAATCTCAGGAAAAGGAGGTACCGGCAAAACCTCCATCACCGCCGCTTTTGCCGTTTTGGGCGGAGCCGATGTGGTGGTTGCCGATTGCGATGTGGATGCTGCCGATATGCACCTGCTGATGCAGCCTGATTTTGGAAATGAAGAGGATTTTTACAGTGGCGAACTGGCCTACATCGATCAAAGCAACTGCACCCGCTGTGGCTTATGCCAGCAGGTATGCCGCTTTGATGCCATTTCGGTAATCGATGGAAAATATAGTATAGCTCCAATCGACTGCGAAGGCTGTGGCTATTGCGCCCGGATATGCCCCACCAAAACCATTATCAATAAAAAACTACTGGCCGGTAAATGGTATATTTCCAATATTAAAACCGGCAGTCTAATGGTGCATGCGCGCCTGGAAATTGGCGCCGACAATTCAGGCAAACTGGTGGCCAAAGTCAAGGATGAGGCTAAAGGAATTGCGATAGAAGAACGCAAGGAATACATACTTGTGGATGGCTCTCCCGGAGTTGGATGCCCGGTGGTATCCTCACTTTCAGGGGCAAACTTCGTAGTGCTGGTAACAGAACCTTCCGTTTCGGGATTACACGATCTTAAGCGCGTACATCAGCTGGTGAAAAAATTTAATATAAGGTCGGGATGTATCATCAACAAAGCAGACGTAAATCCTGAAAAATGCAGTGAAATCAAACATTTTCTTAAAGAAGAAGGTATAGCCCATTTAGGTGATTTACCTTACAATGAAGACTTTACAAAGGCCATGACCCAGGGTCAAACCATTGTAGAATTTGAACAAGGCGTACTCACCGGCCTATTAAAAGAAAGCTGGGAGAAAACTAAAGTATTGACAAACCTAAATAAATCAGAGAAATGAAAATAGCCTTTACCGCAGCCGGAACCACTTGGGATTCAATGATTGATCCTCGTTTTGGCAGAACAGAATACATCGTAATTCACGATGAAAACAGTGAGGAATTAACCGTTTTTGACAACAGCGCCGTAAAAAACGAAGCACATGGTGCCGGAACAGCCACCTCACAGCGTCTCTTTGAATTGAAACCCGATGTACTGATTACCGGAAACGGCCCGGGCGACACCGCAGCCAAAGCGCTGGCGCACATGAATCTGAAAATTTTCGTGGGCGCGCAGGATTTGTCGCTAAAGCAAGCTTATGAGAAGTATAAGAGTGGAGAGCTTAGGGAAGTTTAGATAAGGGGACAAGGAGATGGGGGGACGGGGAGACAAAGGGACGGGGAGACAAGGTCCACTTCGGCTACGCTCAGTGACCCTTGATCAGTGAACAACACGGAGAATTTCTAATTTCTAATTTCTAACCTCTAACTTCTAACCTCTAACTTCTAACCTCAATTTTTCCTTGTCCCCTTGCCAGGTGAATAGAAGCAGGAGTATTGGGTCAGAAATTCGTCCCGCGCCCCGCGTCTCCTTTTCA